>JARRBK010000069.1 GCA_029982615.1 Tepidanaerobacteraceae bacterium | reverse complement strand
TATCCCTTTTCCTAGAGGTGAAGATACTTACCGTTAATTTGTTGACCTAAAGGTTTCGGCTAAAGCCGAGGGATTTAACCCCATTATACAGACATTAAAAATTGAAGACAGGTTGATGCGTTCCCTAGCCCCTTCCTCGCAATTTCAACCCCGGCTTTTTTCTAGGCTTTGAATCCTGTCGTTTACAGTAGTAATCCCCAACATATGCATAATGGGACAAAACTTCGTAATGCCTTCAGCTATTTTTCCTGCACCCAGCACAATCATCAGGTCTGATTTTTTAACTATCCCATATCCTAGCATGGAAAACCCTAAAGTCAATCTCAAGTAGCTGTCCAATCTTCCCACATTTTTGGCTATTTTCATCGTGCACTTCCCTCCTTATTAAGTTTTTTTGTTTAAAACAGCTATTATTATTTTATTATTTGCACAGCAAATCTTTTTAAGCCCGATAAATTGCTTTAATCATTGTTAATTAATTCCATAAGTATAGCAATACATCCTGGGGAAACAATAAGGACGGGATAAAATATTTTTTAGGAGGTGAACATATTGCAGTTAACTCAAAAGGAAAAACTTCAGCTACAGGACGCCTTAAGCCATGAGAAAATTTGCATCACGAAGTACAACAATTATGCCAATCAAGTTCAGGACACCGAAATTGCCTCTTTGTTTAGAAATCTCGCCAGTCGCGAACAGCAGCACGCAGATACGCTTACAAAGCTTCTGCAGCAGGGTGGAGTTCAAACGGCGGGGATGAGCTAATAAACCAGCACTAGCTCAACGGACAAACCGCATAAGGAGGTGATGACATGGCTTTACAGCAGAACATTGCAGGCACCACTGCTGACAGGGATATTTTAAACGACATGCTAATGACCGAAAAATATGTATCAGGAAGCTACGAAACAGCCATAATGGAGTCTGCCAACGAATCCATTAGAAATGCCCTTCGTCAGATTCAGGATGAAGAACAGCAGCATGCTAAGATGATATTCGACGCTATGAATCAGCGCGGGTGGTACAATCCTCAATAAATATAAAGCAGGAGGTCGCTTTCCTGCCGGAGACGCCCAGGAATCTCCGGCAACTCAGTTGGTTTCTACATCGGAATCAGTTTCATTTCAATAACGCTGGCGAAGTTTGGCCTTCTTCCGCAATAAGAGGTGAAACTATGAGTGACGACAAATATGACGCCATAGTAGTGGGAGCGGGGCCTGCTGGAAGCTCCGCTGCCCTCACAATGGCCGAGAACAATATGTCCGTTTTGCTTTTGGAACGTGGAGAATATCCGGGTGCCAAAAACGTCTTCGGCGGCACAATATACTGTCAGCCGACAGAAATTATTTGTCCCGCTTTTTGGGAAGAAGCTCCCCTGGAGCGCCCCGTAACAAGCGAAGAATTATGGCTTTTGGACAACGACTCCGCAGTGAAGATAGGATTTACGGGGCTAAGATTTGCAAAACCTCCATATAACAAGTTCACCGCTCTAAGATCCAAATTCGACAGATGGTTGGCAGAAAAAGCTAAAAAAGCTGGCGCAGACCTTGTAACCGGTACCCTTGCAAAAGAGCTTATTTATGATGGAGGCCGAGCTCGAAATCGAAAAGCAATCGGAGTGTTGACGGAAAATGGAGACAGAATATATTCTGATATAGTCATAATCGCCGAAGGAGTAACAGGCAATCTAGTAGAAACTGCAGGGCTTCAGAAAAAAATATCGCCGGACAGTTTAACTCTTTATGTAAAAGAAGTTATGGAACTTCCTTCCAACAAAATTGAAGAAAGATTCAATCTAGGAAAGGATGAGGGTGCTGTCCTCGGTCTTGTAGGGTATCCATCTTCCGGCGCCATCGGGAAAGGTGCCATTTTTACAAACAAAGACAGTATTTCCATAATGGTGGGGGCATATTTGAACCAGTTAATAGAAAAGGGCTTAAACCCCTTCTTATTAATGGATAGATTAAAAAAGCACCCCTTAATCAAAAGGCTCATCGAAGGCGCCAAAATAGTAGAATTTCAGGCCCATACCATTCCAAAGGGCGGTTTTGGGCAGATGCCAAAGCTGTTTTCTCCGGGGGTGATGGTGGTTGGTGATGCAGCTGCGATGATAGTAGGCCGCAGGGGAGCAGATCTGGCAATGCTTACAGGAAAATTTGCTGGAGAAACTGCAACTCAAGCTAAAGCAGCCAATAACTTCTCTGAGTCTTTGGCAGCTTATGAAAAAAAAGTTAACAGCAGCTTTTTCCTGCAGGATATGAAGGCAGGCAGAAAAACAAAAGATTATTACAGGCAGCATCCCGATGCGGATTTTCTTTTAACCAAAGCTGCAAACCAGGTGGCTTATGAATACTTTACAGTAGATATGGTTCCACATCATCAAAAAATTGAAAACATCATCGGCAAAGTAGCCAGCCTGCAGCCTCTACCTAAGACCATTGAGGATATCTACCAGGGATTTTTTCATTGGGGAGTATTTTAAATGGACAATTTCTCAAAAATTGCAGATATGCCTTTAGATTTTGTAAAAATAAAACCCGAGGGAGTTTCACACATTTCCATAAAAAATCTCAGCCTTTGCAGCAAACAATGTGAAAACAAACCATGCACTTATTATTGTCCTACCGGCGTATACTATTGGGACGATGATGCTATGAAAATCCAAGTAATCTATGCCCGTTGCGTGGAGTGCGGCGCATGCCCTTACGGCTGCCCTTACGGCAACATAGACTGGCGCTTTCCTGCAGGAGGATATGGAGTGATTTATGAATATGGATAATTGCTCAAGGTCAATTATCAGTCAGCTTTTTCCAAAAGCATCCTCGCTTTGAGCACAACTCTATGATCCGGGTGGAAGGTTTCAGGCAGCACAAGGGCAATAAGAGCTTCATAACTAGCACCCCTTCTAATATTAAAATTCAATATTGATGCTATGCATCTGGGTACGTACCCCAGGTCTATACCTTTTTCGGTATATATATGGACCGCATTCGGATCATAGATGTTGTTCTCCTCCCGCTCGAAAACCACTTTTTCGCCGCATCTCAAAAAATCAATTGAGTTGTAACGCCGTTCATGGCAAAGGCCTGTGGGATGAATATAGAATGGGAGCCCTGCTTCAGAATATATAAGCTTTGGATCAATCTCTGGAATCTTAAAAAATCCGAAGCTAAATCCCTCATCCCCATCTTTTACAGAATTTCCATAGAAATATTCCGCTGCCATATTGGTCCTCAGGACTGAGGGCAGCACTCTTTCCAAAAACAGGCTTTCCGGCAAACCGGCATCCATGGACCGAAGTATCGCAAGGCCCGGCCCCAGCGCGCCATTTCTGAAATAACACACCGATTCCGACAGCTTTATCAATACGTCATCGTTTTTTAGCTCATTGTGGAGATAAGCCGGCGCATCCACCACTGCAAATCCGGAAACAGCCGGAAAAAATGCATGTTTCACCGGATTTTCAACATTTGTTTTCAATACATTATTGTAGTTTTTGAATGTGAAAGCTCCCTCAAAGGCTTCGACGTTCAATCCCTGGACTGAAAAGGAATCCTTTGCTGCAAGCCCCAATTTTATTTTAAGAAGCTCCCCCCTGTTTTCCGCAATGTCGGAAACCCCGAGCAAGATATTAAAGGTAAAAGACCCCTTCTCCATAAAAATTACCCCCTGATGCTTTTTTAATTATTTTACCACTCATTCTGTACATCTCAGGGGTATAATAAAATTAAACCTCATTTATAAGATTATCTGAAAAATCTTTTCCATTGTCCACCTGGCTTGTTCTCTTATTACTTCAGACGGGTCTTGCGCAAGCCCTTTCAGCAGCGCTGCCACCTCTTTTTCGAATATGCCTCTGAAATAACTCGCATCTTCTTTCCATATATTCCCCAGGGCGCAAATAGCATTTCTGCGCAGCACATTTTTTCCCCTCCAGCCTGCGGCAGTGGACCTGAAAATCCTCTCGAAGCCGGTTTTATCTATAACCGCCAACTGCATCAAATCGGTTATAAGCGGAACATCCGGCACAAACTCCGGGTGATGGGGAACTTTTACGGTTTTATTCTTAGGACAGACTTCCTGACATGTATCACAGCCGAATATTCTGCTGCCAAGAAGTTCTCTGAATTCTTCCGGAATAGATCCCCGCTTTTGGGTTATATATGAAAGGCAACGGTGAGGATTCATGCGGTAAGGAGCTGTCAACGCACCAGTAGGGCAAGCCCGCATGCATTTTCCGCAGTGGTCGCAAAGATCTGGCAACGGTTCGTCGGGCTCAAATTCGATATCGGTCAGTATCTCCCCGAGGAAAACCCATGAACCCATCTCCGGCGTAAAAAGGCATGTGTTTTCTCCCATCCAGCCGATTCCCGCCCGTAGGGCAGCCGATTTATCCATAAGACTACCAGTATCCACGAAAATTTTAAATTGCCCGTGTTTTTTTTCAGCGATAAATTTGGCGACGGCTCTGAGTTTTTCCACCATTACGCGATGATAATCTTTAACCATGGCATAACGGGATATCCTGCCTAGAAAGCGCTTTTTCTCGGAACCACCATCTTCATTTTCCAGCTCGGTTTCCTCGTATCCGCAAGGGTATACAAGATACCCCATGGCAAAGCATATTATGCTCCTGGCTCCTGGCAGAAGTCTTTCGGGATGGCATCTGAGTTCAATGTCCTTTTCTTCTAAAGATGTGATAAGACCTTTTGCTTTTTTCTCCAGGAGGATTTCCTTTTCCTGCAGAAAAGGTTTTGCTGGCGCAAAACCAACGGCATCTATTCCTATTGTCTTCGCAAATTCTCTTATACGCTCTTTTAATCCCATTCAATGCATCCCCATTTGAGTTACAGTATCCTGCACCCCAAAGTTTTTTCCATCTCGTTTAAAGCAAAATCATGGGACTTTTCGTCAAAGGAAGCAACGCCCTCCTTATACACATTCACCCTATATCCCAGGTTTCTGGCGTCAGCTGCAGTATAGAGGACGCATATATTCGTGCATACGCCCGCAAGATAAATTTCATATATTCCTTTTTCTCTTAAATAAATGTCTAAATCTGTACCAAAAAAGGCACTGTAGCGTCTCTTTCTTATTATCTTATCATCGTCTCTAGCATCGAGCTCGCGTATAATATTGCTTCCCGTAGTATTGGCTATACAATGAGGTGGAAACATCTCAAACTCCCTGTCGTCCTTTTGGTGATTGTCGCATATGAAGACAACAGGGTTTTGCTGTTCTCTAAATTCCTGAATCTTCTGCTTTACAAATGGCACAATTGTCTCTCCGGAATGGCCAACGTATAAAGCACCTTTTTTATTGATAAAATCTTCTAACATATCTATAACGAGTAACGCTTTCATAATGATGCCTCCTCGTATAATATATTTGATAAATCAAACTTATTCAATTTCCAGTTAAACATGGACCTTGAAAACTAAATATAGAAGTTAAAAAGAGTAATGAGAG
>JARRBK010000029.1 GCA_029982615.1 Tepidanaerobacteraceae bacterium | reverse complement strand
CATTTGTGTATTATATTACCATACTTTAACAAAGGAGGATGAAAATTTTATCACCTTATATAAGGTCAAAAAAATGTCTTGACAACTTTAGCCACCATACCTTTTATATTATTTTTTTTGAACAATTCTTCTATTTTAGAAGCCATAAGTGTTGAAGTAGCTATTGAACTACCACAAGCAGCTATAACTGTGTAATGGCGATCTGACATTGTATTCATCCTTTCTTTATTACTAAAAGGTTATGTTGTAAATCTAAAATATTAGTAAGTATAATCTAGTTAAAACCTCTTGAATAAGATAGGGAATCCACGCAATCCCAACACCAATAGCCGTAATTTGTGTTGTTCCCTGCGGTATTGCAAAACCAATTTGTTTTGCCAATTCTGTAAAATATGGCGCCATGCTTGTTGATGTCCATAATGCTGCACACATCATAGGAATACCCATGATAATACCCCTAAACAAATTGCCCTTGCTTACTGCTGTTAATACAACGCAAAAGTAAACAGTAGCCGGCAAATCTCCTAAAGGTAATACTTTATTCCCCGGTAGTATAACTGCAAGTATTATAGTAATAGGTATTAAAATCACTGCCAATGCAATATTAGCCGGGTCTCCAACCATAATAGCAGAATCCATTCCTATATATACTTCTTTGCCTTTAAATCTATTACTAATAAATTCGCTTATGCCTTCAGCCATTGGCACTAATCCTTCCATAAGAACAGAAACCATTTTCGGTATAAGAACCATTGCAGCTCCTAGACCTATCGCCGTTTTTAATACCACCTCATAATTTTGTTTTGCTAGAATCGATAATACTGCACCAATGACTACTCCTAAAAAAATTGGTTCACCAACAACTCCAAATCTTTCTTGAATATTCTTTGGACTCCAGTTAATCTTATTAACAACAGGTATTCTGTCCAATAACCAGTTAATTGGAAAAGCAAATGCACCACAACTCTGTGTAGCAACGTGTGGTATTGATACAGCTGGTATATTATAATGATTATACAATACTTTCTGAGTTTTATCTGCAATAAAGAAAACCCAGATCATCATTAATTCAGTTTCAAGTATTGCTAACCAAAAGTTCCCAGTGCGGTAGTAACCTATTTGCGCTATGGCAAAAGCAGTCCAGTAATTCCATATATCAACATCAAGAGTTTTTATCAAACCAATAGATATCATAATTATATTAATAATCACACCAATTAATATAGAAACAGGACCTATAAGTGAACTCCATGCAATACCAGATGCTGCCGGCCAACCTATATCAACAACACTTAGATGAAATCCAGAATTTTTAACGAGAGCCTCAGTAATAGGAGTTATAGTACCCATAAAAGATTGAACAACTATGTTAATCCCTATAAATCCTACACCAATCATCAAACCACAACGTATGGATTTCGATAAACCCTGCTTAAATATTAAACCAAATATAAATATTATTATTGGCATCATTACCGAGGCGCCTAAATTAATTATCGATAATAAAAACTCCATAATTTCACTTCCATTTCCATTAAATTTTTATATATTAAAATAAACTAAGTCTTTTTTTTACGATTTCTTTGGTTTCTTGAGGGTCTTTAATCTTCTGTAGGGTCTCTATAAACTTCTCATCTTGAAAAGTTTCCATAAGCTTTTGTAACATTTTCAAATGATTTTCTGCTGATACTAGAGCAAGCATAATTACAACGGAAACTGATATTGTTTCATTAGGATCGGCCATAGAATTTACATTTATTGGCTTTGAAAGAATAGCTACAGCGACCGAAGGTTCTATACAAAGTTCAGGATTGATAGGATGGGGAATGGCTATGCCAAATTTTTCAGTGACTTGTAATCCGGTAGGAAATTGTTTTTCTCTTTCATATACAGATTCCCAATACCCTGGTTTAACAGCATTCTCATCAAGCAATAGATCGGCTAGGTATTTATAACAATTCTGCCAATTATTAAATTCAGTTTTATTTGCTACAATAATTCTGTAATGCATATCAAACCTTCTTTCTGAGTAAAAGCATTTTGAAATTACAAAAGCGCAACATATAAAACTATTTACTGAAGAGAAAATATCTCCAATTCATTTTTATTATTGAAAAATCATTTATTTTAACATATTATTTTATTAAGTTATTTTACGAAAACCCCCTCCTTTGATAATTTCTTTATTTTGTGAATATATTTGAAATATTATTTCACGATTGTTTTTCACCTCCAGAGCGCTCATTTGAGCAATTATTTTTCAAATGAGACGTTTTGTTTTATTTTAACATATTTTAAATTTTTAGTCAAATAAATTTAATTTATTTCCTTTAGTGTTTTTTAGCTAAAAAATCATATTTTTTAGCTTCTTTAAAAAGCATCTTCTTAAGGCACACAGTATTTTCTAAAGCAATGCTGTGTGCCTTAAAGTTATTATTTGAATATTCCTCGGTTTCCTAGCTTTTTTGATTTCTTGAAACAATTTTATGGTGGTTATTTATTCTATACTAACTATACAAGCTATTATTAATTATTAATATCTGACAAGCCAAAGGCGTTAATCAAATAAAATAGCATTTTTTATTACATTACCTTCCTTGTGATTCAGGATGGCCTTTTCCAAATCCTCTAACCGGTACTCATTTCCAACAAAATCTGCTGCAGTTATCACTCTTTGCTTAAGAAGCTCAAAGGCAGCTAATACATGTCGTGGGGTTGTATTAAATACACCTTTAATTGTTAACTGAGAATAATGTAGCCTTTGTGTTTCAATCGTAATGGTCGTACCACCAGGAGGTCCACCGAACAATAAAACGGTTCCCCCTCTTCTTGCCATGGCAATTGTTTTTTCCCATGTCTCCGGTAATCCAATTGCTTCAATAGCCACATCGACTCCTCTTTTTTCTTCGGTAAGATCTATAACTGCTTTAACTTGATCTGTTACCTTAGTTACATTTACTATTTCAGAAGCTCCTAATTTTTTAGCAAGAGCTAATCTTTTTTCGGACATATCGGAGACTATAACCTTGGCTCCTTTTAATGTAGCCAGTTTAACAAACAATAGACCTATAGGGCCGGCTCCGTTTACAACCACCGTATCACCCAAATGGATATTTGATTCTTCAATACCATATGTGGCACAACTGAGGGGTTCCAACAATGCCGCATCTGCAAAGGGTAAGTTATCAGGAATTTTAAACATGTTCTGATCTACTATTGCTTTTGGTATTTTCCATGCCTCTGCAAAAGCACCCTGGTTTGCAATAAAGTTTTCACACATGGAATGCTGACCTTTTTTGCAATAGTAGCACGTATTGCAAGGTGCCGTAGCGTGGGCAACTACTCTATCACCCACTGCAAATTTGCTTACTCCTTCTCCGACTGATAGAACTACACCGGATGCTTCATGGCCAAAAGGAAATGGCGGTTTCAGTAAAGGATAACCTCGCATGTACTGCTTAACATCTGTACCACAAGTTAAAGCCACTTTAGGCTTAATTACAACCTCTCCAGGACCAGGTACAGGTACTTCCATTTCTTTAAATCTAAGATCTTTAGGCCCATAAAGAAAAGCTGCTTTCATATTTCTACAATCCTTTCTTTTTGATGATGATTTTATTATTCAAGTTAGCTGCACACAGCATCGCTTAGATGCAATGCTGTGTGCCGTGAATATAGCTTTTTATGTTGATTTTAGATCATAGAGCTTTTTATCGTTTTCTCCGCCGATAATACCCCACTTTTCTAATGCTATCTTTAGTTCCTTATTTTCGGGTTCTTTAGCAGCATCCCTCAACGATATGCCTTTCATGACCGCGTCTATACCCTGCCTGTAAGCTTTGGCTCCCGCAGTCGGACCCATCGGGTGGCCAATGATACCGCCTCCCGCGGAAATAATAATGTCATTTCCGAAAGTCTTCATCATTGCTTCAATAACACCTGGAACTGATCCGCCGCCGGGCATAGGCATCATTCGCTTTATATGTTTCCATGGGGCTAAAGCTGTATATGCTAATTCAATATAATTGTCCCACGTTACCGGGAATTTGCCATACGGAGCAGGCATAATAAACATGTCTAGCCCTGCCATCCTTGGAAATTTCACTTTTACCAAGGAAGCCTTAATTCCATTGTATGGAGAAACATAAAATGCGCCCTGCAGGTCTGGATGTGATAGAATCGGTACATTGATGTCAGGATCTGATGTCAGCATTCTGCAAGCATCCAGGCCTATCGTCCATGTATTTACCATCAAACATTTTGCCCCTGCTTCTATGGCACGTAACGCATTTTCTCTGAGTTTTTCTGTCCTGTCTGTGATGTTAAATGCGTATATCGTCTTTTCACCTTTTTCTTCGTCAGCTCTTTCGAGGGCGGCCGAAACAGCTTTAACTCTCTCAATTAATGGACAATTAGGCGGGTCGGCAGTTAGCTCATCGTCTTTTATGATGTCAACGCCTCCTACTGCTACTTGATAAGCTAACTCTGCTGTCTGTTGAGGATTGAGGCCAATGCAGGGTTTTATCATATTGTTGATGAGCGGGCGATCGTATACACCCAGAATTTCCCTAATGCCTTCTACACCAAATTTAGGCCCTTTGAATTCCTTCAAATACCAATCGGGAAATTCAACATCCATTAATTTTATTTTGTCAATTGTAGATATATTACCAAATATAGTAGTAAACAACATTGAAAATTTAGTGCCAAAATTCTCTGCTGGGTAGGCAATCCTTGCAATATAGTATCTCTCTTTCAAATCAGCAGGATATTCAAGTGGATAGGGAGGCACTTCATACATTCCAACAATTCTTCCCAGATGTCTTTCTCTTACTTCATGGGTTTCGCCAGGCACACTTGTCCATGTACCAGTAGTTTGTTCCACAGCCAGAGCAGCGACGTATTTAAGTGCTTCAGTTTCGCGTGTAACTCCTATTAAATAAGTTGCTATTACATATTTTTCTTTGTCAATACCGTCTGGAATCTGAATAAACAATGGATCCATGTACATACTTCTTTCTGACTCCTTTCTAAAAAATGTTTTAATTTTTATTCTAATGTTTGGCAGGCCTGCCAAAGCTTTTTTAACATTGATAATAATTTTTCGCGTTTTTCATTTTTAAAATCTTAGGTCTTTGATTTCTCTTCCTCAATAATTTCAAGAATTTTTGTGGCAGTATAACTATCCGTCACCAAGGCATCAACCAAACCGCTTCGTACTGCTCCTAAAATAGCATGACTTTTATAAACACCACCCGCTACTGCAATTACATATTTTATTTTCTTGGCTAAGTCCAAATCTATAGTCATTAATCTATCCGTAAGAGGCCCATCGATGATATTACCTTTAATATCAACCATATGATTGAAAATGTCACCCACAACTCCATTTTTCTGCAGCCAATCTACATCTTCCTGCGGAAATCTTCCTTCTAAATGTAGATTACTTGTGATTTCTGAATACCAACTTCCGATACCAACTAATGCTATAGTTATAGAACTAAATAAATCTACAGTTTTACTTATAGCCGGATCCTGCAAAAGAACTTTTTTTGAATCGGCGGTCTGAACTAAAATTGGCACTACAAATGTAGATACTTCTGCATTTAATTTTTCTCCCAGAGAATTTAAAATCCTTATGTCTTCAACTCTGTTTAACAAGCCTAAGCCACCAGCGACTTGTACTATATGGGAAACTTTAACACCGACTTTTTCAGGAAGCGCTTTTATAACTTCTTTTACTGTTGACCCCCAAGCAATACCTAACACATCATTATCATGTATAGACTCTAATAAAAACTTCGCCGCTTCACTTCCTAATTGGCGCTTATTTAACTCTAAATCATTATCCACCCCTTCAATGATAAGTACTGCTTTAAGACCCAATTCTCTTTCAAGCCTTTCTTCCAATGAAAACATATCTTTGGAGGATGGATTCAGTATCTGTATTCTTACAATTCCAGCTTTCTGCGCTTCATTTAATAACCTTGCCACTTTAAACCTGGATATGTGTAATTTCTCTGCTATCTCAATTTTGGAAAGTTGTTGATAATAATACATTTTGCATACTTTAAACATCAATAGTTGATCATACATTTTTTTTGCTCCTTTTGCTCATTTGAGCAATATTATAACATATGATATTTTTCAATTATATTTTAGTTTTTTATTCAAAAAATGTCAAGTAGAAATATTAAAATTTTTTTGTAGTTGTCAATAAATATTGATATTGCCAACTCACAAGTTTTTTGCCCTAGAACAATTGCCTGCCTCATCTGAAAATATTTAGAAAAACGCGCTTTGGAGGCCAAATTTTGAAATGAAAAACCCCGCCGGAGGCGGGGCTTTAGAGAATCGCTTTAGATGCCTATTTCAGCTATGATATCTTGTTTTGGCCTGAAACCTATCAGCTTGTTTATTACCTGGCCGTTTTCAAACACCAGCAAAGTTGGGATGCTCATTACGCCGTATTTTGCAGCAGTCTGTGGGTTTTCGTCCACATCCAGCTTGCATACCTTGAGCTTGCCCTCGTATTCGTCGGCAATTTCATCCACCACGGGAGCCAGCATTCTACACGGGCCACACCAGGCCGCCCACATGTCGACCAGCACTTTGCCTTCAGCTTGAAGAACTTCTTGCTCAAAATTTTCATCTGTAACGGTTATGGGTTTCATTTTCAAAATCTCCTCCTTTAAATTTATTTTTTCTTCCATTAAGTTTATTTTTTTGTTTTGTTGACCATAATATTAATATATACTATAATACATTAACAGTATATTTAATATTTCCCAAGCTGAAATTATTAACATTTTCGAAAGGGGCATATTTATGATAGACGGAAGATTGATTCGCAGCCTCCGCAAGAAGCGGAATATGTCGCTCCAGGAGCTCGCCCGGCGGTCGGACCTTTCGGTCTCTTACCTGAGTGAGATTGAACGGGGGAAAAAGGAGCCTGCTCTCGAAACGATAGAAAAACTGGCAGCTGCTTTGAACGTGTCGAAAGAGAGTTTTTTCCCCCAAGCAGACACCATTGCTTCTACCCCTACGGTGTTGGGTGAAAAAATTGCTCTGCTCCGCCAAAAAAAAGGTATTTCTCAGTCGGAACTGGCCGAAAGAGCCGGCATCTCCGCAGCTTACATCTGCCATATCGAAAAGGGCAAGGTGGTTCCTGCGGTATCCACTTTGAGGGCTATAGCCCGGGCTCTGGATGTGTGTACCGATGATATCATTTCATCCGCCAGCCATGTAGGATACAAGATCAAAAAAATACGCCGGGAACGAAAACTAACTCAAGCTGAACTTGCCGCCAAAGCTGGCGTTTCTACCGGCCTCATCGGCCAGATCGAAAGCGGCAGGGTGGAGCCTTCCATAAAAACCCTGGAAAAAATCGCTTCGGCACTTTCGCTTTCGCCGTGCTATTTCGTAGCGGACGAGGATGATATATCATCGCTGTTTAAACCAATGAACCCCGCCATAAAAGAGCTGCTGTTGGACCCCAGGGTGCGGTCAGTATTGGAATTGGTGGCGGATTGCACCGAGGAAGAGTTCAGCTTCATTCTCAAGTTTATACAACTTTACAAGGAGCATTGCAAAAGCAGTTTTGGCAGCGATTAAATATATTCTATTTCACCGTTTCTTGATTAAATTATACTAAATATATTTTTCGCTGTCAATAAGTATTAATATCTTTTGTAAAATATTTTTGTAAAATATTTTCCCAAATAAAAAATCCCCGTACTTATTCTTCGCCGGGGATTTTTTTAAATTCAAGGTATTTTATTCCACAAAAAGCTGTGCTTCAAACTGTCTTTTATGAGGGTGTTTAACGAGCTTTCCCGGGGTATGCCGCAGATCTTGGCCAACACCTCGTCTACGCCTTCGTTTTTTATCATATTCTGCAGCGTCAGGGCCTCCCCATCTTCTTCATAATCAAAATTAAGTGCAGCTGCAATGCCGCAGGCAAGGTTTACAGGCTTTACTCCAAGCTTTGAGCCACCCGCATGATTTCGGGATATTCATTTTTCAATTGTGAAATCAGCGGGTTCCTTATTTCCATTCCCAGTTTTAGGCGGGATATGGCGGGTTTTAAATGCACCGCCAGCCCTTCCAGAATTTTGTCGTCTTTCATAAGATCCGTTTTTAGTTTTTCTCCCGCCAGAACAAGAATTCTCCGAGCGGCTTCAACGGCTCCATTATGGCTTATCATAAAAAATTCATCCGCCCGGGCGTTTAAGCGCAGCTTAGCTCCCAGCAGGTGCATGGCTATATAGCCTTTCTCATCGTCAGGAATGTCTATCCCGAAATTATTTTTTAGCTCCCGGGCGATTTCTTCCGCCAGTTTGAATTCCGACGTGCCCTCAAGGTTTGCCAGCAGGCCTTTATCCATTGTAATGGCCTCTTTAGCTTTCAGCCGCTCCATCGCCAGGGATACTGCTTTTCTCCCTCAATCCTCAGCCCTGCTCCCACCCGCCGCACCAGTTTTACTCCCAGAGCCTCCAGGTTTTTTGAAAGAAGGGGGAGTTCCCGCAGTACCGTCCTTCTGTTCACGCCCAAAAGCTTCGCCAATTTTTCTGTAGTGGTGGGACCCTGCAGCAGGCAGCGTATTATATTTTTTTGTCTTTCGGTAAAGGTGGGTTTCATTTTTATCCCTCAACAAAATACTTTCTTTTTAAGAAAAAAAGTTTGGAGTAACAGGCTGCGCCGTTACTCCTATTATCTCATTTTCCCTTATTTTTTCAAGCGCTCTACTATTTCATCGTATACAGGGTTGTTAACAAAAGCTTCGATGGAAATATGCTCCGCTCCTGGAGCAGCGGCTTTAGCCCTGGCTGTGAGCTCCTTGTGGGAAATCACGATATCAGCATCGGGCGGTATCTCGTTTATGGCGGCGTGTACCACTTTTACATCCAATCCCGCCCGCTGTATCTTCTTTCTTAAGACCGAAGCGCCCATCGCTGAAGAACCCATGCCGCCGTCGCAGGCAAAAACTATTTTTTGCACCGACGTCTTTTGACCTACAGCTTGGAAACCTTTTTGCCTTTGAGTTCATCAACCTTTTCCTGAGCCGCGTAAATGTCCCCTTCTTCTAACGCAAATCTCTTCAGGAGCACCGATGATATCAGGAAAGATACCGCAGCAAAAGTGCTATACCAGCCAGCACCGGGAAATATCCGCCTCTAGGAGTCATGGCGATCTCGGCGAAAATGCTGCCGGGAGAAGGTGTTGCTACCAGGCCCGCGCCCAGCAACACGAAGGTGAACACCCCCGTAGCGCCGCCCAAAATGACCGCCAGTATCAGTATCGGGTTCATCAACACGTAGGGAAAATATATTTCATGAATGCCGCCGAAAAAGTCGATGATGATGGCACCGGGAGCTGATTGTTTTGCCATTCCCTTGCCCACCAGCCAGTAAGCCAGCAGCACTCCCTGACCAGGCCCAGGGTTTGTCTCCAGCAAGAAGAATATGGATTTGCCTGCCTTGGCCACCTGCTCAACCCCCAAAGGGGAGCTAATATTCCATGATTTATGGCGTTGTTCAAAAACAATATCTTTCCGGGCTCGATAAAAAGCGATGCCAGCGGCAAAATCCCGCATTTACTATTGCCTACACGCTCGCGGCCAGCACCTTGTTCAGGCCCAAAACCACAGGACCAATGACCATGTATGCCAGAAGGGTGATTATCATACCTATTATTCCCGCAGAAAAATTGTTCACCAGCATTTCAAATCCCGCAGGGACCTTGTCCTGTATCGCTTCATCGAATTTTTTGATGACGTAACCGCCGATGGGCCCCATTATCATGGCTCCCATGAACATGGGTATGTCGGCGCCAACCACCACGCCCATGGTGGCCACCGCACCCACGACGCCTCCCCTGGTGCCGTGTACCAGCTTTCCGCCGGTATAACCGATCAGAAGGGGCAGAAGATACGTTATCATGGGGCTCACCAATTTTCCCAGGTGCTCATTGGGTATCCATTCCGTGGGGATAAAGAAAGCTGTAATCAACCCCCATGCAATAAAAGCACCGATATTGGGCATCACCATACCGCTTAAAAATCTTCCGAAAGCCTGAATCTTTGCCCTCATAAACAAACCCCCTTATTTTTTAATTCAGGGCTGTTTTAAACCATGTCACCAGATAAATAGTGACATCGTCTTAATATTATAGCCCCTTCTAAATAATATTATACGCCTTTAATCGGTGATATATCAAGGCAAAGATATTAAAGCCCGACCCGTGTTACCGGTGACATTATTTAATAGTAATTCCTTCAAAGTGAATTCATGGTCATTACGCTTTCTCCCATTGCGTTCATAGTCTGACGGGCTTTTTCCGATATAGCTACCATATTATGTAAATTTCTCGAGATAAAAAAAGAGCTATTAAGCTCTATAAATTACGAGGAAAAACTCTTGTTTCCCGTCCATCCCTCTCATTTATCTTGATTTTTCTGTTTGATTTCATTTATTTCGGCCTGAAGCCTGGATATCATGTTTTTGAGCTCTTTTATCTCATTGAGGGCTTCAATTTCTTCCTGCTGTATCTGCTCTATAGCGGCGTCGCGATCGGTTGTTGCAGCATTCTGAGTAAATCTTTCTTTTTCCCTGCGGCGGTCCTTGTACTCTTCCACGACCTCTCTGCCTTTTTTAGCAAGACCTATGGCTCCGCTCACTCCCTTGACTATTACAGGCCTGGCCATTTTTTTAAACTTAGGCACCATTATAAAAGCCAATGCCGCAACTCCAAGACCCCAAAAAAAAGATTTTATCCTCGGCAAAACCATCCCTCCCCTTTCTTGCGGGAATAGATTTATATTCTCACATGTTTAATCTGCCCCTCTAAAAATTTTATATGCTGAAAAATATTGTAAGTCCGGTTTTGGGATATATCACTGCTCCGGCAAAAGAGGCAATTTTGAATCCTTTCCGGCTTATATGGTAAGGAGGGCTAATTTTATTTTATTGTTAAAAAAAATAACCTCTTTGTTTGAGGTTATTAAAGTATTTTTTGCTTTCTACTGAAAGCGTCTTAAAATATCGAGTATATGTTGATTATTTTTATAACCAACCGTATTTCCTATTTTCAAATCCATGTTTGCCCTTGCTTCGTATTCTGCTATCCAATCTCTCTTGCCGTCTATGTTGGTTTTTGTTAAAAATATATTGGGCTTTACTTTTTGAGGTGATTTACTAGGATCAAAAGTTAAGATCGCATGATCTGCTAGAGAGATTTCTCCTGCTTCATACAGTTTTAAGGATATATCACAAAGCTCATCGAAAGAAGCATTTCTAATGTCATATTCTTTAGCAAGTTCTTCCCAAATATCTGAAGAACACTCCGTTTTATGCTCCGTCTCGACTTTTTCCTGTGTCAAGCAATATGGTTTCGGATTATTCCGTACATTAGATTTTATATTTGTCCTGACACATGGCGTTGTTTGATAATAATTTGTGTTGACTATCATTCATCTTTCACTCCAATCTTGGATTATCAGTTGATATTATATCTAAATTCTTTGTAAAGTCAATAAAAATGAAAAAAAGACGGAAGATGGCCCATACAACTTCAGTTTTAGCTTCGATTCAAGCCTTTTCACAAACTATACATTAATTACGAATACCGGTAAAATAAACTTCACGATAACATGGTCGGTTACCCAATAGTTATGGCTGGTAATATTTATCATCAACATTTGCCATTTGAACTATTTTTTACTATAGAACTGCCCTTGCCGTGATATACATATTGTTTTTAAGCAGAGCCATTCAACCAGACATTATACTGTTAGAGTCAGGAATATTGATGAATAATAGCATTTATTCTATCATCGTTTTTTAGAAAATAGGTTTTACTTTTAAATCTGCTCTTGTATAACTGTTTATGATTGCAAAGAAAAATGGATATACAGATATATCCACTTATAGTGAATACAACCATATACAGCTGTTTAGCTATAAAAGACTCTCTCAATATTGGTCAGACTTTACAATCCAAGCTAACAAGGATTGATTTTGCTTTTTTATAATATATAAAGGCTTCCTTAATAATATTTCTTTCTCTAAAGCTGATGGTTCTTCATTTTCATGCGCTCCTACATAATGCTCTCGCTATTCAATGAAGAAGGCATCCGGTGATGTAGACCGTCAATATGGCTCCCAATGCCACTTTCATGAGGCCCTGCTCGAAATACGCCAGAACCAGTGCAGCGCTCATTCCGACAGCCGAAGTAAACATATCGCCCGTGGAATATAAAATAGCGGGAAATGTCATGGCTCCTAACACCGCATATGGCACATAATACAGGAAAGAATGCAAAAATCTTGATTTTAATTTATTCTTAAAAACTGCTATGGGAAGAACCCTGGGTATATATGTAACCAAAGCCATCAAAAAAACCGCAATCAATGTTTTACTCAAGTTCATCCTCCTCTTTCGGATATATCACCGCGCCGGCAAAAGAGGCAATGATGGTTGCAATAATTATGCTCCAGCCGCTGGAGATATGGTTCGCATAGGGACCCCAGCGGAAAAACGAACTGATGCCGATTGCAACGGCGGCCACGAAAAAGGCGGCTCTTGACCTTTTGGCCGCGGGTACCACGAGCGCAATAAACATGGCATACAGCGCGATTCCCATGGAACTCTGTACCGCCTTCGGCAGCACCGAAGACGTCAGCGCCCCCATTGCGGTGCCCAGAGCCCATCCCCAGTACGGGCATGCGACAAGTCCCATGAAGTAATTGAATGTAATTTCGCCCTTTTCCATGGAAGCCACTGCAAAGGTTTCGTCGGTTATTCCAAAAGCCATGATGCATCGCTTTAAAAGAGCCATCCCCGGGGTGATTTTTTGCGAAAGCGAAAGCGACATCAACATATAGCGAATGTTTATAACAAAGGTGGTAAGACCAATCTCCAGAAGCGGGGCGTTTGCTATGATAAGATTGGTGCCTGCAAACTGCCCGGCGGATGTAAGATTGGATAATGAAATTAAAATTGCAGTCCAGACAGGTATTCCGCCGCCCACCGCCATGAGTCCGAATGTAAAGGATACCGGGATGTATCCCAGGGCGATCGGGATCCCCTGCCTGAGGCCGTGGCAGAATTCCGCAAACCCCTGTTTTTTTCCGGCGATGATTTGCATTTGCGTTGCCAAAACAAAACCCTCCCGTTGCAGTATAATAACATTATTATATCATGGGAGGCCGACCGTTACAAACCGGTTGCGGCATATGAATATTCTACCTGAAAAACCGATTGCTATTGACCCTCCCGCATTTCAGGTGATATAATAAATTAGCTAAAAAATTAGCCATGGATGTGGGAAAATGATTGTTAAAGCCACCGATATAAAAAATAATTTTGGGAAATATATCAAGCTGCTTGACAAAGAGGATATCATTGTTACAAAAAATGGAATGCCTGTGGCAAAGATAACAAGGCACAGGACTTGGGGGAATTCGGACAAAATTTGTGAACAAGCCACTTCATATGGATGCCATGGTAAAAAAATGAGCTATGAAGAATTTATGGAGATGTATGAAAAGACCGACAAAAGATACGAGTATATCGACGGGGAAGTGTTTTTGCTTGCTTCCCCGGGAGTAACCCATCAGCGGGTTGTGGGAAATTTATATGCCCTCCTGCGTTTATGGTTTAAAGGAAAGAAATGTATACCTTTTCTGTCTCCTTTAGATGTTACGTTAAAAAAGGGGGAGGGCAGTATAAACGTGGTGCAGCCGGATCTACTGGTCATATGTGATCCGGAAAATAAAAATGAAAATGACAGGTATACGGGTATACCTACTCTTGTCATCGAAGTATTATCCGATACATCATCCCGAATGGATCTTATCAAAAAACTCGACCTTTATATGCAAGCCGGCGTCCAGGAATACTGGGTCGTTAACTATTTCAACCGCGAAGTGATAATATATAAATTCAAAAACAATGACATCGCGGATATGAAACTTTTTGTAAGGGATGACACTGTACAGTCCATGATTTTTGACGGACTTTTAGTAGAGCTTAAAGATATCTTCACATAAAACGAAATTAAAGGTTTAACTAAATGCAAGACATACCATCGGCATTTTTTAAAATATCAACGGACAGGCATATGGACAAAAAGGCCGTATTGCATTACTTAGGCTCCATCCCTGTACTTGACGCAGTTTTCTATAAAGTTTGCGGCAAGTTTTTGGTTCGACCAGAAATGGATATGCTGGTAGGCTGCAAGAACGTTTTTTATTTTAATTCCATCATAATAGGGTGTTTGCCCACTTCTTCCCGTCGGCTTTTGTACTTCGTAGCAATATTCAAATTCCTGCCCAGCTTCAACTTTCAGTATCGAATAGTGAAATTCATGGGCGCGCGTAGTAGTTCCGGCGTTGCCCAGGATATTATCTTTGCAAAAACAAATGGCCGAATAACCAAACCTCTGCAGCGCCTGGGTCATTTCGCTTTTGGCAGGTATTACGCCCGCCATGTCAAAAGTTTCTCCGTTTTTATCCCTGAGGGTCCGGCAAAGGTACATCAATCCACCGCATTCCGCGTAGGCAGGAAGGCCATTTAATAGCTTTTGCCGCACGTCGTTACGCATGGAGGTGTTAAGGCTTAGCTCTCTTGCGAACACCTCGGGAAAACCTCCTCCGAAGTATACTCCATGTATCCCGTGCGGAAGGCTGGTATCTTCCATCGGGCTGAAATATATCAGCTCGGCCCCCATCATTTCCAGCAAATCCAGATTGTCCCTGTAGTAAAAGTTGAAAGCCTTATCCCACGCCACAGCAATCTTAATTTTAGCCCCGGGATTTACGACCGGAATGCCTGCTTCCGACTTTTGGAGCTCCGGCGCTTCCTTCGCTATATCCATCAGCATATCCAAATCAACAGTTTTTTCAACTGCACAGGCCAGTCTGTCAAGCCTATCCCTCAAATCCGCCACCTCAGCACCGGGCACCAGGCCGAGATGCCTTTCGGGCAGCGTATATTCCTCAGAATGCGGCACATATCCCAATACCCTGATTCCGGTATTTTTTTCGATGATGTCTTTTAAACAGGCGTATAGCTTGAAGCTTCCTATCCTGTTTAATATTACCCCCCGGATATCGGTCCCGCCCTTGAATTCTTTATAGCCTTGCAAAAGAGCCGCCGCACTCAGAGCCATCCCGTATGCATTCATCACAATTACCACGGGGGATTTCAATATGCGCGATACATGTGCAGTGCTTCCCTCAATGGAACTTGCGCCCAAGCCGTCGTACAGGCCCATAACGCCCTCAATGAAAGCCATATCGCAGTCATAGGCATTCTTCTGAAAAAGGTGCATCACAGTGGCTTCATCCAAAAGCCAGCTGTCCAGGTTCCTCGAATACCTGCCCGCCACAAAAGTGTGAAACATCGGGTCTATGTAATCGGGGCCCACCTTGAAAGGCTGAATCGCGATTCCCCGCTTCACCAAGGCAGCCATAATACCTGCGGAAAGTGTCGTTTTCCCGCATCCACTGTTGGTCCCTGCAAGAATTATCCTCGGTATTTTCAATGCTCTCTCCCTTTCAAAATAATATTGACTCAGGGGGACACTACGCTTCGAAGGAATTGAATTTGTTCATGGCTTCGTGGACGCCGCGGTTCACAATATGCAGGGCCGCTTGGGCTGCAGCCTCCATGGCGGCTTTAATTTTTTGAGCCTCCTCGCCGTAAAAGTTTCCCAACACATAGCTTGCAGCGTCCTTTTCGCCTCCAGGTCTTCCTATCCCAACCCTTATGCGGCAGAATTTGTCCGTTGAAAGTTGATATATTATTGAATCCATGCCCCTGTGGCCTCCGGAGCTGCCCTCAGGGCGGATGCGCAGCCTTCCCGCAGGCAGGTCCATGTCGTCGTATATGATTATTATGCGGTCCAGAGGGATTTTATAAAAATTTACTGCGTCCGATACGCTTTCTCCAGAAAGATTCATGTAGGTCTGAGGCTTCAGCAAAAGGATTTTTTCTCCCTCATAAATTGCTTCAGCCACAAGCCCCTTGAATTTTACCCTGTTTATTTTCACACCGAGTTTTTCCGCAATAATATCCAGAACCAAAAAACCCGTATTGTGCCGCGTATATTCATATTGCTTTCCAGGGTTGCCCAAGCCCGCTATCAGAAACATTTTACCACCGCCCCGCCAAATTATGCTATATAAAAGGCGCAACATGGTTGCGCCTCATTACTATTCTTCATTTTTATCTTCTTTGCCCTTGGCCACCACTTCGGGTTCTGCGGCCTGCTCACCTGCGGGAACTTCGGTGTCTTCAGCCAGCTTAGGCGCCAGAATGCTGATCACCACTTCGTCGGGGTCATCCAGCACGGTAATTTTTTCGTCCACTTTCAGGTCACCTACGGTGAGCGTATCTCCGATTTTAAGGCTGGAAATGTCAACTTCCAGATGTTCGGGCAAATCTTTGGGCAGGGCTTTAACCGAAATCTCCCGCTTTTGATGCTGAAGGATGCCTCCCATTTTTACGCCTTCTGCATCGCCCTTTAATACGATGGGCAAATCGAATTCTATCTTTTCTGTCATGGATATCCTGTAAAAATCCACATGCACGATGGTATCTTTTAGAGTATCTCTCTGAATCTCTTTCATGAGTACCGGATGTGTCTGGCCTTCTAACTCAAGATTGATAAGAGCGCTTTCGCCGTGGGTCTTCAGGATTTTTAAAAGTTCTTTGGCATCAACGCTCACCGGGCAGCTATCCACATTTTTGCCGTACAGCACTCCCGGCAGTTTGCCCTTTCTGCGAAGCTCATTTATTTTACCTTTTGTCGAGCTATCCCGTTTCTTTGCCTTTAAAGCAATCTGCTCCATAAATATTTCCTCCTTAATTTGCTTCTGCATGCTAATCATAGCCAGTAAATAATAATAGTCAGCATTAATTATAACCAATATCGCAAACTTAATCAAGCTTCTGGATTGTAATTTGAGTGAGACAAAGTTGTTCTTAAGCTTGGAGTGTTGCCCTCACCGCTAATCAAACAATGTGCTTACCGACATGTTTTCATGGATTCTTGAAATAGCGGCTGCAAAAAGCGGCGCCACCGAAAGCACCGTGATTTTTTTGGTTTTTTTGTCGTCCTTTAACTTTATGGTGTTCGTTACCACGACTTCCTTCAGAGGGGACTGTTCAAGCCTTTCTACGGCTGAACCCGACAGAACGGGATGAGTGCAGCAGGCATACACTTCCTTTGCGCCCCGATCAAGAAGGGCCTGTGCTCCAAGAATTATGGTGCCAGCAGTGTCTATCATGTCGTCTATCATTACAACGGTCTTCCCCGATACCTTGCCTATTATGTTCATGACTTCAGCCACATTGGGTTCCGGGCGGCGCTTATCTATGATGGCAATGGACGCGCCTATGCGGTTGGCCAGTTCCCTGGCCCGGGTGACTCCCCCAAGATCCGGGGATACCACCACCACATCCTCCAGCTCTTTTTTCCTGAAATAATCCGCCAGAATCGGCACCGCCAGCAGATGGTCCACAGGAAAATTGAAGTAACCCTGAATCTGGCCCGCGTGCAAATCCATGGTAAGCACTCTGTGAGCCCCAGCGGCAGAAATTATATCAGCCACCAGTTTTGCCGTAATGGGGTCCCTGGGTTTTACTTTCCTGTCCTGCCGCGCATAACCGTAGTATGGGATTACCGCGGTTATGCGCCATGCAGACGCTCTCTTGAACGCATCGATCATTATCAAAAGCTCCATAATACTATCGTTTACAGGGCTCGAAAAGGGCTGGACCACAAATACGTCTGCCCCGCGAACGCTTTCGTTTATTTTTACCTGAATTTCTCCGTCGCTGAAGGTGTTTACCACCGCATCGCCCAGGGTTATCCCCAGATTGTCTGCAATCTCCTTTGCCAGGTCAGGGTTGGCATTGCCGGTAAAAATCTCCAGTCTGTTATCCATTATTTCGGATTCCTCCCTCTATTTTTTCTTCTTTTATTTTTTTTCTTCGTTTTTCCGCCCAGCCGATTATATTTTCTTGCCTTGCGCGGGCCACTGCCAGAGAATCCTCCGGCACCTCTCGGGTTATAGTGGAACCGGCAGCCACATAGGAGCCGGATTTTACCGTAACCGGCGCTATAAGGTTGGAATTGCACCCTATGAAGGCGCCGTCTTCCACCATTGTTTGATGTTTTTTGTATCCATCGTAGTTCACAAATATGGTGCCCGCCCCTATATTGACTTTTCTGCCGATGACGGCATCGCCCACATAGGAAAGGTGTGGCACTTTCGACCCCGGCCCCACGCTGGTGTTTTTAATCTCCACAAAATCGCCGATTTTTACTTCCTCGCTGATACGGCATCCCGGCCGGAGGTTTGAAAAAGGGCCTATCTTGACTCCATCTGCCACTGTGCTTTCCAGTATCTGGCTCATAATTATTTCCGAATTATTCCCTATGCTGCTGTCTTTTATGCGGCTGGGCCCTACAATCAAGCATCCTCCTCCGATATGGGTTTCTCCTTCCAGCAGGACTCCCGGATATATTATCGTATCCCTTCCTATGGTTACATTCACATCCACCATGCATGTGTCGGGATTTACAAAAGTCACGCCTTCCTTCATCCATCGCTCGATGATTCTCTTTTGCATGACTTTCTGCGCAAAAGCCAGCTGGCAGCGGTCGTTTATGCCGGAAATCTCCAGTGGATCAGCCGCCTCGAAGGCCAGCACATCCCTGCCCTCTTTATTGAATATCTCCACCACATCGGTGAGATAAAATTCTCCCTGGCGGTTGTCGTTTTTAACTTTCGTCAGGGCTTCAAACACAAGGGATGCATCAAAACAGTAAAACCCCGAATTTATTTCGTTTATCGTTTTTTCTTCCGGCAGGGCATCCTTTTCTTCCCGTATCGCCAGAACCCGAAGTTTATCTCTTATTATTCTGCCGTATCCGGTGGGGTCCTGCACCCGGGCTGTCATTACAGTGGCTGCGGGCCTGTGCTCGCTGTGAAATTGTACCATGGCGGCTATGCTCTCCGCCGTAACCAGAGGCATATCCCCATAAAGCACCAGTATAATGCCATCTCCTTCTGCCTCTTTTCGAGCCTGCATTAGCGCATGGCCCGTGCCTTTCTGTTCGGCCTGAACCACAAAATTCACACCCTGGCCTTCAAAAGCCTTTTTAACTTCGTCAGCGCCTTTGCCCACTACCACCACAATCTTGCCGGCACCGGCCTTTTTAGCAGCGTTTATCACATGACCTAGCATCGGAATTCCGCAAACCCTGTGAAGCACCTTGGGAATATCGGACTTCATGCGGGTTCCTTCACCGGCGGCCAGTATCACCGCCGTAAATCCATTCATCCATATCCCTCCTAAGAAAATCGCGGTGCTGTATACACCGTATAAGGTTTCGCTTTAATTATACATAAAAAAAGCCGTTATTTTCATTAAAGAAAGTATGAAAAATTTAGGACATCTTATACAGATGTCCTCATGCCGTTTCCTGATTGTAATGCTGCAGGATGGTTTCCTGTATCCTGGCTCTTGTTTGAGAGTTGATGGGGTGGGCGATATCCTTGAACTGCCCGTCGGGCGTCCGGCGGCTCGGCATGGCCACAAAAAGTCCGTTTTGCCCCTCTATGATGCGAATGTCATGAACCACAAACTCGTCATCAAAAGTTACGGATACCACTGCCTTCATCTTGC
Source organism: Tepidanaerobacteraceae bacterium (assembly GCA_029982615.1). Taxonomy (GTDB): domain Bacteria; phylum Bacillota; class Thermosediminibacteria; order Thermosediminibacterales; family Tepidanaerobacteraceae; genus JANLFP01. The sequence continues at coordinate 6,151 of JARRBK010000029.1, read as the reverse complement.
CTTCCTCTGCTACTCTGCGGATACGGACATCTGTAATCTCCAACGATTGCACCTCCCTGCCGAGAAATTTCGCATGTACAATTTCTATATAAATCTTAAAATTCCTGCATGGGAAGTAAAATTTTTCACGAAATTGTGATTTTATCCGGCCTCATATTTATTATGCCTTTTTCGACATCTATTTCATCCAGCACCAGGAGGGAAAAGTAATCTTTTACCAGCTTCTGCTGCGGAACCCCTGTAGCCACCAGCACCGCCACGCCCACCACCGCAGCCTTGAATTCTGCCGAAAGCTCTATCATGCCCCTTGCCGTGCCTCCGCCCTTCATAAAGTCATCCACTATAAGCACCCTGGCGTTTTCCGACAAAGCTCTTTTGGGCAGCGACATGTTTTGAATCTTCTGGCCCGACCCCGACACATAGCTTATATTAACAGAAGGCCCCTCGGTCACGCGGCTGTCGCGCCGGGCCACCACTAGAGGCACTCCCAGGGCCCGGGCAGTCATGAGAGCAATCGGTATGCCCTTGGTCTCCACTGTTAACACACACGTGGGGTCTTTTTCCATAAAAATCTGTGCAAATATCTGCCCTATTTTCTCGCTGTATTCCGGTGAAAATATCACGTCGGTCATGTATATGTACCCGCCGGGTATTATGCGCTTTTGATCCGTCAGATTCATGCAAAGCGTTTCTACAAAGTTTTTTATTTGAGCATCGGTTTTTTTTATGCGGTACCGGACGCCTCCACCTGCGCCTGCAATGGTGGAAAGCTCTCCCTCGCCGGAAATTGCAAAGGCATTCCTGATTATATTTAAATCCTCGCTGATGGATGATTTCGCCGCATCCAGCCTTTCGCTAAAAAAATTAAGCGAAATAATCCTGTTTGGGTTCTCGCACAGCATTTTTGACAGTAGGGCAAGCCTCTCGCCTCGCCTCATTTAAATCCCTCCCCCCAGAACTTTTTGCGCCAGTTCCAGGTCGCTTTTTTTATCCACATCGGTGCCGATCTCTGGATAAGTGCTGATGACTGCTCGGGCTTTTATTCCGAAAAGATCCGACACCCGTGTTTCTAGTTCCTTGATGGACAGTATGCCCAGCAGCAGCTTCAGCACAAAAGATACACCTAAAATCCTGGCCAGCATCCACGGCTTCTTGCGGTAGGCCAGGAAATATTTTGCTCTATCCATGGCTTTTTTTATAATCCCGGACCTTATTAATACTATGTTTCCGCCTGTAAAGACGCCGTCCCTTATTCTCACATATGTGCGGTGAACTCCGGGGTATTTTGCGTCGTTATCCTCTTTTCTCACTATGGGATAATTAAAATCTGCCCCAGTGGCCCTGGCTTTTTCCACAAAGTCTTTTATGGCTTCGGGCGTGATCATGGGTATATCGCAGGTGAGCACCAGCAGCTCTTCCGCTTCGGAAAATACTTCTGCTCCACTGACAATATTTTCAGCCAAAGAATCTTTCTGTTCCACTATAACGTCCACTTTATCCTTGAGGAACGCCAGGTGCTGCGCATCGCCTACCACAGCTATCCTATCCACGCACTCCACGGCTTTCAGCGCTTCTATCACGTACAATATCATCTCTTTACCGTTGATTTTGATTAGCGCTTTGCTGACCCCCATTTCTTCTTCAAGAGAGCCGTCTGCTTGTCCTCCCGCCAGTATCAGGGCGTTCATAAATGTTCCTCCCCTGCATCCATCTGTTTTCTCAGAATATCCATGACATTGTTTTCCACTTTTTCAATGTGCTCCCTGGTCAGTTTCTCCGCCATGTTCGCATCTCTGGCTTTAATGGCGTTCACTATAGAGCGGTGTTCCTGAAGAATGCTCTTTATCCTGGCAGGGTTGGTGAATGACTGCACCCTGAAGCGGTCTATCTGCTCTTTCAGGTTGTTTATGATCTGCGCCAGGCGGTGGTTTCTGGTGGCAGCGAACAGTATTTGATGAAACTCGGCATCCTTCTTTATTATGGTCTCCACGTCTCCCCCTTCTACCGCTTTCTGTACACTCGACAGAATCTTCTCCATGGTCTCCAGCTCTTCATCGGTGATGCGTTCCGCCGCCAGGGCAGCTGCCAGCCCTTCCAAGCTCTCCCGGATCTCAAAAACGTCAGCGGCTTCCTTCAGCGACAGGCCCGCCACATAAGCCCCCTTTCGGGGTATCATAACAACCAGGCCTTCCAGTTCCAGTTTTCTTATGGCTTCCCGCACAGGGGTTCTGGAAACCCCCATCTCTTCCGCTAGCTGAACCTCCATCAGCCTCTCTCCGGGTTTTAGCTCGCCCGTTATGATGGCTTCGCGGATGGCTTCAAATACCACGTCTCGCAGCGGTTTGTAATTTTCCAGTTTTACAGACGAAAATTTATGATCCAAATTCCTCCTCCCTCCCCTTTGTGAAGTGTGAGGTGGGAAGTGTGAGGTGGAATTAAGGCACGACACTCGGATTGCTTACTATTGTATCCAACTTCTATTCACACATCCAACTTCCCGCTTCACACCTCTAAAACGTCTGTTCGTGATGTATCGCAAATTTATTTAGTTTCTGTAACGATAAAAGTCCTGTTTCCACGGGGCATTTTCCCGGCAGCTTTTTTTGCATCGCTAAGAGTTTCAAAAACGCCATAAACTGTTGGGCCACTGCCTGACATGAGGCTGCCCATAGCACCTTTTTCCAGCAGTTCCTGTTTAATCCGGGCCAGTTCGGGATAGAGCTCAAACGTCACCTCTTCCAGCACATTGCACAATCCTTTTGCCACGGCGCCCATATCTTCGCTCAGGATTTTCTGAACCATGGCAGGCGTATCCGGTCTCGTTTTTATGTTTTTTACATCCAGTCTACTGTATACCTGTTTAGTTGAAACAGCATACGGCGGCTTTATCAGCAGCAATCCCATTCCTTTCACCGGTCTTAATGGAGTAATTTTTTCCCCTATGCCCTGAGCCAGAGCGGTGCCTCCATGAATGCAAAATGGCACATCCGCTCCAATGGTTTTCCCAAGCATCATAAGTTTTTCTGTTGGTATCTTCAAATCAAAAAGCTCATTCATCCCAATTATTACAGCTGCCGCATCGGCGCTGCCTCCTGCTAGGCCTGCGGCCAGGGGGATGTTTTTTTCCAGGGTCACCTTTACTCCCGCATCCAAATTATACTCATCTATCATGAGCTTTGCCGCTTTATAGACAAGATTGCTTTCATCGCACGAAAGCTCCGGGGTATTGCAGCACACCTTTACAAAACCCCGGGGCATCAATTCGATTGTAAGGCGGTCCTTTAAGGCTATGGACTGCATGATCATTTCGACCTCGTGGTAGCCGTCGGGCCTCCTGTACAGCACGTCCAGCGTAAGGTTGATCTTGGCCTGAGCATCCATATCCAGCTTGAACAAGACTTCTCCCCTCCCATAGTATTAGTATATAATATTTCACACAAAACTTCAAAATCCTGCTTGATTAAAAAAAATTGCTCAGATTATCCCTGCAGCGCCGGGAATTTTCGCTATTTTTTCGCTGTATTTTTTCACAGCTTCCAGCGCTCTTTCAAAATGTTCATAAAAGATGATTATCATGTCTCCTTCCAGAGCATTTTCGAGGCTTGACGCTATTGCCTCTTCTTCATTTAAGATGATTTCTATTCTATCTCTTTTCAAGCCGCCGCGAAGAGCCCCTTCGCAAATCAGCGATGCCGTCTCTCCCGGCTTTCTTCCCCGCAAATCAGCATCTTCCTTTATTATAATGCGCTGAAATCCCTTGCCGGCAACGCGCCCCAGTTCAATAATATCCTGGTCTCTGCGGTCTCCGGGGCTGGCTATGACTCCTACCATTCGGGAGGGTTTAAAGGATTTTGCGGTGTTGATTACCGCTTCAACCCCCGAGGGATTATGACCGTAATCCAGTATCACGGTAAATCCGGGCATCTCAAAAATATTCATGCGGCCTGGATTTACTTCCTGGCTGCAGTCAAAACCTTTCAAGGCACAGAATATAATCCTGGAAGGCACGCCCAGCGCCCACGCTGCGGCGGCCGCCGCCAGAGCATTTTGCACATTGTGCCTTGCCCTGCCCTTCAGTGTGGCGGGGATGTCTTTCACCCTCATAAGAAAACTCTCATCACCGCAATTTTTAAAATAAATCCCACCATCCCGCACAAATACACCCCTGCCGCCCGCGCCGATGTGTTTCCTGAGCACCAGGTTGTCCTCCTCAGTGCTGAAAAAAATGATCTCTCCTCTCGCCCGGTCCTTTATTTCCACACTCATTCTGTCATCGGCATTCAAGACCGCAACACCCCCGGGTTTTATCTGTTCTATTACCAATGATTTTACAAAGGCCAGGTCTTCAAGGGTCTCGACACCGTCGATGCCAAGATGGTCGCCGGCGATATTCGTTATCACGCCCACATCAGCCTCATCGTATGCCAGCCCACCTCTTATGAGGCCGCCCCGGGCCACTTCCAGCACCGCAGCTTGTACCTTTGGATTAAACAGCACCATTCTGGCACTTTCAGGGCCGCTGCAGTCTCCCTTTCTTATGCACTGCCGGCCGATATACACTCCGCCGGTGCAGGTCATGCCGCAGGTCAACCCCCAGGCGGACACTATTTGATTTATCATTCTGACGGTGGTGGTCTTGCCGTTGGTGCCTGTAACCGCCACCAGCGGGAAGGATGGAACGCCTTCCGGGTACAGCATATCTGCTATGGCTTCGGCCACAGGCCTTAACCTTCCTTGAGAAGGGAAAAGGTGCATCCTTATGCCCGGCGCTGCATTTACCTCAATCACCGCACCGCCGCTTTTTTCTGCGGGAACGGCTATATCTTCCGTAGTGATGTCGATCCCTGCCACGTCAAGTCCCACCATGGAAGCGGCCCTTTCGGCCAGCTCCCTGTTTTCCGGGCAGACAATGTCGGTAACATCCACAGCGATGCCGCCGGTGCTCAGATTCCCATTTTCCCTCAGGAAAACTACTTCTCCCTTTTTGGGTATGCTTTCCAGGGTTAGACCCCGTCGTGCCAGCACCATATTCGCCACTGGGTCTATTTTGATTTTTGTGAGGGGCTTTTCATGGTTTTCTCCCCGAAGGGGATCGCTGTTGGTGATATCCACCAGCTCTTTTATGGTATGAACACCGTCGCCGATAACGTGGGCGGGTATGCGTTCAGCTGCACAAATGAAGCGGCCGCCCACCACCAGCATTCTGTAGTGCTTCCCCATTATCTGTCTTTCAACAATGATTTTCGAAGAATGCTCCGAAGCAAGGCGAAATGCCTCGCGAACCATAGCAGGATTTTGAAGGTTCAAGCTTACTCCTTTGCCCTGGTTGCCATCGCGGGGCTTCACCACCACTGGGAAACCCAGTTTCTCTGCCGCTTTCATAGCTTCTTCTTCATTGCTAACCAGCATGCCCTCAGGAACCGGTATGCCTGCCATGGACAGCAATTCTTTGGTCATGGTCTTGTCGCAGGCTGCATCCACCGCCAGGCAGCTTGTATTTTGAGTTATAGTGGCCTCGATGCGCTTTTGGTGGGCACCGTATCCCAGAATCACCATGCTTCCTTCTCCAATTCGGGTTACAGGAACACCCCTTTTTTTCATTTCTGAAACTATGGCAGCGGTGCTGGGCCCCAGCCCTTTCTCCACAGTTTCCCGGGCAAGCTCCCGAATCGCCTCGTCCAGTTCAATTTTTTGAGAACAAAGTATGGACTTTACCAGCCGCACGGCAAGTTCCCCTGCTTTTATGGCCGGAGCCTTCACTATATACCCGAAAACCACATCGTAAAGGCTGCCTTTTAGCCTCCTGGCCTTGCCGAATTTCACATCCTGGCCTGCGAGATTCAGTATTTCTAATGCTACGTGTTCTATTACATGCGGAAAATATGTGCCTTCTTTCAGGCGCATCAAAAAACCTCCCGGGCTTTTAAAACAGCAGTGGTGCTGAGCCAGACCCGGAAGCAATTCCAGCAGGGTACCGTTAAATCCAGAAATATTCCGGGTAGGGGTTTCATCCATATCGCCCACATCCAGAATCATTCTCACGACAGGTTTAGGGCTGTAGATATTAGGGCCTTCTATGGCCCTTATGTCTACAATATCCATCATATTCCTCCTTGTAAAATACCTTCCTGATTCCTTCCTTAATATGCTA
>JARRBK010000028.1 GCA_029982615.1 Tepidanaerobacteraceae bacterium | reverse complement strand
AAGGCCTATCATCATCGGGGCCTTCGGCGGAGGTTCAGAAGGAGTCAGGCTGGTACTGGATACCATGGCCGGTGAACTGAAACAGGCCATGATACTTACTGGATGCAGCAGTTTGGAAGAAATAACCGATCGGGTAATATACAGGAATTAACAAATGAAAGGAGTTAACGTATGAAACTTGCCCTTTTTTCCGATATCCATTCCAATTTATACGCCCTGGAAGCAGTGCTGTCCGACATTGAAAAATTTTTCGTGGATGCTGCCTATTGCTGCGGCGACTTGGTGGGATACGGAGCACATCCCAATGAAGTGGTAAAGCTGATTGCAGAAAAGCGTATCCCTACTGTAATGGGCAACTATGATGACGGAGTAGCCTTTGACCGGATTCTGTGCGGATGTGACTTTAAAAACGAAGAAGAAGCCCAAAGGGGTGAGAAGTCTCTGCTCTGGACAAGACAAAAATTAACTTTCGAAAACAAACAGATCCTCAAGCAGCTTCCAAAAGAAATTGAACTTGAAATCGAAGGCAAAAAAGTTTTAATAGTCCACGGCAGTCACCGGGCTCTGAATGAGTACCTCCACGAGATGCTGCTGAAGGGAGAAGTATCTAGAATTTTTGAAGAAACCGGAGCGGATATTGTTTTTTGCGGTCATACTCACATCCCTTATGTAAGGAAGTACAAAGATAAGTTTCTGGTAAATGTGGGTACCGTAGGAAAACCAAAGCCGCCGGTGCCGGATGTAAAGCATTTCAGCAATGACGCCGTATGGATGTATGCGGAGATTAATGATGAAGATACTATATTCAGGCTCATGAGGGTTCCGTATGATTATGAAAAAAGCGCCCGTGCCATTGAGGAAGCTGGCCTTCCTTACCACTTTGCCGATTATGTGCGTGGAAAGAATCCGGATTGAATTAATGCTAGAATTATAAATTATGGTTGTATTATAATTATGAGCGGCGGAAATTATTCAGCTGCTTTTTGAATTATTGGATTAATAATCATACATTAAACCTGAACACCACGACGTCTCCATCTCTCATCACGTAATCTTTGCCTTCGGATCGCAATAGCCCCTTTTCCCGCACCGCCTGCTGGCTACCGCAGGCTATTAAATCTTCGTATGATACCACCTCAGCCCGGATAAATCCCCGCTCGAAGTCGCTGTGGATTTTGCCTGCAGCCTGAGGGGCTTTTGTACCTTGTTTTATGGTCCATGCGCGGACCTCCTTTGGGCCTGCCGTCAGAAACGTAATGAGTCCCAGCAGCCGGTAGCCGGCCTTGATCAGTTTATTCAAGCCCGGCTCTTCCAACCCGTATTCAGCCAGCAGTGCGTTTTTTTCATTATCCGGAAGTTCAGCCAGTTCGGCCTCCAGCCTGGCGCATATGGGAATTACTTCGGAACCTTCTGCGGAGGCATATTCCTTTACTTTTTTAACATAATCGTTTTCCTTGCCTGAAATTAAATCATCTTCGGAAATATTGGCAACATATATTACGGGCTTGGAGGTCAGTAGGAAAACCTGTTTTACAATTTCCTGTTCCTCGTCGGAAAAATCCTGAACCCGAGCCGGTTTGTTTTGCTCCAGGCCTTCCTTCAATTTTTCCAGCACCGAAAGCTCTTTCAAATATTGCTTTTCTCCGGACTTTGCCTGCTTTTTCACTCTATCTATGCGCCTTTCCAGCACCTCCAGGTCGGAAAAAATAAGTTCCAGGTTTATGGTTTCGATATCCCTTACCGGGTCTATTCCGCCTTCCACATGCACCACATTGGGGTCTTCAAAGCAACGGACCACATGAGCGATGGCATCCACTTCCCGGATGTGAGAAAGAAATTTATTGCCAAGGCCCTCGCCTCGGCTTGCCCCTTTCACAAGGCCTGCGATATCCACGAATTCAATGGTGGCCGGGGTCACTTTCTGGGGATGCTCTAATTCCGCAAGCCTGTCCAGCCTTTCGTCAGGCACCGCCACCACTCCCACGTTGGGCTCTATGGTGCAGAAGGGGTAGTTGGCGCATTCAGCACCCGCTTTGGTTATGGCATTAAAAAGGGTGCTTTTGCCCACATTGGGCAGCCCCACAATTCCTATCCGCATTTTCTATCTTCCCTTCACGAATGTATTATTACAACTATTTTATTATACCAGCAGTATGAAATCGTGTAAACAAAGGAGATGTTAAAGAATCAGTCTGCTTAAACAATATTTTGCAGTTCATATACTTCGGAATCTGTCAATTCCCGCCATTTTCCCGGTCCGAGCTTTTCATCCAGATTTAAAGGGCCTATGGAAATGCGCTTCAGATATGTCACATGCTTACCCCTGGCTTTCATCATGCGTTTTACCTGATGGAATTTACCCTCATATATCTTAACCAGTGCTTTTGAAATATTTCCAGCTTCTAGAATATCCAGCTTAGATGGCAATGTAATAAAATCTTCCAAAGAGATGCCTTTGCCAAAGGCATCTACGTCATCTTCATTCAATATTCCCATTACTTCCACATAGTAAACCTTCTCCACCTTGTTTTTTGGCGAAAGCAGGCTATGGGCAAGCTTGCCGTCGTCAGTAAGGAGGATAAGACCTTCGGCATCCCGGTCTAATCTTCCTACGGGGAAGAGGTTCCGGTGGGAATATTCTCCTTCCAGAAGGTCAATTACAGTGGTGCCTTTTTCATCTGCAGTAGCAGAAATAACTCCATCGGGTTTGTTCATCATTATATATATATGCTCTTTGTAATTCACCTCTTCATTGAAGACCCGAATTTCGTCCGTTAATGGACAGATCTTTATTCCCGCATCATTCGCTGTTTTGCCGTTAACTGTCACTGCCCCCTGCTTTACTAGTTTTTTAACGTCCTTTCTGCTGCCGAAACCGCTCATGCTTAGAATTTTGTCCAGCCGTTCGCTTTTTTGTTTTTCCACAGAATCACTCCCATTTATCAAAAACTTCAAAGGATTTAGCATCGATTGTTTCAGGAGCATTAAGCATATGAAGTGCAGGAAACCAACATGATTATATATGATTATATATCAGATAATATAATTCATCAATTTTTTAATACAATGCTTGACATGTACAGGCGAAAGACCGTATAAGGGCACTGCAAAAGAATAAAAAATCCGGCTGAAGTGCCGGAATGAATTTTATATGCTTACAATTTTGATTGATGTATTTTAGCTTCGAGCAAACCCGCGCGTTACACGAATCCACCCGAAAATAAAATCTTATTTTGTGCTAAGAAGCGGGAAGAAAATGATTACTATGGGAATCAAGATAATTAGAATTATTATAAGCCAGATCCAGAATAAGGTTTGTGTCATGCACAGTTCCTCCTTTCATTTTTAGAGCTTCGGTCAGCTCTGATACATAATATGCATTCTTAGATTTCAATGACACTGCTAGGAGTCTTTTATTATTTTGACCAGCATATTAGCCATAATGTGCTGGAATTCTTGAGTCTGGATGAGGCCCAGAACCATAGGCACCCACATATCGCTCATGACCTTTGTACCGCCTTGGATGGTAATTTCTTCGACTTTGCCTTCCAATTTTTGCTGGGCTTTATCAATTATTTGCGTAAAGCTTGTCACTGCGGTTTTCATAAAATCTATAGAGCCGGAGACTTTCTCCAGAATGTTTTTCAGGCTGCCCGAGCTTATAGCGTTTTGGAGGGCCTTTTTTGCAGATGCAGCCATGGCGATGACATCGGTTTCCTCAGGATTTTCGAACTTGTTCAATTCTTCTTTTAACTGATTCCTCTGCTCTTCGACCTCCATCAGGGCTTTTTCCAACTCTTCCTTTGTCATGGAATACCTCCTTCCACATTTTTGACCTACTGTATAATATGCAATATCACCAAATCTTGCCCCTTTGAATATGTTATTATCAGAAAATAAAGGAGGGGGGCAAGAAGATGCTGCCGTTATTAATGGTTCCTTACTGCCTCAATCTATTATTGGGGGCTGTGGGAGCTAAATTGATGAATGAATATAAAGCTTGGACGAAATATAAGATAGTGGGATTTAAGCAGGGCCTGACCCTGAGACAAGGGCAGGAAGTGATAGAAACTTATGGAATAAAAATAAAGAGGTCCCTTCCGCTGGCAAATGCCTGCCTGTGTGAAGTAGATGAGGGCGAAGCGTCAATTAAAAGCCTTGCCATGGACCCAACAATCGAGTTCATAGAGGATGATTTGGAAGGCGAGATACAGGTGGTTCCTTTTCTTGCCGCGGATATAAGACGAAAAAATCAGGAAATACCTTGGGGCGTCCAGAAAATAGGAGCTCCTTCCGTTTGGAAAGATGTTATGGGGGAAGGAATTAAGGTAGGAATAATAGATACCGGCGTGGATATCAATCATCCAGATCTGAAGGATAACGTAAAAGAAGTAGGTAGCGTAATGGACTGCAAAAATATAATCGACGATAACGGCCATGGAAGCCATGTGGCTGGGATCATTGCAGCGCTTGACAATAATATAGGAGTGGTCGGAGTTGCTCCCAGGGTGGATTTATATCCTGTAAAGGCATTTGACAAGAGCGGCAGAGGCAATATATCCAATGTAATAGATGCTCTCGGATGGTGTGTGGAGAAAAAGGTACAAGTCGTAAATATGAGTTTTGGGTTCGCCAAAAACAGCATGGCTCTGGAAAGAGCAATAAAGGAAGCGTACCGACAAAACATCGTTTTAGTTGCTGCCGCAGGGAATTCCGGCGGAGACGATTCGGTGATGTACCCTGCAAAATATCCGGAAGTTATAGCGGTTGCAGCTTCTAACTCCGCAAACAAAGCCGCATGGTTTTCCAGCGGAGGGCCTGAAGTGGACGTCATAGCGCCAGGAGTAAGCATTCCTTCCACTTACAAGGAGGGGGGATACAAATCCATGAGCGGGACCTCCATGGCGTCGCCTCATGTGACCGCTGCATGCGCTTTGGTTTTGACAAAGACAAATATGAATCCAGCAAAGGTAAAAGAAGTGTTGACCTCCAGTGCCATTGATATAGGTATTCCCAAAAACAAACAGGGAGAGGGCCTTGTGAACGTTTACAGGGCCACAATCAGCATAAAAAATGACAGGAAAAATTCCGAAAATCACCTGTTTTAAAGGTTTTAAATCAGATACAAACAAAGATTAGAGGGCTCCGGATAACGGAGCCCTCTAGTTTTGGATTTTATCAGGCTTTTTCTGCCTTGCCCAGCAGCGGGAAGAAAATTATTACTATAGGGATCAGGATGATGAGAAATATTATAAGCCAGATCCAGAAAAATGTTTGGGTCATACCCGGTTCCTCCTTTCATTTTTTAAGGCACTATGCTTAGCCCTGCTATATAATATGCTACATTTATTTTTGGTGACACTGCGTAATTTATATCTTGCGACTGGTGGCGATATATCACGGAATGATATTTGTTGGAATATTTTATTATCAAAAGCCTATCTATGATTTAGCAACTTTTTTTCAAGATAGCATATTATGTATAAGCACATTAAATTTTGAAGGAGGCTGGAAACATGAACAAATTTGAAGAAATGAAAGAGGAAATCATCAAAACCGCCGATTCCCCCGAAAAACTCGGCGAAATATTTGCCAAATTCGGTATGACACCGGACAATCCAGAGGTGATGAAAGAAATCTTGCAGGAGGCGGGGATAAATGAGGAGTTGAACGCCGAAAATGCTGCGCAAATGGTAAAAAGCCTGACTGACAGTTTTTCTCCTGAAATGAGAAAATATTTGGCCAACCTGGTTTTGGAAGTGTCCAAATCCATACCGGCAGGCCCCATGCCTGATGACATAAAAGATTTGTTGGATTCCTGGCAAAAAGGGGGAGGATGTATTGAAAAGTGACTATTGTGGTGGATGATGAAAGAAAGGGTAGTGGGGTGCAAAACCCGGTCGCAAGTCCGCAGCAGGATAGAAAGAGGAATTTACTTATAATTGGCGATATTATTGCGATAATCGGAACGTCGCTCCTGCTTGCTACTGCCATTTTGGACTTTTTACTGGATACGGCCTTCAGGGAATAATGCTACCTTGCGTCAGAGCTCCGGACTTTCCGGGGCTCTATATTTTTTATGACACAAGTCACTCGTTGAAAAAACCATTTGCACTAGTTTTAAACGTCTGGTGATTAATTACTAAAAATCGTCTGAATTGGTATGAATGACGATGGATAAAATAAAAAAAGACTAAAAAGCAATTGAAGGGGGATTGGTTTTGCGGAAAAAAGAGGTAACAGGAGAAAAGCTTTCCCTCAGCCAATATATAATGATGGGAGTCGGGGGCATTATTGGAGCGGGTTTTTTTCTTGCTTCAGGCATTGCCATCAGGTTTTCAGGCCCAGCAGTTATACTCAATTACGGGTTGTCGGCTTTTGTCATGTGGAGGGTTCTTTACGCTCTTGCGGAAATGGCCGGAGAAAACCCGGCAGCAGGGTCATTCAGGGTATATAATCAGGTTTATTTAGGAAAAGCCGCTGGTTTTATGAGTGGATGGATATATTGGACGGCAGGAGTTCTGGTGATGTCCAGCGAAGTTACGGCTTGCGGGATATTTACAAAATACTGGTTTCCAGATGCTCCTTTGTGGGTATTTACACTTATTTATTCAATAATGGTGGTTTATATAAATTTTAAAGGCGTCAAGGAATTCGGAACAATTGAGGCGTGGTTTTCCTTTATAAAAGTAGGGGCACTTTTTGCTATGGTTCTAATAGGATTATGGGTAATTTTGACACGATTCCGCAGCACTGACATAGGAATCCAGAATCTATACATCCATGGTGGATTTTTCGCGGGTGGTATAAAAGGGTTTGTTTTTGCCATGTTAATGTCGCTGATACCTTTTGGAGGAATAGAAGTTGCGGCTATGGCAGCAGGCAGCGTGGAGAATCCGCATGAAAATGTGCCAAAAGGCATTCGGGGATTATTTTTTATTCTTATAGGACTTTATATGGCTTCAATTGTGATTTTGCTGATACTTACTCCTTGGAACCGTATTCCCGTGAATGTAAGTCCTTTTGTCAGCATGTTCAGATATGTGAGGGCCGCATATATAGATTCTGTTCTAAACTTTGTAGTTCTCACCGCTGCGCTTACCACCATGAACGCCGCAATGTTCAGTGTCACACAGGTGCTTTTTTCGTTGGGGCAGGGCGAATGGGCACCGGAATTCTTCACAATAAAAAACTCCCGCGGCATTCCTATTTATGCCCTTGGGGCAAGCAGCATTGGCCTTGCGTTGGCGGTGGTTCTATCTTACCTTCTGCCTGGTGATGTCTACGAATATATAACCAGCGCTGCAGGTTTTATGCTTTTTTTCAACTGGGAGATTATTTTACTTGCTTTTATGGCCTTCCTTAAAAAACGCCGGAGGGGTTTTTCCAAAATAGGGGTTTCAAAAATGTCTCCTGAAACTGCCGCCATATACCCAGATAGCATACCTGCTCCTTTGAGCCGAAAACGTATAGAACATGAGGAAAAAGCTGCTGTCAGGTTGGTCGCGTTAAATCAGGAGCTCACCACCAAAGTTGCATTTATATTGCTTTCCATAATTCTGGTTTCGCCTGTCATGATTCCAAAACAGCGCTTTTCTGTCCTGATAGCCTTTGGAATTATACTTTTTCTGGCAATGGCCTATATAATCGGAGAAAGATTGCACATATTCCGGCAATGAGTCAGCAAGTCAAGGAACCGTCCCCTGATTCATACCCCGGGCTTTTTTATTTCTACCATTTTCAGGGCACCGTACCATTTTACTTCAAAGCCGAGGGTTTCCGACAAAAAGCGCAGAGGGACCATGACTCTATCGTTTTTAATAAGGGGAGGGGTGTCTAAAAGCACCTTTTGTCCATTGACCAGGGCTTCCCGACGGCACAAATCCGATGCTTCCTGCGAAAGAGATTGCCGAATTGGCGACTCTGCCGGTTCTGCCCGTAATTCTACGGTAGTCTTGGGTGTAATGATCGTTATTTTTCTTTCTGCAGGAATCCACTCGACCCCGCCACCCAGGCTTTGAGCTATAAATCTCAGGGGCACCATGGTGGTTCCCTTTTCAATAAAAGGGCAGGCATCCAGCAAAAGAGGCCTCCCTTTTATATAAGCGGTGCGAGAATTTATTTCCAATACGATGGAATTTTTAAAGCCGGGAGGCATTTCGGGATAGCTGTCTTTCAGCAGAGATTTGAATGCCGGGATATTGGTGCCGGGGGGGATTATTATTCTATTCAGCGCAAAAGGATTCGAATTCTGGTATACAAATCCCTCCGTTATGGTAAACCCCATGGTGTAGCCGAACTTTTTCGCAGCCTCTTTTATCGCGCTGTTGTACCTCCCGTAGGGATACGCGATGGCTGAAGGGGCAGGAATGCCATTTTTGGAAAAGACGCTAGCTTGGGAGGCAAAATCCTCTTCAATCTGCGCCTTACTCATCGAAAGCAATGCAGGTTTGGGGCCCCTGTATTCATGAGCATTGAAAGTATGGCTGCCAAATTCAACCAGGCCGCTGCCGAACATCTCCTTAATTTCAGAAAATGTCAAGAATGACAGCTTATTCGGGTCATAGGGCTGACTTTTGTCGGATATTCTATTCCCTATAATAAAAACGGCAGCTTTAAATTTATATTTTTTTAAAATGGGGAAAGCGTATACGTAATTGGATTCATAGCCGTCGTCAAAGGTTATCAGCACAGTTTTTTCTGGCAGCTTTTTGTTGCCATAGATAAATTCTGCTAAATCTTTTAGGGAAGCTGTATAATATCCGGAATCATAGAGGTATTTCATCTGAGATTCGAATTCCGAAAGCGGTATGACCGCACGTGTAGTGGCGCCCTGCGGCAGAGTTCCGGGAATGATATGATGGTAGCACAGGACTCTGACAAACGGCTTTGATTTATACCCGGCTGCCTGATACGCGGATGCTTTTTGTGCATTCATTTGCAAGAAGAAGATTAAAAGCAATAATGAGAATAATAATAATTTCCCCTGAAATTTTGGAAAGTATTTGATTGAAAGAAAGTCTTGATGATTTTTGCCAATTTTCTCAGTAAAATAGTAGCTCAAAATAAGACCTCCATGTGCTAAGCTTGCTGTATGTGGCTGTATATAATTTTACCATCGAAGACTAAGAAAAAACTTTACAATTATATTAAATTTTTACTCATGCGCGCATTTTGTCATTGCAACCATCACCCTCCGTATAATATAGACGTAAAAAATGGCGTTTTGGTTTCATCTTTTTTGTGCGGGTTATAGTACAAACTGTTGCCAGAAGCAAAATTATTGTATAAAATGAAAAATGTAAAATTATCCGACGCGCAAACTTCAACGAAACACCGGGAGGGCTAAAAAAGTGTCGAAAGACTTGACCGGCATGATTGTTTCCATACTGTTTGTATTTGCGGTGATTTTGACATCAGAAATTTTAAGAAAGGCGCTAAGACTCGGAACCGAGTTTACTCGAAAATTTGTACATATAGGAGTATCTCACTGGTGGATAGCGGCAATGATGCTGGTGGATGATATGCGTTATGCCCTAATTCCGCCGGTTTTATTTGTATTTTTAAATTATTATTCGCATAAAAAGGAATTAATAAAAAGTATGGAAAGGCAGGACAAAACGGATATGGGAACGGTGTACTTCCCCATATCCCTTATCATATTGATTCTGCTCACATGGAAGGGCGGTCTGCTGGGGGCAGATTTGCGGCCTTTCGGTGCTGTGGGGGCTCTGGTGATGGGATACGGCGACGGCTTTGCGGCCATCATTGGCGAAAACTTCGGCAAGCATGAATACTTTGTATTCAAAAACAAAAAAAGCCTGGAAGGCTCCATGGCCATGTTTGTTTTCTCACTGATTGTGTCAGACGCGCTGCTGGGAGTTTTAATAGGTGCGGATATGATTACCCTAAAGCTGAGTTTTATTGTGGCTACCCTGGCAACTGTTGCCGAGGCTCTGACGCCCTTCGGCATGGATAATATTACGGTGCCGGTCATATCGGCCGTGACAGCGCATGCTTTTAATCTCTCCTACGGGGGAACCTTATTTTCGTTTGCTTTCATGGCCTGCATCGGGTTTATAATAAGCTTGTTCATAGCGTATGCTGCTTATCAAAAAAAATCCCTTACTCTGGATGGTTCCGTGGGGGCCACTTTTCTGGGGACTGTAATATATGCCACTTCAGGTTTTTTCGGAACAGCCATGATGTTATTGTTTTTCCTTTCTTCCAGCCTGCTGAGCCACTTCAAAAAAGGGTTGAAAGAAAAAGTGGTCCGTCAGTTTGAAAAGACCGGGCGTCGGGATGTATTTCAGGTTTTTGCCAACGGCGGCATTGGCCTTATTTATTCCGTAATGTTTTATATCACGAAAAATGCTGCTTTTCTTATGATGATGGCAATATCCTTTGCGGCAGCCAATGCTGACACCTGGGCAACGGAGCTGGGGATTCTCAACCGCGAAAATCCCATTTCTTTGAGGACCTTCAAGCGAGTTGAGAAGGGCACGTCGGGGGCCGTCAGCCTGCCCGGAACTGCGGCGGCGTTCTTTGGAGCGATGTTCATTGCAATTTTTGCCGCTTTGGGCTTTAAACTGGCGGGTTTTCGAATGCCGGGCTTTTCTTCTTTCCAGGGTTTTATACTGGTGACTTGTGGCGGTTTTGTCGGCTCTCTTATAGATTCCATTCTTGGGGCTACCGTTCAGGGAGTTTATTATTCCGATGAGATTGAAGGGGAGACCGAAAAGAGCGTGTACAATGGAAAGCCCACCGTTTTGGTCAGGGGACTCAGATTTGTAAACAATGATATTGTTAATTTCCTGAGCATAGCTATTTCCACCGCGATTTTTGCGAAGATAATATGAAATTTTTTATATCAATTTTGCTTGACATGACCAATAAAAATAAGTATAATTTAAACTGCTAGGGAACGGAAGTAGTGGGGATATAGCTCAGCTGGGAGAGCGCTTGAATGGCATTCAAGAGGTCAGGGGTTCGACTCCCCTTATCTCCACCAGAAAAAACCGCTTGTCTGTGAAGACAGGCGTTTTTTATTTGTTATTATTCCTGTTCCAAAAACATAAAAAACATAGTTGAAATATTGTCAAAATAGTTAAAAAAAACTTGCTCAATTTCGCCTCAAATGGTAAAATAAACTGTAATAAGCGTGCAACATATTTGCAAAAAATTGACAGGCAGGTGCTTTAATCATGGATATGGAATATGAAAAGTTGATAGAATTGGCGAAAGCGGCGAGAGAAAAGGCTTATGTGCCCTATTCCCACTTTAAGGTGGGCGCATGTGTCCTCACTGAGAATGGCAAAATATATGAGGGATGCAACATTGAGAATGCATCCTACAGTCTTACGAACTGCGCCGAAAGGACGGCGCTTTTTAACGCGTACTCCAACGGTGATACAAAAATAAAGGCCATTGCGGTGGTGGCGGATACCGAAAAACCCATACCGCCATGCGGCGCATGTAGACAAGTAATGCTCGAGCTTGGCGGTGGGGAATTGACTGTGATTTTGAGCAATATGAAGGGAGACTTTAAGGTGACAACAGCTAAAGAGCTGCTACCGGGGGCTTTTTCTTCATCTGATTTATAATACTTACCCCGCCTTATCCGCATTAGAAGGAGGCAAGACTATGCGCATGTACGACCTTATTTTAAAAAAGAGAAACGGAGGGGCTCTTACAGAAGATGAAATTTATTCAATAATATCAGAGTACACAAAAGGTGCTATCCCCGACTATCAAATGAGCGCGCTGGCTATGGCCATTTATTTCAGAGGCATGACGCCCGAGGAAACTGCAAGTCTCACGCTGGCTATGGCTCATTCAGGAGATATGGTAGACCTTTCTCCCATCAAAGGGATTAAAGTTGATAAACACTCCACTGGTGGGGTGGCGGACACTACAACTTTAGTGCTGGCGCCCATGGTGGCTGCCTGCGGCGCACCCGTGGCAAAAATGTCGGGGAGGGGGCTGGGCCATACGGGGGGCACTATTGATAAACTGGAATCAATACCCGGCATGAGATTGGAGCTTTCCGTGGAGGAATTTATTGACAACGTTAACAAATGCGGCATATCCATCATGGCGCAGACCAAAAACCTCACTCCAGCCGACAGAAAGTTATATGGCTTAAGGGATGTGACAGCTACGGTAGATTCCATACCCTTAATTGCCAGTTCCATAATGAGCAAAAAAATAGCTGCCGGTGCAGATGGAATAGTCCTTGACGTAAAGGTCGGGAGAGGAGCGTTTATGAAGGATATAGAGAATGCTGAAGAACTGGCAGATTTAATGATCAGCATTGGGAACTCTGTCGGCAAAAAGACGGTGGCGCATATCACAAACATGGACCAGCCTCTGGGGCTTGCCATTGGAAATGCTCTGGAGATTGTGGAGGCCATAGGCGTGTTGAAGGGCGGAGGTTCAAAAGATTTGCTGGAAGTATGCCTTGTGTTGGGTGCGGACATGCTGAAAATTGCCGGTGTGGCAAAAGATGATGGAAAAGCAAAAGCTATGCTCAAGGATGCGCTCGATAGCGGCAGAGCCCTGCAGAAATTCAAGGAATTCATCAAGAGCCGGGGCGGAGACGAAAGGGTGGTGGATGATGTATCGCTGCTGCCTAAGGCGAAATACATCGAGCGTTGGATTGCAGATAAAGATGTGTTCATAAAGGACTTGATGGCTATGGAGTTGGGCCTTATTGCTATGAAATTGGGAGCGGGAAGAGAGAAGAAAGAAGATAGCATTGATTATTCCGTAGGCATTATGCTGGGCGGCAAAGTGGGCGATTTGATAAAAAAGGGCGCACCGATCGCTACGATATATGCAAATGATAAAAACAGAATGGGATGGGCTGCAAGAGAAATTAAAAAATATATTTTGCTGTCAGATGAGCCCGTGGAAAGGCCGATATTAATACATAAATAGATAAAAAAAATGAATATTTTATCTACCTTTTCCATAAAAATAATATGATTGCATTAAGGATTATAGAAAGGATGATTACCCATGAGCAAACTGCCATCCAGGGAAGAAATCGACCCGAAATACAAATGGAAGCTGGAGGATATCTATAAAAACGATGAATTGTGGGAAGAGGATTTTGTGAGGGTGAAACAGCTTTTGAAAGAGGCGGAAAATTTCCGCGGCAGCATAAACTCTGCCGAAAAGCTGGCAGGAATATTAAAGTTAAAGGATCAAATCGGACAGATGGTGGATAAACTTTTTTCGTATGCCAGGATGCGCCGGGATGAAGACAATGCTCGGCCGAAATATCAAGCTTTGGCAGACCGGGCGCTGGGGCTTTCAGTCCAGGTATCAAGCGTTCTTTCTTTTGTGGAGCCTGAGATCCTCGCCCTTCCGAAAGCAACGCTTGCGGATTTTTTGAACGAGCGCGAAGATTTGAAGGTTTACGGCCATTACTTAGACGACCTTATGAGAATGAAAGACCACATACTTGATCCCGAGCGGGAAAAAATGCTGGCCGAAGCCGGCGAGTTGGCCGAAGCTCCTGGCGATATTTTCAGGATGCTGGACAATGCTGATATAAAATTCCCTTCAGTGAAAGATGACGATGGCAATGAGGTGGAGCTGACCAAGGGCAGATACATAAAATTTATGGAAAGCAGAAATCGTAAGATAAGAAAATCTGCTTTTGAAGCCCTTTACAGCACGTATAAAGGATTTATAAACACCCTAGCTGCTACTACTTCTGCCAATGTCAAGCGGGATATTTTCTATAAAAACCAGAGGAAATTCAAGTCTTCGTTGGAAATGTCGCTTTTTGCGGACAATGTGCCGCTGGAAGTTTACGACAGCTTGATAGATGCCGTCCATAGCCGGCTTGACCTGATGTATAAGTATATAAGGCTCAGAAAAAAAGCGCTGGGCCTGGATGAGCTTCACATGTACGATTTGTACGTTCCTCTGGTAAAAGACTACGACAAAAAGGTAAGCTATGAAGAGGCGCAGGAAATGGTGATTGAAGGATTATCGCCCATGGGTGCAGAATACATTGATATTTTAAAGCAGGGTTTTGAATCCGGCTGGATAGATGTTTATGAGAACCGTGGAAAGACGGGCGGCGCCTATTCGTGGGGATGCTATGGGGTCCATCCTTATGTGCTTTTGAATTTTCAGGGAAGGTTGGATGATGTATTCACCATTGCCCATGAAATGGGCCATTCCATCCATACATATTACTCTTTTACGCGACAGCCTTATATTTACGCCCAGTACCCCATAATTCTGGCAGAAGTGGCTTCCACGTGCAATGAAGCGATTCTAATAAATTATCTTATGGAGAGAGCAAAGAACAAGGATGAGAAAATGTACCTTTTGAACCATTTCATGGAGCAGTTCAGAGCCACGGTGTACCGGCAGGTAATGTTTGCTGAGTTCGAGAAAATTACCCATGAGATGGCTGAGAAGGGCGAGCCGCTGAATGCGGAAATCCTGAACAAAGTATACCATGACCTGAACGAGAAATATTATGGAAAGGATATAGTGGTGGATGAATATATAGACTATGAATGGGCAAGGATACCGCATTTTTATACCAGTTTCTACGTTTACAAATATGCCACTGGATTCTCAGCAGCGGTGGCTATTTCACAAAAAATATTAACCGAAGGTCCTGAAGCAGTGAAAAAATACACGGAATTTTTGTCAGGGGGCAGTTCCGATTACCCGCTGGAGCTTTTGAAAAAGGTGGGGGTGGACCTTACCAGTCCGAAGCCTGTCGCAGATGCGCTGCAGATCTTTGAAAAACTATTGGATGAGTATGAGTCTCTCATGTAAACCAGGATTATTTTCTAACAAAACTTTGAATTGATTGCTGAAAATTGTTAAAATAACATCTAGAAAAAACAGTGCGGAAGCGCGGGAAACCGGGCATTTATTGCACTGCAGTATGCCGGTAGAAAGGAGGGATTCAGAAGGGAAAGATATGCGGCTCTTTTAAAGACTTATTTATTTAATAATTTGTAAAGGGGGATTTTATGTTGAGACTGGGTAAAGGACTTGTCTGGGGCATTATAATTTTGTTGATTATTTCTTTTGCCCTTCCCGCATTCGGCGAAGGCGAAGCACAACAAGCCGAAAAACCAGCGCATTACGGTTTTCTTTCGCTACTTCCGCCTGTCCTGGCCATAGGGCTTGCCATGATAACTAAGGAAGTTTTGAGCTCCCTTGTCATAGGCATTGCAGCCGGGGCTCTCACTCTAACCGGCGGCAATATCATAGAAGCCTTCAAAAAGGCCATGGAACTTTTGATCAACACCGCCGGGGACCCCTCCTGGAACTTCCGGGTGCTGATGTTTACTGTGCTGCTTGGAGCCATAATCGGTATGGTTTCCAGGGCAAACGGCCCCCAGGCCTTCGGGCGATGGGCTGAAAAACACATAAAAAGCCGGAGCATTGCTCTTTTTATCACATGGTGCCTGGGCGTGCTCATCTTTATGGATGACTATTTCAACTGTATGACCGTCGGGACCGCCCTAAGGCCGGTTACCGACAGGTTTAAGGTATCCAGGGCAAAGCTTTCGTTCATCATAGACTCCACTGCAGCCCCTGTGTGCACCTTGGTACCGGTTTCTACGTGGGTGGCTTATGTGGCGTCATTGCTAGTGCCGCTTTTTGAACAGTATAAATTAAGTTTGAATCCGTATACCGTGTATGTACAGATGATTCCGTATAATTTCTACCCCTGGCTGATAGTGCTGATGGTGCTGATTACTTCATTTACAGACCTGGAATACGGCCCCATGGCTGTATCCGAAAGAAGGGCCCTGTCCGGAAAAGGGCTGTGGGATACAAGCATAATGAAAAACCCTCCCGGCGATGAGTTTGCGAGCCTTGAAAAATCTGAAAAGGGTTCTGCGATCGATATGGTTGGCCCTCTTTTAGGATTAATTGTGATAATGCTCCTGGCAATGGCATACAGCGGCGGCTTCTTCGAGGGCAAATCGGGTTTCTTCACCGCCGTGATGAACAGCGACTCTGCCACATCGCTGGTATGGGGTGCCACGATAACCGTAATTTTGAGCGCTATTTTCTACTCTGTAAGAGGTGTTGTAAGATTAAAGGATTCCATGGAGGCTGTCATTCAAGGAGCAAAATCAATGATGGTGGCTCTGTTCATACTTTCGCTGGCTTGGACCATAGGTAAGACATGTCAGGAGCTGGGGACCGGGGTTTATGTTTCCAGTATTATGTCCGATACCTTCCCAGCCTGGGCTGTGCCAGTTACGATATTTTTAATATCGGCTTTTATAGCTTTCTCTACGGGGACTTCCTGGGGCACATGGGCCATAATGATTCCGATTGTGATTCCATTGGCAGTTGCCATGAAGATGGACATATTGTGCTGTATAGCTCCGGTATTGTCCGGGGGAGTTTTCGGCGATCACTGCTCTCCCATTTCTGACACCACCATCATGTCTTCCACCGGCGGCGCCTGCCCCCATATCGAGCATGTAAACACACAGCTTCCGTATGCGCTGACTGCGGCTATAACTTCGGCAGTAGGTTTCTTTATACTTGGGTTCTTTGACCATCCTTTTGTGGTGTGGATAATAACCATTGCCCTGTTCTTCGCAGTAGTATATGTAATGCATAAGGTCTGGATCGGTGAGCCTCCGGCGAAGATGCTTAAAACCGTTTCAGATGATAGAGGGAAATAAAGTGATTCCTTACGCCACATTTAAATGGGTAGATAAGGCTAGAACGTGCAAGTGTTGGAGTAACGCAGCCTACTGGGAAAGAAACGAAGTTTAGGGGAAGCCTTTTAACAAGGCTTCCCTTTTTGATGCGCCGGGTCGGAATCCCGAAACCCGGGGGAGCCAAGAGGCTTTTAGGAGTACTTATTTATTTATTCCCAGGGCCATGGCCAGTGCCAAAAAACCTGTGGCGGCCAGCAAAACATCTGCGACTATGCAGGCGAATTCAGGCATGCCCAGATTCTTAAGCGATGGATAAGTATTTATTAAAATAAATGCCATGAAAGCGCCGCACAGCAGTGGTTTCACAGCCACTTTGGCAGCGTCGAACCGGGCTTTAAATTCTTTTTCGAGAAAGAAGAAGCTTATACATATTGATACCGTTGATGCGGTGATAAGAGCCAGAGAATAGCCGTAAATACCCACACACGGGTTTTTGACGAGGAAAAAAAGGAGGGTGTTTGTGGTAAAAAAATTGATGAGCGAATTTGCCAGAGGTATATAGTTGTTGCCGGTGCCCCGGATAATTGCAATTAGCACTTGCTCCGCATAAAAAAATGGTATGCCAGCGGCAAACCCCTTTATAAGGTTTTCCAGGTGGAAGCCTTTGAACAACAAATCGCTCAAAGGCTTTGCCATGCTGATAAAAAATCCTGCTGCGGCAAAAGAAAAAAGAGAAGTAAGAGTTAGTGCCTGCTGTGACAGCCTGAAAGCGTAATAGGTGTTGTTGCTGGAGAGGGCTGCCGATACTCGAGGAATTATATTGGATGAAAGGGACATGATGAACAGAGCAGGAAAGTACAGCAGGGGGAGCACCATTCCTGCTGTTTTTCCAAATAATGCCATAGAGCTGGCGGGGCTGAGCCCGGAAATCTCTAGACACTTGGGAACCAAAACAGCTTCCAGAGAACCCGACAGCGAACCAATCAGTTGACTCAGGGAAACGGGTATTGCTGTGCTCAAAAGGGCGGCCGCATTTTTTATATTTAAAAAAGAATTTGCCGAAAACTCGGTGCTTTTCTTAAAGAAAAGCGAAAGTGCTGTAAGGGATGCCATTTCACCAACTGCTAAGGCAGTGACTGCGCCCCGGGTTATTCCCTCCAGGCGTGCCAGCACGCGACTTTTAACCACAATTACACCAAAAAATGGGCGCACAAAACTTTCCGCCAAGATGGCCCATCCTAAGGGAAAAGTTTTCTGAATGCCTAAAAAATAACCCCTAAGCACTGAAGAAAACCCGACAAATACAGCTGCAGGCAGGATGAACAATAATACCCGCCGCTGCAAATAAACAGCAAGAATGCAGAGGAAAACAGCTCCCAGCGAGGAAAACGCAGAGGTAAGAAAAAAAGCCGATGATACTATTTCGGTACACTTATTTTTAAAATTTTTGGCGTAGGCTTCCGCCACGAGTTTTGAGACGGCTGTAGGAATCCCGGCTGTCATTAAAGTAATGGCAGTGCCGTAAAAAGATAATACCTGCTGATATATTCCCATACCTTCTGGACCGAGGTTTCTTGACAAAAAAATTCTGTAAAAAAACCCCACAATACCTGCGGCGAAATGAGCTGTAGCCAGGTATACTGTATCAATAGCCCAGTGGTTCATAGAAAGCCCTTCCTCTAAAAGATGTTTTACAATGCTATATAAAAATTATATTTGCATGGTGGCAAATTTTATGTTTAAAAGGAAAAATAGAATAATTGAAAAAGTTTGACTGTATTATGCAGAATGTGATATATTAATGTTAAAGTTATATCAATCGAAGGGTGATGGAACTTGTCCGAAGATATTAAAAAAGTATCCATGGCGGTTGTGAAAAGGTTGCCCAAATACCACCAGTGCCTGGGGCAGCTTTTAAAAGACAATGTGGACAGGATTTCCTCTCAAGAGCTTTCCCAACTGCTGGGCTTTACCGCTTCTCAGATAAGGCAGGATTTAAACAATTTCGGCGAGTTTGGCCAGCAGGGATACGGTTACAATGTGGAAAGCTTATATAATGAAATAGCTAAAATTCTCGGGTTGAACACCATACACAAGATGGTCATAATAGGTGCGGGAAATCTGGGGCAGGCTCTTGCAAACTACGAAGATTTTGAAACCCATGGGTTTAAAATACTGGCGCTTTTTGACGTCAACCCAAAACTGATTGGACTCAAAATAAGAGATATTCCCATACGGGATGTGGATGAGTTGGACTTTTTCATTAACCGCAATGACGTTGATATAGCGGTGATAGCTGTGCCGGCGGATAGGGCGCCAGAAGTAGTGGAAATATTGAACAGGACCACCGTTAAGGGAATATGGAACTTTTCAATGGCAAAATTGCAAACCGGTAAGAATATAATTGTAGAAAATGTTCATCTCATAGACAGCCTTTTTACTTTGAGCTACAGGATGAATGAGGAAAAACTTGAAGAAAGGATAATGAAACAAAAGATGAAAAAAGTTCTAAACCGGTAGAAAAAATATGGCTTTTGTGGTAAAATAAAGACAAATAAGACCGGGAGGATGGGCCGGTGAAAAATTTGAAACTGTTGGCAGTTATTATATTTTTTGCGGTAATTTTTATGGCGGGCTGCGATGTACAGCCGGCTGCAGAGGGCGAAGCGCCCGCTGCTCAAGATGAAAAAAATCCGGCCGTGATTTATGAGGGGCAGGAGCAGAATAAGGTGCTCTTGTATTATGTAAAAGACGGTTTTCTGGTTCCAGTCACTCTGGGTGTTAAGCCTACTAATGAGCCGATGAAAGCTGCTTTAAATCGTTTGTTTTCCGGTCCGATTCCTGAAGGGTTCCAAAATAAGCTATCTGGGGTTAAATTAAATAGCTTCAATGTGGCTGGGGATACTGTTTCAGTTGACGTTTCTTCGGAGTTTTTAAATAATGACGGTATAAAGTTAAGAGAGGAACAATTGGTTTTCACCCTTACCGAGTTTGAAGGTATTAAAAATGTAAAAATCAGCGTTGAGGGAAAGCCTTTAAATGATTTATACGAGCGTCCTTTGCTAATAAACAGGATAACTTGGCCGCAGGAAGGCAAATTAACTTTAAAAAATGATAATGCTGGGGAGTCACAGATTGCTGAAACCTATTTGACAGTTTATTATGCCGACAAGACAAAAAAATATATAATTCCCGTTTCTTTTAAATCTCCAAAGGTTCAAATTAAAACCGATGAGAAAACAGGTATTATACCTCCAGATACAGAAGAGAAGGCAAAAGCTGCAGTGGAGCATTTAATTGAAGGGCCGAAAGGCATTAATAACCTGGCAGGCATATTTCCCGATGAAGTCAAATTGAAGGATTTTTATATAAAAAACGGCATAGCTTATGTGGATGTGAGCAGGGCCCTTTTAATCGGTTTTTCAAACGATGCTGAATATGAGGAAGTAGCGGTGGAATCGGTGGTCCAAACTCTTACATCTATTGAAGATATAGAAAAAGTACAGTTTTTGGTGGATGGGAACAGGATTGGATCAATAGCGGGGCATACCAACATAACGTACCCTATTTCCCGCCTAAAATGGTACAACATAATAGACTAGGGATTTAGAAACCGGGCTTTACCGGTTTTTTTATTGTATTGATTTAGGTGTAAAAACTAAGTCCGTTGCCGGAGGTGCCGGGCCATCTTGCAAGAAAGTGACTTTCTACATTATATATTACAATATTGTTACAGTTAAATTTGCAGGAGGATATTCTCTGATATGGATAGAAGTATATATAAAATATATTAATGTTGTGGGTATAAAAATTTCAAGCACCTAAAGCATAATACTAGAATAAAGAAATGCTGAATCACAGGAGGTACCGATGTTAAAAAAGGCAATTTTAGTCCTGATGCTCATTTCTGTTTTTTTATGCTTTCCATCTCTTGCAAAAGCTGCTCCAAAATCAAAAACCGCTGAAAGGCCCATTGAAATATACATCAATGATAAAAAAATAGAATCCGATGTGGCGCCCATTATTATGAAGAGTCGCACAATGGTTCCGCTGCGGGTGATTTCAGAAAATTTAGGAGGATCTGTTTACTGGGACGGCGGGGAGAAAACCGTCAGGATAACCAATTCTTCGAAAACAATACTTCTTAAAATAAATGATAAAAAAGCTACTATCAACGGCCAGACGGTGACCCTCGATGCACCGGCGATTATAATAAAAGATAGGACCATGGTCCCTTTGAGATTTATAGGAGAATCTTTGGGTGCGCAAGTATACTGGGACAATGACGCAAGAAGGGTTACTATTATAAGACAAGAAGCAAGACAAGAAGCTAGCATTATAGGCTTTTCATATGGTACGTTGAACGGAAACCCCACGATAGTGTTAAAAGGGGATGTGCCCTTAGAATATGCGGCGGAGC
This sequence comes from Tepidanaerobacteraceae bacterium, assembly GCA_029982615.1. GTDB lineage: Bacteria > Bacillota > Thermosediminibacteria > Thermosediminibacterales > Tepidanaerobacteraceae > JANLFP01. Next base: position 4,770 of record JARRBK010000028.1, on the reverse strand, counting down.
AGACCCAGGATAAGGACAAGATTGTCCTAGACATAAAAGGCAAGATAGCCGTTGAAAACAATGCCCTGTACATATACGATGATTACATTGAAAAAGCAGTGATAGGAAGCGTCCAGCAAGATCCGCCGCTTTCTAGAGTGGTGGTTGATTTGAAAGGCGACGTGCCGTGCGAAATCAGCACGTCGGAAGATAAAAGTTCCATCTTTGTTTCTTTTGTCAATGCGCTGAAAAATATTAATGTGAATATAGAGGACAGTAAGGTTAGTGTAAACCTGGTCACTATAAAATCTACGGGGATCAATTATTTCTTTCTTACAAATCCGGATAGGCTGGTTTTGGATATAGAAAACGCTCTGCTTTCAGTGGCTTCTCCGGAGTTGCCCGAAAATGGATATATTGAAAGAATAAGACTGGGTCAATTTGCAGTAAATCCCAATACCGTGAGGGTGGTGTTTGATCTTAAAGCGGACGTAAATTATCAGGTGTTTCAGGACAAAAATAATATTTCAGTGATATTTTCAGAAGTCAATACGGTAAAACAAATCAATGTGGAAAGCGGGAAAAACAGTTCTGCCATCACAATAGTTGCTGATGGAGATATTGGATATGAGCTTAAACCCGACAGAGCAAACCGACAGCTTAGTTTGGTTATTCCTGGAGTGGGCGTGGACAAAAAATTGCTCGAAAAAGAAACCCTTGATATAAACGACGGTATTGTAAAAAGCGTGGAATTGAAGAAGGTAAAAGGCTCAAAGAATTACGATTTGCAAATAATCGTAAATTTAAATTCCTTTACCAGTTATGAACTGGCAACAACCCCGCCCTCTTCAGAAATCAAACTGGTCATTTACAAATCTCCCCTGCAGAATAAAGTCATTGTGGTAGACCCCGGACACGGCGGCAGCGACCCTGGGGCATGCTGCGGCAATGTTCAGGAAAAGGACCTGAACCTCGACATCGGCCTGAAGGTAAAAGACCTGCTGGAGCAGAGAGGGGCCAAAGTGCTAATGACGCGGGATAAAGACATTTCTGTAAACCTTTATACCCGGGCTGGAATGGCAAATGAAATCAATGCAGATTTATTTATAAGCATCCATATCAATGCGGGTGAGAACGCTTCAGCTTCGGGAACTGAGACCCTTTACTATCCGGACCCGGAAAAAAAGGCCCTGGCCCAGGCTATACAGAAATCCCTGGTTAAAGCCATCGGCCTTGCTGACAGGGGAATTGTGGAGAGGCCAGGTCTTGTGGTAACTCGCGAGACCCGTATGCCGTCGGCACTGGTTGAAGTAGGATTCATAACCAACAATAATGACCGCGCCCTGCTGTTGAGGGAGGATTTCAGGCAAAAAGCTGCTGAAGGCATAGTGAACGGCATTATGAATTACTTGACAGGAAAGCTTGATTGACACCGAAAGGAAGTTCTGATATCATTACCTTGAATTGTTAAACAGGAGTGGTATTGTGTTTTCGCTTCTTGCGGGCTACCTCTTTATCTTTTGTGCCAGAGTAGTGGATGTTTCGCTTGCCACCATAAGGACGCTCATGATTGTGAGAGGCAACAGGCTGTGCGCCGCCGTCATCGGTTTTTTTGAGGTGATAGTGTACATAACAGCGCTGAACAAGGTTGTGGGGGAACTTAATAATCCAGCGAACCTGCTGGCTTATGCCCTAGGATTTGCTACAGGCAATTATGTGGGAAGTTTTATTGAAGAGAAACTGGCCATAGGCCTTACCACAGTGCAGATCATTACGGCAAAGACTGAGATGGTAGAAGACATCAGGCAAGAAGGCTTTGGTGTAACAGTTATGGAGGGCAAAGGAAAGGAGGGTTCCCGGCAGGTTCTGGTGGTGTCGCTTTCAAGAAAAGCCCTTCCCATTTTGATGGATATTATTGAACACCGCGATCCGGCAGCTTTTATTACGGTAATGGATACTAAAGCAACGTATGGGGGATACTTTAAACGGACCATGAAAGCAAAATGATTTTACCCTAACCGGCATAAAAAACCTCTTTTGTAATATATTTTAGTAAGACCTTAATTCGAAGGAGGTTTTTTCATGCCAAAAAGGGTAATATGTTTGATAATGTTGATTTATCTGGCATTTAACATCTGTGGATGTAGCCCCTTTAAAAAAAGCAACACTGAAACATCACCTCCCCCGTCAGGAGAAGCTCAAAAGGTACAGGCCAATATGAGGAAAACGGTTTTTTACTTTGCAAACGACTATGACCTTTTGGTTCCCGTAACCCGAGAAATACCGTGGGTTGAAGGCATAGGAAGAGCCGCTTTGGAAAGCCTTGTGGATACACCGGAGCTTCGAGCGCAGCTCGCTGAAAAAGGGCTCAAACCCACGCTACCTGAAGGAACTGAGATTTTGGGCATGACCATAAAAGACGAACTGGCAAAAGTGGATTTTAGCAAAGAATTTTTAAATTTCAAAGACACAACAAGTGAACAAAACGCCGTCAAGTCAGTGGTGTATACTTTGACAGAATTCCCTGCTGTGGATAAAGTCCAGATCCTGATCAATGGAAAACCCTTGAAAAAATGCCCAAATGGCACGGCTTTAAAGGATGTGCTCTATAGGGAGAAAATCAATATCGAGCCTGGCCAGAACACTGCGGCAAATGATGCGGTGCCCGTAACATTGTATTTTAAATCAAGTAATGAGAGCGGAAACTTCACCTACTTTGTGCCCGTTACCAGGATGGTCCGCAAAAGCGATAATATGATAAAAGCTGCGCTGGAAGAACTCATCAAAGGGCCATGCCCCAATATTGGGCTGGTTTCAGTTGTTCCGGAAGATACCAAAGTACTAGAGGCGACACAAAAAGAATCTGAAGTGGTAGTCAATTTTTCTAAAGAGATAGAGGGTTACGGCGGCGGTGTCGATGTGGAGCAGGCGTTAGTAAACTCGGTGGTTCTCACGGTATCCCAGTTTCCAGGGGTGGAAAAAGTGAGCCTGCAGGTGGAAGGCAAGACCGGTGTGCTGCCTGAGGGCACTGTGCTGGACAATCCCATTTTAAAACCGAATTATGTAAATCCAAGCAATATTTGAGAGGATGAGATTTTTGGCTAGAATAGACGGCAGGGCCAATGATGAAATAAGGCCCGTTATCATCACTAGGAATTTTAATAAATACGCAGAAGGTTCGGTGCTCATAGAAGCAGGAGATACAAAGGTAATATGTACCGCAACGGTAGAAGAAAAGGTTCCGCCGTTTCTGAGAGGTAAAGGCCAGGGGTGGATCACTGCTGAGTATGCCATGCTTCCCAGAGCGACAGAAATAAGAAATGTCCGGGAGACTTTGCGCCCCAGCGGCAGGACCATGGAGATACAGAGGCTCATTGGCAGGGCTTTGAGATCTGTGGTGGATTTATCCGCGCTGGGCGAGAGGACCATATGGCTGGATTGCGATGTCATCCAGGCGGACGGCGGCACAAGGACTGCGTCCATCACCGGAGCTTTTCTTGCCTTGGCAGACGCATTGAAAACTTTAAAGGAAAATAAAATAATAGAAACTATACCCATAGAAAGCTATGTAGCGGCAATAAGTGTTGGGATTGTTGAGGGCGAAAAGCTGCTGGACTTAATATTTGCCGAGGACTCAAAAGCTCAAGTGGATATGAACGTGGTTATGACCGATAAAGGCCATATGGTGGAAATTCAGGGCACCGGAGAGGCTTTTCCATTTACGCGGCAGGACCTGGAAGAAATGCTCAATATGGCCCAAAAGGGCATTTTTGAGCTTATTGACATTCAAAAAAAAGTACTGACGGATGTATTGATATGAGGTGAAAATGAAGACTATTGTAATTGCTACAAAAAATCCAGGCAAACTGCTGGAATTCAAACAAATGCTGGGGCAATTGCCGTACCGAATCGTATCGCTGGCAGACTTTCCAGAAATAAATATTTGCGAAGACGGCAAAAGCTTTGATGAAAATGCACTGATTAAAGCTCGGACCGTTGCGGAAAAGACAGGGCTTCTGGCTTTGGGGGATGATTCAGGCCTTGAAGTGGAGGCTCTGGGCGGCAAGCCGGGCATATTCACAGCGCGTTATGCCGGGGAAAATGCCTCTGACGAAGAAAATATAAAAAAATTGCTGTCTGAAATGGAAAATGTGCCGTGGGAAAAAAGAGGGGCGCACTTTGTGTGCAGCCTGGCCCTTGCTTTCCCCGACGGCAGAATTTTTATCGAACGCGGTTTTTGCAGCGGAATAATCGCCTTGAAACCCCGCGGCGAATATGGTTTCGGTTATGATCCTATTTTTTATCTTCCGGCATATAACAAGACCATGGCTGAGCTGTCCGACAGTGAGAAAAACAGAATAAGCCACAGGGCACGTGCCTTGGAAAGGATAAAAATGTATCTCGAAAGGATTTGAAAATATAAAAAAGATGTGTTAAAATAGTCTTGACTCGATATTTTATTTAATGTATACTAATGAATGACTTTTAGAGCCGGGGCATAGCGCAGCTTGGTAGCGCACATGGTTTGGGACCATGGAGTCGGGGGTTCAAATCCCTCTGCCCCGACCAAATCAGAAGCCAGAGGCCAGAAATCAGAGGTCAGAATAGAAGAATTTTACCTTAGCAAAATTTGCTTAATCTGACATCCGACCTCCGGCATCCAACATCTGAAATTTGCGGGAATAGCTCAGTTGGCTAGAGCGTCAGCCTTCCAAGCTGAATGTCGCGGGTTCGAATCCCGTTTCCCGCTCCAGCGCCCGTAGCTCAGCAGGATAGAGCAACGGACTTCTA
>JARRBK010000027.1 GCA_029982615.1 Tepidanaerobacteraceae bacterium | reverse complement strand
ATGGAGGTAATAGGCATGTATGAAGTATTGTTTATTGCCATGGCCATATCGGGCTTGACTGTGGCTGCAGGGTTTTATATCTACTTTTCCAAAGATGGGAAAAAGGCAAAAAGGCTAAAGAGAATGGCGAGGCTCAGCGTGTCTTTATATGCTGTATTGGTGGCGGCTTTCCTGTTTTTCATGGCGCCGGGGATCGCCAGTGCAGCTTCTTCCACCAATCCTTCCTCAGGCATGGGATTTATTGCGGCAGCCCTGGCTACGGGCCTTGCTACAGTGGGTGCCGGATATGCGGTGGGCGCTGTGGGTTCTTCGGCCCTGGGGGCTGTGTCTGAAGACCCAAATATTTTGGGCAAGACCCTGATCTTCGTAGGCCTGGCCGAAGGCATCGCCATATACGGCCTTATAGTTTCCATAATGATTTTGGGAAGACTGTAGAGGGATTTTTATGAAAATCTTTCTCATAAGCGACAACACCCACACTCTCACAGGCATGAGGCTGGCGGGAGTGGAGGGTGTAGTTGTCCATGAAAGAGAAGAAGTTTTGAAAGAACTTAAAAAGGTCAGGGCAAGCCGTGATACAGGAATACTGCTGATAACCGAGCTGCTGGCTGAAAAAGTGCAGCAGGAACTGGACGAAATGAAGCTCTCCAGCAAACCTCCTGTAATAATAGAAATACCCGACAGGCACGGCTCAAGGCGTCCGCCGGACTTTTTGACCAGATATATAAGGGAATCCATAGGACTTAAGATTTGAGGTGAGGATAATGTCCACCACGATAGAAGACAAGATATCCCTGTTCACCAAGGTGCTCATAGAAAGGATAGAACATGAATTTCAGGAAAAGCAAAAAAGGCTTGTAGATTACTACGAGGCCCGTAAAGCCGATATAAAAAGGGATTTTGAAGAAAAGAAGGATACTGCGGTACGCGAGGCAGCAAAAGAAGCAGAAACCAAAAAACAGCAGATGATTTCAAAAGCAAAATCCGGCATGCACCTTGCAGTGCTGAAAAAAAGAAATGAATTTGCCGAAAGGGTCATGAAAGAGGTTAAGGAAAGGGCGAGGGCCTTTACTGACACGCCTGAATATGTTGAATTTCTGCAGGAGGCCATCCGACAGGTGGCGCAGAAATTTGAGGGTTATGAATTTGTTAACTTTACCTTCAGCACAAAAGATGTGGAAAAACACCTAGACATCATTTCGGACACCATAAAGTCTTTTCGGGCTGAGAACAGCTTCACTATTGAAAAGAGCGGCGAAATGATAGGTGGGGTTTTTGCAAAAAGCGGCGACGGCAGGCTGGAGATAGATTTCACCGTAAACACTACAATAGAAGAGAGCCGCCAGTTGGTGGGAGAATTGCTGTCTTCAAAGCTCGTCGAGGGGTGGTAAAATGGCAAATCAGGGAAAAATTATAAATATCAACGGCCCTGTAGTAAAAGCCGTCAACATGGAAGGCTTTATGGTGCGGGAAATGGTGATGGTAGGCAAAAAAAAGCTCATAGGAGAAATAATTTCACTGGAAAAGGACCTGGGCACCATCCAGGTTTATGAAGAAACGTCGGGCCTCAGGATGGGCGAAGAAGTAGAGGGCACAGGCATGCCCCTTTCCGTAAAACTTGGTCCCGGCATTATCGGCAATATATTCGACGGTATCGAAAGGCCTCTTTCAAAAATTTATGATTCCGGGCATAAATTCATCCCCGAAGGCATCGGCCTGATTTCTATAGACGAAAGCAAAAAGTGGGATGTACAGATTCTGGCAAAACCCGGGGATATGCTCGATTCCGGCGATGTCTTTGCTGTGGTGCAGGAGACGTCCATGGTGGCCCATAAAATCATGGTTCCGCCGGGGATAAAAGGCCGGGTGACGGAAGTTGCCGAGAGCGGTTCATACAATATACACGAAACACTGGCGGTACTGGAAAATGAGGGGAAAAAACATGAACTCAAGATGTATCAGGAGTGGCCTGTAAGAAAACCCAGGCCGGTGGCGCGGAGGATGCCCATAGAAAAGCTGCTGGTGACTGGGCAGAGGGTAATCGACACCTTCTTCCCGCTGGCCAAAGGCGGCACCGCAGCCATCCCGGGCGGGTTCGGCACGGGGAAGACCATAACCCAGCATCAGTTAGCCAAATGGAGTGATGCAGACATCATAGTATATATCGGTTGTGGTGAACGGGGCAACGAGATGACGGAAGTTCTGGAGGATTTTCCGAAACTCAAGGACCCCAGGACGGGGAACCCTCTGATGGACAGGACTGTGCTTATCGCCAACACCTCTAACATGCCCGTGGCCGCCAGGGAAGCATCCATATATACGGGCATCACCATAGCCGAATATTTCAGGGATATGGGCTATAACGTGGCAATAATGGCTGATTCCACTTCAAGATGGGCCGAAGCCTTGAGGGAAATTGCCGGCAGGCTCGAGGAGATGCCGGCCGAAGAAGGCTATCCCGCATATCTTGCATCCAGGCTGGCCGCATTTTACGAAAGGGCCGGTTACGTTAAAAATCTGAACGGCACGGAAGGCTCCATAACTGTAATAGGGGCGGTTTCCCCGGCGGGGGGAGACTTTTCGGAACCCGTGACCCAGTCCACCAAGAGGATCGTCGGAGCTTTCCTGGCCCTGGACCGGGAACTGGCTTACGCCAGGCACTTCCCTTCAATAAACTGGCTTTCGTCTTACAGCGGTTATGTGCCGATGCTGGGAGACTGGTTCAAGGAAAATGTGGCCCCGGATATGATGGCTTTAAGGGTGAAGATGCTGAGAATACTTCAGGAAGAAAACAAATTGATGGATATAGTAAAACTGGTGGGCGAAGATGTGCTGCCGGATGATCAGAGGGTCATACTGGAGATTTCCAGGATAATAAAGATGGGATACCTGCAGCAAAATGCATATCATCCTCAGGACTCGTACGTGCCCCTTTCGCGCCAGTATCAGATGCTCAAGGTTATCGAGAGGCTTTACGACAGGGCTTATTCGTGCGTGAAAAAGGGTATTCCGCTTTCGAAAATCAAGGATGAGAAGCTCTTTTCAGACATAATAATGATGAAGTACAATGCTTCCGATGAAAAACCCGGGCTCTTCCAGGAACTTACCGAAAGGATAGACAGGTACTACGACGGCCTGGAGAGCATGTACAAAGAAGGTGCTGCCGATGAAAGTTAAATATCTGAAACTGGATAAAGCTGAAGGCCCTCTGATAGTCATGAACGAGGTCGAGGGCGCCGTATACGATGAGATAGTGGATATAGAGATGCCCGGGGAGCGCAGGATGGGCAAGGTGGTGCAAATTGACAGAGACAGGGTCATAATTCAGGTGTTTCAGGGGACGTCGGGAATTTCGCTTGATGACGTAAGTGTGAGCTTTACCGGCAAGCCCATGGAAATACCTTTGTCTCGGGAAATCCTGGGCAGGGTATTCAACGGCATAGCAGTTCCCATCGACGGGGCAGGACAGATATATTCCAGCAAGTACTACAACATAAACGGCCGGCCGATGAACCCAGTGGCAAGGCTGTATCCTAGAAATTACATCCAGACGGGGATATCTTCCATAGACGGATTGATCACACTGATAAGGGGGCAAAAGCTTCCCATCTTCTCCGGAGACGGTCTTCCCCACAACCAGGTGGCGGCCCAGATAGTAAGGCAGGCCAGGATTTCCGATGAAGAAGCGGGAAAATTTGCCGTGGTATTCGCAGCCATGGGCATAAAGCACGATGAGGCGGATTTCTTCAGGAAGGTATTTGAAGAGGCGGGAGTCATGGACAGGGTCGTGATGTTCATAAATCTGGCCGACGATCCTGTGGTGGAGCGCATCATCACCCCCAGATGTGCCCTGACCGCGGCAGAATACCTTGCCTTTGAATGCGACATGCACGTGCTGGTCATAATGACAGACATCACCAGCTACTGCGAGGCTTTGAGGGAAATTTCCTCTGCAAGGGAAGAAGTGCCGTCTAGAAAGGGATATCCGGGCTACCTGTATTCGGATCTGGCAAGCCTATACGAGAGGGCGGGAATGCTGAAGGATTCGAAGGGCAGCATCACCCAGATACCTATCCTCACCATGCCCAATGACGACATCACTCATCCTGTGCCGGATCTGACCGGATACATCACCGAAGGCCAGATAGTATTGAACCGGTCTTTATACCAGATGGGCATATACCCTCCCATCAATGTACTTCCGTCCCTCTCGCGACTGATGAAGGACGGCATAGGCAAGGAATACACCCGGGAAGACCATCCCGACGTGGCGAACCAGGTTTTTTCCGCATACTCCCGAGTCCAGGAAATAAGGGCACTGGCTCAGGTCATAGGAGAGGACGAACTCTCGGAGACAGACAAAAAGTACATGGAGTTCGGGCGGCAGTTCGAGGAGCGCTTCACAAAGCAGGATTTTGAAGAAGACAGGGATATATATAAAACCTTGGACCTCATGTGGGAGCTCCTTGCAATTCTGCCCGAAGAGGAACTCACCAGAATAGATCCTTCCCTCGTGAAGAAATACTTGAGGAAGTGATTTAATGCAGGAAAACATTGCACCCACCAAATCAAATTTAATGGCGGCTCAGGCCGCTCTTGCCTTTTCAAAAAAGGGGTACGAATTGCTGGATAAAAAGAGGAACGTCCTCATAAGGGAAATGATGGGCCTCATGGACAGGGCTGAGGAAATACAGCGCAAAATGCGGGAAGTCTTTAAGGATGCATACGAAGCCCTGACGCTGGCAAACATTACTCTGGGCATCAACGAAGTGCACGAGGTGGCTAAATCCATACCCCAGGCCACTGAATTTACAGTGCTGACCCACAGCGTCATGGGGGTGGAAATACCAGAAATAAGATATGAAAAGCATGACTTGGAGCACTATTACAGCTTCTATCATACTAATACTGCCCTGGACGTGGCCCTTTCCAAATTCCATCAGGTAAGATACCTGATATACGAGCTGGCGGAAGTGGAGGATTCAGTGTATAAACTGGCGGTGGAGATAAAGAGGACACAGAAAAGGGCCAACGCCCTCCAGAACATTCAAATACCCCGGTATGAAGCCAGGGTGAAGATGATATCCGAGGTGCTGGAGGAAAAGGAAAGGGAAGACTTTTTCCGCCTCAAGGTTTTAAAAAGGAAAAAACTCCGCCGGGCAGAGTGACTTGCGACACGGGGACGGTTCTCGGTTTGTCGCACTTCGAGAGTGCGACAATTTGAGAACCGTCCCCGTGTCGCACGTGTCGCACTCTTTTCAATTTAGCATCATCCTTGCATAAGGGAAAGGCTCAAGAGCCCTGGGCAGGATGCCATGCACGTAGGCTATCAGTACCCCGTAGTTTACCACGGGTATATTTTTTTGTTTCAAAATAGACAGGCGGTACAGCATCTCTCGGCGGTTGAGCATGCACGCGCCGCAGTGCACCACCAGCTTAAACTCCGACAGGTTTTCCGGAAAGGAGAAGCCGCTGGACCATTCAAAGTGCAGGTCACCTCCGACTATCTGCCGGAGCCACCGGGGTATCTTGACCTTACCGATGTCGTCTGCCTGGCGGTGATGGGTGCAGGCCTCGGATATGAGTACCCTCTCCCCGGGTTTTAGGCTTTCTACAGCCTTCACTCCTGCCACGAGTTGCGCGAGTTCCCCCTTGTGGCGGGCGAACAGTATGGAGAAAGACGTCATCCACACGTCTTTGGGGGTATCAGCGGCCACCTTCAAAAAGGCCTGGGAATCGGTTACCACAATCTTGGGCTTTTTGGAAAGGTTGTCCAGGGTTTCCTTTAATTCATACTCTTTTGTGACGATGGCCATGGCATCGTGATCCAGAATATCCCTTATGGTCTGCTGCTGCGGGAGGATGAGCCTACCCTTGGGAGCAGCCTTGTCGATGGGAATTACCAGCACCGCAAAGTCGCCGGGATTCAAGAGATCGCTGATTATGGGAACCTCGGAAAAATCTGCGGGGGCTTTGTTTATTATCTCTCTTTTTAAATCCTCGATGCCTTCCCTCTTTAAAGCTGAAACTTCCACAAGCTTCATCCCCAGCTGCTGTTCCCACTTTTTCTTATCTTCAGAGCTATAGCCCGCAATATCCTTTTTATTAATTACCCCCACTACCGGAAGTTTTTTTTCCTTTATACTGGACAAAACCTCCTTGTCGTAATCGGTAACTCCGGTCTTGCCGTCGATGATGAGCACTGCCAAATCTGTCTTGTTCAATACCTGATATGTCTTTTTTACGCGAAGCTTCCCCAATTCCCCCACATCGTCGATTCCGGCAGTATCTATGATGACCACCGGCCCAAGGGGAAGGAGTTCCATGGCCTTGAAAACAGGGTCGGTGGTAGTCCCGGCAACTGAGGACACCAGTGCTATATCCTGGTTGGTGATGGCGTTAATCAGGCTGGATTTACCGGCATTTCTCCTGCCGAAGATGGCAATGTGTAGCCTGCTGGCCGCAGGGGTGGAATTCAAAGTATTTTCCATAACAATCATCCTTTCGTGAAAGCAGGGTACAGCCTCAATTCCCTGGCTGTCATCAGACGAAATAGACTGCCACCCTGTCTTTTTATAACTTAATCGAATTTCGAAGTCTAACTTTGAACCTCAAACTTGCTCGGCTTGGTAAGCTCGTACGGATTCAATACGCTGTCCAGCGCGCTTTCATCCATAAGCCCCATTTCAAGAACCGCCTGCCTGACAGATTTTTTTTCAGCCAGCACCTTTTGGGCTACAGCCGTCGCAGCGTCGTAGCCAATATAAGGCGTTAAGGCAGTCAATGTGGAAAAACTCTCTTCTAGAAGCTGGCGGCAGCGCTGGCGGTTTGCCGTTATTCCGGATATGCATCTATCTATGAATGTTTTTACCGCATTATCCATAATTTCCAGAGACTCCAGCAAGTTGCGGGCTATGAGCGGCAGCATGGCGTTTAACTCCAGTTGCCCTGCCTGGGCCGCCAGGGTGATGGCGACATCATTAGCCATTACCTGAAAAGCCGTCAGGTTTACCACTTCCGGTATGATGGGGTTCACCTTGCCTGGCATGATGGAGGAACCAGCCTGCATGGCCGGAAGGTTGATTTCCATAAAGCCTGCTCTTGGGCCCGAAGAAAGCAGCCGCAAGTCGTTTGCGATTTTCGAGAGGTTCACAGCGGCAGACTTCAGAAGCCCTGACACTTCCACAAAAACATCGGCGTTCTGAGTTGGGTCCATGAGGTACTCCGCTCGGGCAAGGCCCAGGCCCGTAAGGTCCTGCAACTTTTCAGTAACAAGGTATATATATCTTCTATCCGCATTAAGCCCCGTGCCTACGGCAGTACCTCCGATGTTCACCTGCCGCAGGCGTTCCTGCACCTTATAGAGCCGCCAACGGTCCCGCGCGACGGCCTGGGCATAGGCGCCGAACTCCTGCCCCAGCATAATGGGCACAGCATCCTGGAGCTGGGTCCTTCCCACTTTAATCACGTCGCAAAACTCATTTTCCTTTTGCTGCAGAGCATCCTGCAGCCTGGCCATATTCTCACTCAGGGGTTTTAACAGCCAAATGGAAGCTATTCTGAGGGCGGTGGGGTAGACGTCGTTGGTAGATTGAAATAGATTCACATGATTTATGGGATGGACGATAGAGTAATCGCCCTTTTTGCCACCGAGTATTTCTATAGCCCTGTTGGCAATAACCTCATTGGCATTCATATTGGAAGAAGTCCCTGCGCCGCCCTGGATGGAGTCCACCACAAACTGGTCCAGAAGATTTCCCGCCAGGATATCGTCACAGGCCGCTACTATGGCTTGTCCGATTCTTTCGGGCAAAAACTTAAGTTCCAGATTGGCCAGGGCAGCTGCTTTTTTTACCGTCACCAGTGCCATTACTAGTTTTTTATGTATTGGTCGACCTGTTATAGGAAAGTTTTCCATTGCCCTCAAAGTGTGAATCCCGTAATAGGCATCTTCCGGCACATGCCTTTCCCCCAGCAGGTCGTGTTCCACTCGAAATTCCATAGGCATCACCCTTTCTATGAAACTGACCGCTATTTCTTTTGAAATTGTGACAAAAGGCTTAAATTCTATTATAATTGATTATATCACATTTGAAAAAAATAGAGGCGTTTCATTTTCCGACAGGAGCAGAAGGATTCATTTCCATCTGGTTCTTTCCTGAAAAATGTTAAAGTTTTTTCAGACCAGCACAGAAATTTTCCGTATATAATATATAGAGCTGGAAAAACAGATTTTTAGAGTCAGGTGATCGCATGGGCCAGGAGCTGACGGGTGATGAAAATTATGCTGAAAGAAAAATACCCGATGATGAAAAAATAATAAAACAGGTGCTTTTGGGAGACGCCACCGCTTTTGAAATTTTGGTGGAACGCTACAAGAGCAAAATATTTACGCTGGCATACAGGATGTTGTCATCCATGGAAGAGGCGGAAGATGTATCCCAGGAAGCCTTTGTAAAAATTTACAGAAGCCTGAAAATATACGATGCTGGCCGCACCAAGTTCTCCACCTGGATATACAGGATAACGTACAACCTGTGCGTCGATCACCTGCGGAAAAGGAGGGAGACGGCGCCGCTTGCGGAAGATGGGATTGTGGCGCCGTCAGCATCCCCTGAAGAACTGGCTGTGGCAAAAGATGGTGCCAGAATTCTTCACGAGGCAATTTGCGAGCTGCCGGAGGAATACAGGGTGCCTTTGGTGCTGTTCCACTTTCATGGCCTTTCTTATCGGGAAATATGCAAGGTCCTGAACTTACCCATGTCCATTGTAAAAAACCGGCTTTTCAGGGCTAGAAGACTGCTCAAGGAAAAACTGTATGGAGGTGATTAGCGGTGAGATGCGAGTTTTGTGAAGAAAAGATAATGGAGTATCTGGACGGTGAACTTGATTTGCAAAAAAAGGAACATATCCTGCGCCATATTAATAGCTGCTCCCGGTGTTCACATTTTCTTACGGCGATGCGGGCGGAATACATGATGCTCTCCGAGCTTCCGCTTCTTTCACCTTCGCCGGGTTTTACCCGGAAAGTGATGTCGAGCATCCGGAATAAAAGGGCGGCCCATGCCCCGGGAGAATCAGTTTTGATGGCGGCTGTGCTGGCTTTTTCCGCACTGGCTTTACATATTCTGGCATTATGGAATGCGGAATATCTTATCTTTACCTTGACGAGCGCTGCGCGATGGTTCGCAGGAATCACAGCATTCATAGGGGCTGTCTTTGGCGCCGCTTTGTGGCTGATGAATTTTACCGCAAAATTATTCACCTTCAGCCAGGATATTTTGGTTTTTAACCAAAGAGTTTTGCTGGATATTTTGGGCGAATATCCTGTTGGCATTGCAGTGATTGCACTGCTGTCTCTGGTAGAGGTTTTCCTATGGGGCAGATTGCTGCAAACGAAAAAAAGCTGATGCAAATTTAGTAAAATTTACAGGGAGGAATTTTAGATGAGAGGAATACCGATAAAAATACTGTTAATTTTGGCCATTCTTTTACTTTTCCCCGGAACTGCTCTGGCTGACGGAAAAAACGACCGCGTCCAGATTCAGGGAGATGTGGTGGTGGGAGAAAATGAGGTGATAATGGGCGATGCAGTATCCATTATGGGCAGCGTCATCGTAGACGGCAAGGTGATGGGAGATGTAGTGGCCATCATGGGCGATGTGACCGTAAACGGCGAAGTGATGGGAGACGTGACCTCCATAGGGGGCCGCGTCACGAGAAGTGACAGCGCGAGAATATACGGCAAGATAACTCAGGTAGGAATAGGGGAAGGCCTGGGGGATATCATAAAAAATATGACAAAATACGGCTTTCACCGGGGGATAGGTTTGAATCGCGGTATAACGGTATTTAGCATGGGTTTTCCCTACGTGGCAAGGCTGATGCATCTTTTGGGCCTGATGGCGCTGGGGTCCCTGACGATAATCCTTTTCCCCAACAGCATTAAAAATGTGGCCGATGAAGTCGACAGGGATACAGCTAGAAGATTTCTGATAGGATTTCTTGCTATAATACTTATGCCTATAGTAATAATGCTTATGCTCGTAACCATCATCGGCATTCCGTTGATACCGCTGGCACTGCTTCTGGTGGCTGCTGCCGGATTTTACGGATACCTGAGCGTATGCATATTCCTGGGCAGGAAGCTCAACGAGCAGCTTCACTTGAAGCCTGGCATCTTCACGGAATATATACTGGGAGCACTGTTGCTCTGGCTCGTCCAGCTAGTGCCCTTTGTAGGCACTATATTCGGGCTTTTAGTGCTCATGCTTTCGCTGGGCATCACTGCCGATACCCGCTTCGGCACCAGAATTATCGCATGAGCTTCGAAGTGACTCACTTCGCCCGCTAAAATTTTTTAACAAAGCTTGCTAAAAGTATACTTATATGCTGGATAAAATGTTATAATTATAAATGAGCCTTTATTTTTAGAATAATTGGGAATGAAGCTCACGAATTAAAGTGAAATTTTTTGTAAAACCGTGCACAGAATGTCCAAAAGCTTGTTCTCATCGGAATGATATGGAATTTTCCGCAGCCTTTATAAAGCAGTAATATTTTCGGGGTGAAAAGATGTTTTCTCAGCTATTTGAACTGTTTAAAGGTTTCCGCCTGATGGATTTGCTGGATATAGCCATTGTGGCATATGTTTCCTATAAAGCCATTCAACTTATCCAGGGCACCAGGGCTGTCCAGCTTTTGAAAGGGCTGGTGGTGCTGGTGATATCCACCAAACTCAGCGAATGGCTCGGGCTTTATACTATCAACTGGATATTGAAAAATGCCATGACGGTGGGTGCCATTGCCCTCCTCATAGTATTCCAGCCCGAGTTGCGCCGGGCTCTGGAACAAATGGGAAGAGGCAGGTTTTTCTCCACGCCCCTGCTGGGCTTGGGAGAGGAAGAACTCAACCGCCTCATAGACCACATCGCTGGAGCTGCTGAGGAACTGTCAAAGGATAAAATAGGCGCTCTCATAGTCCTGGAAAGACAGACCGGCCTGAACGAATACATCGAAACCGGCGTAAAGATAGGCGGATATGTGACTGCGGAGCTTTTAATAAACATATTCATCCCTAACACCCCTCTGCACGACGGAGCGGTTATCATAAGAAATGATAAAATAATGGCTGCAGGCTGCTATCTCCCCCTTACGGAAAACCCCAACCTCAGCAAGGAGCTGGGCACCAGGCACCGGGCAGCGCTTGGAGTCACCGAGCAATCGGATGCGGTGGCCATTATCGTGTCCGAGGAAACCGGAGTCATTTCTGTGGCCAGAGAAGGCAAACTGAGCCGCTATCTGGATGTGAAGACTCTGAAAAACATGCTGAAAGACATATATCAGATAAAGGAGAAGAAACCATCCCTGTGGTACTGGAGGAGATCCAATGGCTAGATTTTTTTCAAGCGACCTGGCCCTCAAGATATTTTCCGTATTGGCCGCTGTTATAATGTGGATGTACGTGATGAACGAGCAAAATCCCCAGGTCACATATGTTGTGAGGGATGTGCCCGTAAAGCTGGAGAATCTTGACACCAGCAAATTTGCTCTGGTGGATGAGAGCCGCAAGTATACTGTAAATGTGAAGATAAAAGGCAGGCGCAGCTTGATTACAAATATAAAGCCTCAGGATATTGAAGCGGAAGTAAACCTGCGGGGCCGCATAGAAGGAGAAAACCTTCTCCCCGTCAGCGTCAGTGTGCCGGGAAATGTGGAACTGTTGGATTTTTCCCCCAAGGAGATAATGGTATCTTTAGATTCAATTATAGAGGAACAGATGCAGGTTTCTGTGGATGTAAAAGGAACTCCGGCCGATGGATTTGAATGGGTAAAACCCATAGCAAAGCCTCAGGCAGTGGTGTTGAAGGGGCCCAGAAGCCGCGTGGATGCCGCTAAGGTTGTAACGGCGCAGGTAGATATTTCCGGCAAAGACTCCAGTGTTGTAAGCACGCTTCCTCTGAGGGTTCTGGATTCTCAGGGCAAAGAACAAAAGGACGTTTCCTTCCGGCCTGAAGTGGTGGAGGTGACGGTGCCCATAGTGCCGGTAAGCAGCGTTTCAATAAAGCCGAATATAAAAGGTGCGCCCCTGGAAGGCTATATTGTAAAAGATGTGGAGATAGACCCATCGATAGTAACTGTTACGGCTCCAAAAGATGCTTTAAAACAGCTCCAGAGCATAAGCACCGATTCCCTGAACATTCAAGGATATACCCATACCGTCACAAAACAAGTAAACCTAGTGGTGCCCCGTGGCGTGAAAATACTGGAGGACCACGCCATAAACGATGCAACAAAAGCGGTGAAGATAACTGTAGAAATAGAAAAAGCCGCCTCCAGAACCTTAACTTTTACACCGGATATGATAAACCTTAAAAATCTTTCTCCAGAACTTGAGGCTGCTGTGGAAAATAAAGACATAGTATTGACAGTGGCAGGTCCCAAGAGTATTATTGATAGAGTAAACGAAAATGTGATAAATATTTATATGGATGCCGCCGGACTTTTAGAGGGCGAACACCATCTGAAGATAAAAGCGGAAGCCCCCGACCCTTTTATCATACAAAAGATTGAACCTGATAGCATAAAAGTTACCTTACGACGCCTGTGATTCATATAATGTATTGTGGAGAGGAGAAATTGAATGTCCAGACTTTTTGGAACTGACGGAGTGAGGGGAGTCGCCAACAGGGATTTACCTCCCCTTCTGGCATACCATCTTGGAAGAGCAGGAGCCTGTGTGCTTTCAGAAAATCATAAAAAACCGTTGATAGTAGTGGGCAAAGATACACGAATATCAGGAGACATGCTGGAATCCGCGCTGGTGGCAGGTATTCTTTCCGCAGGAGCCGATGTGCTAAAAGTGGGAGTCATGCCCACCCCTTCCATAGCCTTTCTCACACGCCATTTCAATGCCGATGCGGGAGTGGTCATATCCGCTTCCCATAATCCTGTGGAATATAACGGCATAAAATTTTTCAACAAAGAGGGTTATAAATTGCCGGATGCCATAGAAGATGAAATCGAAGCCCTGGTGAAAAACCCCGACAGCCGGGTAAAAAGCCCGATTGGGCCAGAAATCGGCAGGGCTATGCAGGAAGACGGCCGAAAGCCCTATGTGGATTTCATTACAAATCTGGCGGATACGGATTTTTCCGGGCTGAAGATAGCTATGGATTGCGCCAACGGAGCATCATATTGGGTTGCTCCGGCTGCTTTTAGGGCGCTGGGTGCACAGGTAATGGTTATAAATGACAGCCCCGACGGCTGCAATATAAATGTGAAATGCGGGTCAACCCACCCGGAGGCAATTTCTGATTTTGTGAGAAAAACCGGCGCCGATGTGGGGCTTTCCTTTGACGGCGATGCTGACAGATTGATAGCAGTGGATGAAAACGGGCAAATTGTAGACGGCGACCATGTCATGGCCATCTGCGGCGTGTACCTCCATAGGCGGGGCCTTCTTAAAAACAGCACTGTGGTGACCACTGTTATGAGCAACATGGGGCTGGCAGTAGCTCTGAAACAAGCGGGTATAAGCATAATCAGGACAAAAGTGGGAGATCGTTACGTGCTGGAAGAAATACTGAAGGGAGGCCATAATTTCGGCGGCGAACAATCGGGCCACATCATATTCCTGGATCACAACACTACTGGAGACGGCCTCATAACCGCGGTAAACCTGGTAAAAGTTATGGTGCAGGAGAAAAAGCCTCTGTCGGAACTTTCGAAAATAATGAAGGTATACCCACAAGTGCTTTTAAACGTGAGAGTGGATGACAAATCGAGGTACGAAGGTAACGCGAGAATCGAAGAAACCATAAAAAAAGCAGAAGAAAGCCTTGGCGAAAGAGGCAGAATAGTCGTGCGCCCGTCGGGCACCGAGCCGCTGATAAGGGTTATGGCGGAAGGCGAAGACGAGACTGAAATAAACAGGATTGTGCGAGAAGTGGCGGCAGTGATAAAAGAGGAACTGCAAACTCCCTTGACAAAATCATTTTAGCAGCTGTATAATTTGCAGGGCACAGTTTTAGGCTCTACGTGCTAAACGTTTTTATTGATAATGGCTTTATTTTATAAGGTTATGGAAATCTTTAAAGGAGGTGATGAACGGGATAGCAGGGCGTAAACCACATAATAAAGGAGGCTTGATAGCTCAGACAGCGAATAACCATTCTACCTTTGGAGAAAAGCGCCAGAGCTTTCCGTCGCTCGAAAAATGGGCGGTAAAGCTGACGAGGATGGGGTTTATCGAAATGTTCGGCGGATGCCCCACGGTGGCCTGCCACCGTCAGAAATCCACAAAACCGGCGAGCGATCGCCGGCACAAAAGGATTTCGGCAGATTATAATATTCTATATTAAACACTGTATACATCCGGTATTTGCTAAAGAAAGCTGTTATATACCGGAAGGCGGTTTTTTGCCAAAATTACGGTTGAACCTTGAAAATATAATTGAGAAGGGAAGGAGAAACCATGTGCGGAATAGTAGGTTATGTGGGAGAAAAACAGGCGGCTCCGATTTTGCTGGACGGCCTGAAAAGGCTTGAATATAGAGGTTACGATTCGGCGGGCATAGCCATCCATAACTGCAGGCATACCAGTCTTATAAAAACCGAAGGCAAGATAAAAGTGCTGGAGGAAAAGCTCGGCGGCGCATATCCCGAAGGCGGTGTAGGCATCGGCCACACCCGCTGGGCGACCCATGGCAAGCCGTCGGATGTGAACGCCCATCCCCATACTGATTGCACCGGCGATTTTATAGTGGTTCACAACGGTATCATCGAAAATTACCAGGAGCTGAAGGAGTGGCTGCAGTCGGAAGGCCATGTGTTCAAATCCGAGACAGATACTGAAGTGGTTCCCCATCTGATTGAACATTACTATGACGGCGACCTGTTTGAAGCTCTGAAGAAAACCATAAGCAGGTTGGAGGGTTCGTTTGCACTGGGAGTAATTTCCAGGCGGGAGCCCGGCACCATAGTGGCCGCCCGCAAATCAAGCCCGCTCATCGCAGGGCTCGGCGAAGGAGAGAACTTCATCGCATCGGATATTCCGGCAATTCTGCAGCATACCCGCAGAGTTTATATCCTGGAAGACGGAGAAATGGTGAAGATAACGAAAGACAAAGTGGAAGTGACCGACTTTACAGGAAATCCTGTGGCAAAACCCGTCTTCGAAGTAAAATGGGATGCCGTAGCAGCAGAAAAAGGCGGCTACCCTCACTTCATGCTAAAGGAAATACACGAGCAGCCGAAAGCTTTCAAAGATACAATGGCAGGCAGGATATTCCTGGAGAAATGCGAGATTAAACTCGACGATGTGCATCTCGGAAGAGATTACCTGCAAAGCATTAAGAAGATATTCATCGTTGCCTGCGGTACCGCGTACCATGCAGGAATGGTCGGGAAATACATCATAGAAAAACTGACCCGCATTCCCGTAGAAGTGGACATCGCGTCGGAATTCCGCTACAGGGACCCCATGATAGATAAAAATACCATGGTCATAATAATAAGCCAGTCCGGAGAAACGGCGGATACCCTGGCTGCCCTTCGGGAATCCAGGAAACTGGGTGCTAGAGTGCTCGCCATCACCAATGTGGTGGGAAGCTCCGTCTCCCGCGAAGCCGACGACATTATTTACACTTGGGCCGGTCCGGAAATAGCCGTGGCTTCCACAAAAGCTTACAGCACCCAGCTTATAGCGCTGGACCTTATAGCGCTCTATATAGCAAAAACCATTGGCACTATCTCTGAAGATACGATAAGGGAAATAGCCACAGCCATGAAAAAGCTTCCGGAGCAGGCGAAAACCATACTTGACTCTGTAGACACCCTGAAAACCCTCGGCAGAAAGCTTTCAGAGCATCAAGACGTATTCTATATCGGCAGAGGACTGGATTATCCCCTATCGCTGGAAGGCGCTTTGAAGCTCAAAGAGATTTCGTATATCCATGCAGAAGCATACGCGGCCGGAGAATTGAAACACGGCACTTTAGCACTGATAGAAGAAGGCGTTCCCGTGATTGCTCCGGTAACCCAGGAACACCTCTTTGAAAAAACCCTGAGCAACATTAAAGAGGTCAAGGCCCGGGATGGGTATGTCATAGCCATAGCCAATGAGGGAAATGAGGAAATTAAAAAATCTGTGGATGATGTGATTTATATCCCCAAAACACATCCTCTCTTGTCACCGATCCTCACGGTAATACCCATGCAGCTTCTGGCCTATTACGCCGCCGTCGCCCGCGGCTGCGACGTGGATAAGCCCCGGAACCTGGCAAAGAGCGTCACGGTGGAATAAAGGCCGTAGTCGCAAACGAAGCTGTTGTATTTTTCATTTAATCCTCTCACCCATGCGAAAAAAGTGGTTCCGTTGAGGAAGGAATAAGGGAAAAGGATTAAGGAACAAGTCCACACAGAGTAGCAAAGGGATAAGTGGTAAGGCCTTGAAAAAGCAAGGTTTACGCCACTTATCCCTTTTTCCTTTCATTCTTGACCCTGCCCCATTTGGAAAGACTTTTTTCGCACAAATTTGAAAGGTGTATGGGAAATTTTAGTAGAAATATAGTTGCTTCACGGAAAAACTTTATTACCTCCCATAAAATTCCATGTAGATTTTATGCGGGTTTGAGGGATTGGAAATGGAAAGAGTTTTTTTTAAATTAACAATTGATTAAACTTTCCCCTTTTCCCTTGAAACTTTTCCCTATTTATCCTTACTTTTGACACGACTTTTTTATCTAAAATGAGAGTAAAAATAGGAAATTATTAGGAGAAAGGAACAAGGAAATAGGGTGATTTTTGACATGACTTTTTTATCTGGAAGTAATTAGAAGAATAGGGTTAAGGATAGATGGGACAAGGGTTTGAGGTGTGTTGGGTTTTGACATGAGTTTTTTATGTGTATACAATAGGAAAATCAAGGGTTTGAAGGGTGTGGATGGAGTGGAGATTATTTTAAATATACATAGTTAGGGGTAAGGATTTTTTGGGATAAGGAATAAGGAAAAATCAATAAATAATAAAGTTTGCTCTGTGATAATAAAGTAAGTTCTATGATAATAAAGTCAATTCTATAATAATAAAGTTGACTCTATAAGAATAAAGTTAGTTCTTAAACAGAATAATGCTTTCATAAACGGTAAAATTTTATTAAAATGAAATTAAAGCAATAATGAAAATTTATCGTTATTATGTTCATGGTCATGGATATTAAAAAGGGAAGTCGATGCTGATAGTAAGGTATTTTGGCTATAAGAGAGGTTAATTACATGGTTTTGTGGGGAATTTTCATCAGTGCTTTTTTAATAGGCTTTTCAGGAGCAATGATGCCTGGGCCTATGTTGGGGGTAACGATTGACGGCAGTCTTAAAAAAGGGTGGACAGCAGGACCTTTGACAGTATTAGGACATGGAATCCTAGAACTTATATTAATTATCATCATGACATTCGGACTTAAAGATTTCTTTTCTAATCCGACAGTTGCAGGATTTATCGGATTATTTGGCGGGGCTTTTCTTGCATGGATGGGGTATGGAATGATAAAGTCCGGCATAAATAAGTCAGTTTCTCTGGAGAACCAAAGAGCAGGAAATAGCGCAGGAAAGAGAAATCTTGTATTGGCAGGAGCACTTGTAAGCGCTACTAATCCCTACTTCATTCTCTGGTGGGCGTCAACGGGGATGGAATCAATACGCCAGTCTTATACTTTAGGGTTAATTGGTGTTTTGTTCTTTTTTATAGGACATATTTTATCGGACTTTGTGTGGTATTCAGCAATTTCCATAGCATTTTCCAGAGGAAAGAAACTGATAAGTGATGCAGTGTATCGCTGGATTATTTTATTGTTGGGTATATTTATTGTAGCATTTTCAATCTATTTTATAGGCAGCGGATGGAAGATGCTGCAGATGTAATGATATAATTTTTGGGTAGATTTAATGAAAAAGATGTATTTTATAATTTATATCGGAGGGAAGTAAAAATGACAAATGAAAAAATAAATACCTGCTGCTGTGGTGGAAAAGAGCCATCTCATAAAATAGAAAATGACGATACATGTCCTGTATGTAAAACAACGGGAATCAAAGTAAAAAATATTACAGTAAAGCATTTGGTGATTGATACGCTGACAGAATTGGTTGGAGATACAGAATTATATATGCATGAATGAAGAATGTGATATTATTTATTATAATCCAGAATCAGGTGTTAAGTTTGAAAAGCAGCAAGTGAAACTGCCTATATGGTTTAAAAAAGACGCTAATCCTAAATATGCCTGCTACTGCAGCAAAGTTACAGAGGAACAGGTAATAGATGCTGTAATAAAACATGGTGCAAAAACAGTTAAGGATATTATAGAAATCACAGGGGCGATGAAAAATGCCCAATGTGAAAAGAATAACCCCTTAGGTAAGTGCTGCCACAAAATAATTCAGGAGGCCATAGACAAAGGGTTATCCATGAAATAAGTGCAGTTAATATTTAATACTGCATTTTTTATAATCCATAGAAAAGTATAATTCTACCTTAATATAAACTTTCCGTAATGGATTTCAAGAAAGGCTACATTGATATTCAAAATGCTTCAAAAGGGAAGCCTTTCTTATATATTGCGGCTTATGAACTTTAGGGAGGAAAAGGCATATGGGAATTGATATGTATGAAGAAGGACGAAAAATAGGTCAGTTAACAGGAGAAATGTCTTGTACACTGCAAATTGTAAAGAAATTAAAGGAAATAGGTTTTACTGTAAAACAAGTGCTACAAACCATTGAATTACCTGAGGATGCAGTAATGAGGGTTTTTGATGGCAAAGAAGATATTAGAAAAATAGCAGGAGACACTGTTAATCAGCAAATAGCAGAAAATGGCGGTAAAATTCCAGAAGAGCGGGACTTTATAAAATGGGTAGAAAATGCGCTTGAATATTTTACGCCGCCACAAGATAAGGAAGAACTAATACCTCTTAAAGAACCACAGAGGCTCACTTGTGAGCAGTGGGCTCAGCATACTCCATACGAAAACAAATTGGAACTTTTTGATGGACAGGCACTGGCAGATTTAAGAGAACGGGAAAATATGATAATTGCCCTTGTATACAACATCGGACTGGAACACTTTATTAAAATACTTCCGAAGGAATCTAAAGCAATATTGAAGGAACTTTTGAATGAGTAATAGAATTTGTTATATATTTATTCATTAGGGCTATGGCAAGGAAGTTACGGGTCTCCCCTGCACTCCCGAGGGCGAGATTGTAGTGATAGTATTCTCTGCTTTTATATAATTGTGTGTTGCCCTCTGCGATATTGGCATAAATACTAGTACACGCCCTTAGGAGTTGAGATACAATTATGTGGGTTTCAAACTTTGGAAACTTCCTAATAACTTTATATATTTCACTTGCTAATTCTGCTGATTTCTGCCATACTTTTAGGCTTTTAAAGTCTCTTAATAACTTATATCCTAAATCAATTTTTGTTGCTTTAAAATCTATTTAAGTACAGTAATATCAAGGTTTTTATGGGATTTACTAAAATACATATATATTTTGATTAGGATTCAAGGAGGATAAAGGATAAATGGCTTAAGGATTAAAAGATATCAATAGACAATAATAAAAAATACTTGATTTTATATTAAAAGAATTAATATAAAATAATCGTCTTGATAATAAGGCATTTCGCAATACCATGATTGAGAGCCTCCATACTGCTAATTGGTAAGCAATTTTTTTGTAAAAAGACTTTTTTATTAGGTTTAGACAATGGTAATAAATGCATAAAAACGAGTGAAGGTTATATCAGTGAGGCGGGATTCAATAAATCTAATAATGAACCAATCTCAACAAGCAACTTGTTAATTTATGAAGGTAAGTTTTACAGTATCGGGAGTAGTAGATTAAGTGTTCAAATGGTAAGACAGTCAATCAGGATGCTTTCATATTGTCTTTGCCTGCAATTGCAGATGCGATAAATAAAGCAGGAGTAGAAGGTGAGGTAGATGTAATCCTGGGAGTAGGGCTCCCGATTGTCAATTATGGAATTCTTAAGAAAAAGTTTCGAGAATATTTTTTAAGGCGGGATATAAAGTTTAATTTTAACAAAAAGGATTATGCAATCAATATAGTTGATTGCCGTACTTATCCTCAAGGGTATTCCGCGTTGATAACGGTGTTTAACAGTTACAGAAATCTTCTATGCAATGTTATTGATATTGGTGGATAATTGATTTCTTTAAGGTGGAGAATGGAATAATTGATGTTTCATCATGTTACTCACTTCCCAACGGAATCATTACATTAATTGCTAATATACAGCAGGAACTTCTAAAAGCAAATATCAGACTAACGGAAACTCAGATACAGGATATTATCATAGGAAAAGAGCCTGTTCTTTTTGAGGCTGACATTAAGGAAATGATTAAAGTGATGTCAGAAGAGTATGTAGAAAACATATTAGCCAAAATTGAAGAGTATGGGTTCGAATTCCGTAATCCTACAGTTTTTACAGGAGGGGGAAGTATGCAAAACGAATAAACCTCTCTTTTTCCATAGATATAGAGAGGATGACTTGAAGGTATATAGAATACTTTCTGAACAGAAATATAAAACAGATTATGTTATAAAGGCAGTATTAAGTTTCATGGAAAAAGGGGATAGAATTCTTGACAAGGAAGCAGTAAAACAGGCTGTAAAGGAGGCAATAGCAGAATGCGGAGGAATTACTATAGAGAACAGCAGAAAAGATAGTGATGATTGTATTCAGCATGAATTACCTGACACCATATTCGATATGTTTAATAATCTGTAACCATTATGAGCAGTGAAGTTCCAGACTCCCTGCTTTTTTTCTTGGATAAAAGTATAGGTGGAGAGATATTGAATAAGCCATAAATTTCCTTAGGTTAAGCCTTATTCCTCCTTACCCCTTTCTCCTAATTCCTTATTCCATATTACATAGTCCCCAAACGAACTGGAATGAAATGTATGGAACTATAAGGAACTAAGATTTGGTAGATAATTGAATACAAAGGCAAACCCTTTACAAATAATATGCTATATGATATCTTTAAATACAGGTATTCTAGGAGTAGTTAATAAGTGGGTAAAATAGAGGAAGTTATTGCTCTATGCAATTTATTTCCTCTATTTTATTTTTGTATAAAGTGTCTTTATTTTAAAAGGATAATATTATTATATTTCTGGTATTTAAAATCAGAGGTTAAAAGTGGTATTTAGAATCGTTACTCTTATATAGAAAACTAATAAGAATGAATTCTTAGAAGTCATTCTTTTGGCATGAGAAACGGAGCAAATAGGTAGGTTTTGCATACTTGATTAGTCAAAAATGGGGGTAGAAATGTTTTTAAGGGTTAAGGAGTAAAAAAGTGATTCTAAAATAGAAACAGAGCAGGTGCAGGGGGATTATAGGTTAAAAGGAATGGATTATAGGTTAAAGGGGATAGGGGTCTTGGAATGAGGAACTGCATAATATGATAGTAATTATTAAAGATAATTTTCTTACCCAATAATAACATATATATTATAGATGCAGCAGAAAAAATACTTGACATAGATATTCAATTATGCTTAGAATGTGTCCAATCTAAAAGTGGCTTTGTCATAAAATCATTCTCCTTTGCTCAACTGTCTACTTTAACTAAGTAGGCAGTTTTTTTATTACCAATTATAAGTAGGATGGCCATTAGGCGGATGATAGTTGGACTTTCAATAATGAGTTTCATTGGTATTTACAGGAAGTTGGTCCAAAATGCTATGAGTACTTTGGATATAATTAAGTAGACATATAACCGAATATTCTTTCAAAAAGGGAATAAATTTATTATATTCCCCTTTTGGAAAAAACAGACGATAAATTTGAAGTTTGGAGGTGTATGCTTATAATTAACTATGATAATATAAGAAACATTCTAAAAAATAGATATCAGAGAAGTTGTGAGTGAAGCATACTACGCTACTTATGGAAATGAATGTAGAGGGACAGCACAGATAAACCTGCGTACTGGTAAAATATGCGGTGCTACTTATACTACTGGGCAATTTGATGAAGATGATGATTTTATGGACTTATATACAGTTGACGCAAATGCGGATTATCCAAGAAATGAATTATTTTCTGGTATAGAAAACGAAATACCTAAAAGTATGGATGAATACAAGTATTGTGAGGAAAATGGTATTGATATTGATGAATTAAAAATAGACTATTTAACGTTTTATGCAGAGGAAAGCAGAATTAGAGATGAATGGCTTGACAAAATAGAAAAAAGAGAAAAAGAAAGTGAAGAGTTAGATGATGATTATGAGCAATATTATGGATTATAGTATTTTGAAACAATTGTTCGCTGCACTATTACTCATTTGTTAATACCTATATTATAAAGTGCATACCTAAGTGGTATGTACTTTATTTATGGAGAAATTTAGGAATGTAAAAGGATTTTAGTTACAATTATCGAATAAAATTAGTGTAGTTAGTTTTAAAGGTTAGTAGTATCGGGAATAGGTATTTGCCTATTATTAATATATTCATTATTTGATGATGTAATGGCTTCAGCCTGAACAATTTGACTTGAATGGTCAAATTATAGTTCAGATACAGGGGCGATTGGTGTAAAATGTATTGTAGATAATAAAAACGAGAAGCGAAAGGTAGAAAAGGCCGATATTACATGTATATGTAATTGGAAAAAATCGATTATTTAAAGGGAGTTGGTTTTATGTCAAAAGGAATAAGAGTTAAACCAAGTAAGCCAGCATCATTGTTCGGTATGATAGTAGGTATTGTTTTTGTGTTTATTGGGTTATTTGTGGTAATTCCCAGTGTAGGTCTGTTCGGTATATTCTGGACACTGATTGCAGTTGGTATAACGGGTCTTCAAGCATATAACTTTTTTGGCGACAAAGGTGTTGCATCATGGGAGATAGACATAGACACTGGAGCCAATGCAGAGACGAATAATCAGTCAATATCTGTAAGTGGTGATTTTGAAACGAGGCTTAGAAAACTGAACAGGCTAAAAGAAGATGGGCTGATTACTGAAGAAGAATTTCAGAAGAAGCGTGAAGAGATTTTACGGGAAAAGTGGTAGAGAAATAAGGTTGTAGACGCTGGATTTTGTTTCATGGATTGATAATGCGGAATTGCTGAAATAGGGGTGATAGGTTTGTATAGGCGATATGCAATAATTTTATTGATAACAACAATAATTCTTTTTCTGATAGGCTGTGGTGCAGTTCAAAACAGTCAAATTTCTTTAGAGCAAGAGACACAAAAAGATAAGGTTGTGGATGAGGAGCATGGAACTACTGACAGGACTAAGGATATTACAAAGATTGAACTTATCCTCGATACGAATGGACCTTACTGGAATGAGGTAAAACCTATATTAATTAAAGACTCTAAGATGATAAATGACATTATGTCAATGATAGAGGAAAGCAAACCATTGACGGACGAATCTAAAATAAGCAAGATGAGTGGAATGGCCCGTAAAAATAATAAGTTGGTTATTACAGAAGCAGAGGGCAGCAAAAAAGAGATTACATTTGCATACGATGCTCTCTATGAGATAGGGTACATAGAGAAAGATGGGGAAAAGGTTGAGCCAGATTATAGTTTTTTTAGATATGTTGCGGATTTAAACGAGTATACAAATCCTGATACTAATATAGAGCAGCAGATATTGCAACTATTTGGCAAGTATAACTGGACTGTTGACTATAGAATAAACACTTTAAAAGAGAAATTACCTGAAAGTCTTAAACATAAGGCAGGAGAATATCCAGTAAAGATATATTGGGCTTATAATAATGAACTATCCAAACAAATTGGGCTTGATTTTACTGATTATCTCGGAAAGGAAGTAATAGTTGAGATTTACAGGCTGAGGGAATCACTTCCTGAATTTATGAAGCCAAGAAGGGATGCAAGAGGTATTGTTCTTAAATATAATGATGAGATTATTGGAGCATACATCGATGCTGGAAGGCACGATTCTTTTGCATGTTCTCTTGATAGGAAGAGTTTGAAAGATATTACGGGTAAGGAATGGGATGGATGGATTGCAGATTATATTGATTATGAGGATGAATTGGAAATCAAGTTATCCAAAATGGAGCCAGAGGATATTATTAGAGAGTATTTCAAGGCATTAGACAAACACGACATAAAAATGGTATGGGCATGTATGACGAGGAAAAATCTATCGCAGCATTTATCAACTAATATGAACAACCAATACCTTTTCAATAAGGATGAGGATAAAATTGACTATAACATTAATAGCGCAAAATTGTTGGAAATAAAAGAGTTAAAGGGATTTAACAATGAACCAGGGGTGTTGGAGTATCAGGTAAAAGTTGATTTTGATTTCAAAAAAATAATAACAGCAGATGATGGAATTGGGACGAGATTTGTTATATTGAAGAAAGAATCTGAAAAAAGCGGCTGGAGGATTGACGGTGTTGGTACGGGACCGTGAGTTATTATTTGCCCCAATCATCATCGGATACTTATTAAGGCAAGACCTGTTTTTGACAGGAGAAAATTAATTTTTATTTATAATAAATGGCGTAGAAGAAAGGATTATATTGAAGAATCAGCATTTCTTAAATCATGAAGTGAATAAATAAGTCACCCATTGGTCCTTTGAATTGATGACTATTTATAGTAATATTAATGTGAAATTGTTTCAATAAAAGTAATAGGTGGGAGCAGAGGTGAATTGTGTGGATAAGAAAGATTTATCTGAAAGAGATATATGCTCCAAGTACATAACGCCTTCCCTAACTAATGCAGGATGGGATTTAGAAAAACAAATTAGAGAAGAAGTATCCTTTACTGATGGAAGAATCATAGTCAGAAAGAAATTGGTTACCAGAGGAGAGAAAAAAAGGGCGGATTACATACTGTATTATAAACCCAATCTGCCTCTTGCTATTATAGAAGCAAAAGACAATAAGCATCCAGTAGGGGCTGGTATGCAGCAGGCTTTGAAATATGCAGAGATTCTGGATATCCCTTTTGTTTTTTCAAGTAACGGGGATGCATTTTTGGAACATGACAGAACTATTAGTGAAGGCAGCAAAGAGAGAGAAATACCGCTTAACCAATTTCCATCTCCCGAAGAACTATGGAGTCAAATCATCTATAGACTTTGGAAGTCCAGGGCTAAAAAGAGAATTCTATTTTTAGCCGATAGGAATATTTTAGTAGATCAGGCGATGACAAATGATTTTAAGTATTTTGGGGATAAAATGACGAAAATCACCAACAGAAAAATAGATAAAGCCCATGAAATTTATTTAGCCCTATATCAAGGAATTTCAGGTGCAGAGGAATTTAAAAATATATATAGGCAGTTCTCACCAGACTTTTTTGATTTAGTCATTATTGACGAGTGCCATAGGGGAAGAGCCAAGGAAGATTCCGCCTGGAGGGAAATCCTGGAATACTTTTCTCCTGCCACCCAAATAGGGCTTACGGCAACACCGAAGGAAACAAAGGATGTATCAAACATAGAATATTTTGGTGAACCTATTAGAACTATTGTATGAAATGTTTAGAAGACAGTAAGGTACCATCAAATTTTAACTTTAATTTAGATAACCAAATATTCGAGTTTTCAAAAAAGATTTTTGAATGATATTATTTACAATCACAGTTACAAGAAACTAATGAAATAAATATAGATAATG
Organism: Tepidanaerobacteraceae bacterium; assembly: GCA_029982615.1. Lineage (GTDB taxonomy): Bacteria > Bacillota > Thermosediminibacteria > Thermosediminibacterales > Tepidanaerobacteraceae > JANLFP01. Next base: position 214 of record JARRBK010000027.1, on the reverse strand, counting down.
CATTAATTTAGGTAGTTTCATTATTATCAATGAATTGATTACAGGGTGAGATAGCAGCATGATTTCTGCGTCTATAGAAAATATTATCAGGATGTTTAATTGGGGTATTATCACCAGAATGTACGGCAGTTCTCACAATTCTGTTATAGGGTTTTTGTCAAGCGAATGGATTAAACAGTCATCTGACCATTCTGTGTTGGATGGAGCCCCTTCC
>JARRBK010000068.1 GCA_029982615.1 Tepidanaerobacteraceae bacterium | reverse complement strand
GAAGGTGTAAAGGTGGAAGGGCCGGTTCCTGCAGATTCGGTTTTCTACCTGGCAAACCTCGGCCGCTTTGACGCAGTCCTTTCCCTGTACCATGATCAGGGCCATATTGCAGCAAAAATGCTGGATTTTGAAAGGACCGTAAGTGTTACCACCGGTCTTCCCTTCATAAGGACATCGGTAGACCACGGCACCGCCTTTGATATCGCCGGAAAGGGAATCGCGAGTTCGGTGAGTATGGAAGAAGCCATCAAGGTGGCGGGAGATTATGCTTTTACGGTTAAAATCCAAAAATAAGTTGTAAAGGAGAGGATCTTATGACAGGCGCTCCCGGAGCTCAGATGATACTGGGACTTATTATTGGTGTGGGCCGTTCTGGTCTACCTCATATTAAAGACAAAAATCCATGCCTTTCCCGCACTCATTATTGCGGCGTCACTGACAGGCTTGATTGGCGGTATGCCGCCGGCTGTCGGCGACATCAATGTGGCCAAATCAATAACTACCGGCTTTGGCAATACCTTGAGCAGTATTGGCATCGTCATTGGTTTTGGCGTCATGATGGGAAGATTACTGGAAGTGTCGGGTGCTGCGGAACGCATGGCCTACACTTTCTTGAAATACCTCGGCCGGGGCAAGGAGGAATGGGTCCTGGCAGCCACTGGATATGTGGTATCCATACCTATTTTCTGTGATTCGGGTTTTGTGATTCTTTCACCCCTGGCAAAGGCCCTTTCCATGAAAACCCGCAAGTCCGTATTGACTCTGGGCGTGGCTCTGGCCATCGGTCTTGTGGCCACCCATCATGCCGTCCCGCCTACCCCCGGTCCTCTAGCGGTAGCAGGAATTTTTAAGGTGGATGTGGGCAGCATGATACTGGCAGGCCTTTTATTTGCAATCCCCGTAACGGTGGCAGGGGTACTCTATGCCCAATGGCTCGGAAAAAAATATACCAGGTTCCGAAAGAGGACGGTAGTGGTTGGGAACGTCCGGAATTTCAGCCTTCTGGATCAGTGGAAATTCCCATAGGAGAAAGGCCTGACCTTCCTTCAACTTTCATGTCCTTTGCTCCGATTGTCATACCCGTAATATTAATAATCTTCAATACGGTTTTATCCGCACTTAAATTAAAGCAACTATGGGCTCAATATCTTATATTTCTCGGCAACCCCGTAATTGCAGTAGGAATTGGTCTTATAATAGCCATATATGGCTTAACTCCAAAGCTTACTCGGGATGAAGTAATTAAAAGGGTGGAAGAAGGCGTTAGTTCCGCAGGTATAATAATTCTGGTAACCGGTGCAGGAGGCACTTGGGACAGGTTAGGAACAAACGCTGACATGGTCCATACCTACCACCATAGGATGGGGTGTTTCCTTAATATTAATCCTAATAGCGGGAATTATTTTCTAACTTTAATTACATTATAATATTAAATAAAACATCAGGCGGTGGGTACAATACCTACCGCCTTTTACCGAAAAGCTAGGATTAATGCGGCATGATGAATCCGTAAACGTCATGAAGCTGCTTGGCGTTCCCGAACAAAACGTGATTTTTCTGGGCTATCCTGACGGCGGCACCAACGGCATGTGGCAAATAAATTGGGATTATAACAATCTACACCGTGGCTTAAACGGTATTGTTAAATCACCGTATCCTTTTAGTTATGAAAAATCAGCTTCCTATTGCGGAGCCAATGTTGTTAACAACCTTTCTGAAATATTCAATACATTTAATCCTACTGACATTGTATATCCTGACCCCAACGATGAACATCATGACCATTGGGCCACCAATGCCTTTGTCAAATATGTACTTACATTGCAACACCGCAGGGTTAAAGAATGGACATATCTCGTTCATCGAAGTGATTTCCCATGGCCCTGGATATATGATTCAAAATTGCAGTTGAATCCTCCTAAATCTTTGGAAAATATCGGTGTGAAATGGAATTATTTACCCATGAGTGAAAAAAATAAAACTACAAAATATGTTGCTATTAAGCAGTATAAATCTCAACTCAAGATTAACCAGGGTTTCCTGGAGGCCTTCGTAAGACGAATGATAGATGCATCAGCAGATACGATAAAGACAATGTATGTAAAAAACAGCATCCATTTTACTCGGGAGCCGGTATTGTCTATCAATAAAACTCAGCTCTGGTTGATTCTCCCCCGTCTAATCGATAACAGTAGCGCGATTTTTCTATCCTCCGATACCGTATATGACCACATGCGCATAGATAAAACCGCCTGGAGGCTGGTAAAAGTTAAATATTAACTTCCTTCATAACGGCAAACCAATTTATAAACCAAAAAGCTTAAATCGGGATTAAAAAATTCTAATTCTACATAACTGGCAGCATTATTGACATTTACCATAAAAACTGTTATTTTTTTAATATCATAAATTAAATCATACAGGGACTGGAGGACAGTATAACGGTAAGACGAGAAGACCCTAAAGTCCTGTGATTTTAATTTTTGTAAAAATGTAGGATGGAAGGATGGTAAAAATGAAGTTCGTATTAATCGGCATCTATGTCTTTGTCATGGTAGCCATAGGTTACCTGAGTATGAAAAAAGTAAGCAATGTAAACGATTTTTTTCTCGGAAACCGCTCAATAGGGCCCTGGGTTTCGGCATTTGCCTATGGCACTACATACTTCAGCGCGGTAATCTTCATAGGATATGCCGGAAAAGTAGGTTGGGGTTTTGGATTATCGTCTCTATGGATTGTGGCAGGAAATGCCCTGATAGGCACTTATCTGGCCTGGCATGTTCTTGCCAACCCCACCCGCAGCATGACTATGCGGCTCAACGCTTTGACCATGCCGGATTTTCTCGCCAAGCGCTACGACAGCCCCGGCCTTAAGATACTGGCGGCATTAATTATTTTTATTTTCCTCGTACCTTACTCGGCTTCTGTTTATATGGGATTGAGCTACCTTTTTGAAAAAATATTCAATATTCCTTTTAGTCTTGCGCTGGCAATAATTGCCGTGCTGACAGCCGTATACCTGGTTATGGGCGGTTATCTGGCCGTAGCCTTTACAAATTTTGTCCAGGGGATCATAATGCTGACCGGAGTTGTGCTTCTGGTTTGCTTTATTATAGCGGATCCCCATATAGGAGGTATCGGCGCCGGCATCGCCAGGCTTGGACAGATAAATTCTCAATTGGTCCGGCCTTTTAATCCCCCAAATCCTTTAGGGCTTTTTTCTCTGGTCGTGTTAACCAGTCTGGGTGCCTGGGGTATGCCCCAGATGGTGCAAAAATTTTATGCAATAAACAATGTCAAAGCAATACAGCCGGCTAAAATCGTATCTACCTTTTTTTCTCTGATTACCGCCTTTGGAGCCTATTTTACAGGGAGTTTCGGCCGGGTATTTTTCAACGACGAACTTCCCAATGGAAATTTCGACCTTATAATGCCTTTGATGATACGCCAGGCTCTCCCTGAAGCTGCAGCGGTCTTAATACTTCTTCTGGTTCTCGCGGCTTCCATGTCCACACTGGCTTCGCTGGTACTTGTGTCAAGTTCCTCCATAGCCATTGATTTGATGAAGGGGTTTTTCAGGCCTGAGATGAGCGAAAAAAGCACCATGTCACTCATGCGCTGGTTGTCTTTATTGTTCATCGCCCTTTCAGCATATATCGCCTTAAAACCTACATTTATTCTGAGTCTTATGTCTCTTTCCTGGGGCACTGTTGCCGGAGCCTTTCTGGCACCTTATCTATACGGGCTTTTCTGGAAAGGAGCCACCAAAACGGGTGCATGGGCCGGAATGATTACAGGAGTTTTGTTTTCTGTCAGTCTGTCCGTATACTATAAAATGAATTCTTCGTTAATTCCGATGATCGGTTCGGCCGCCATGCTAATTCCTCTAATCGTTCTTCCAGCGGTAAGCGTTTTGACTCCAAAACTTTCCGCAAACCATCTGGCAAATATTTTCAAAGAGGATGAAGTGCAGCGAGGGTATTTGCATTATTCTCGATTTAGCGCCGAAGAACAGTAATGGAAAAATATCCTCCCGAAGAATTTTCGCTCAATTGTGCACAAAAAAAAAACAGGAGCATCCTACTCCTGCTTTTTCAATTCCCTTTGAGACATAAACCATATATTTCCTTATCTATGTGTGATACGACATTAATTTTGCTCGTACACCAGTTTCCCGTCCACAAAAGTTTTTTCCACTTTTATATTCTTAATCTCATCTGGGGCGATATTGAAAATATCTTCGGATAGGACCGCCAGGTCCGCCAACTTTCCTGCAACAATCGATCCTTTGATATTTCCTTCATAATTTACAGTAGGCAGGCCCCATTGTGAAAAGGTATATCGCCTGTTCCACGGTTAACTTCTGATCCGGGAGCCACCCGCCTTCGGGATATCCATATTCCCTGGCGTTGAAATCCCGCAGCAGTTCGTGTCCTGTCTTAGCCCTGCATCACCTGCAAAATGGCATCATCCGTTTGAATCATCCCCGGATTGCAGACATATCCCAGGTTCCTGATAAGCTGTTTGAAATCCTGCGCCAGAATCCCATCTTTTGCATCGGCGGCGGCTCCACTTAAGGATAAGAGCGCAGCTTCGACGACCCATCCCGACGCCAGGGCCAGTTTGTACGCACATCCTTCCTTGCCTCCATTGCAGATTATTCCCGAAATTGAACCCACCATGTTTTTTACAGATCACAGCATTTGTTCGACGGTCCCGCCCAGAAGATACACCACGCCGACGTTCGCCCCTATACCCGCCGCCACATCGCAGCCGCATATGGCCGACAGCCATTTCTTTGAACAACCGGTCCAGGGCAGCATTCCTGTGCAGGACTTCTCCCCTGCCGTTATAAACTATAAGTCTCTCGTCAATAGTATTCAAAATGCTCATAAGTCTCAAGGATAATCTTTGATTCTCTTTGCCCATTTGAATTTCCGAATACTTTGCCTCCAGCAGGGATGCCATCTTCTGTATAAAATTCATGTATATTTCCCCGTTGAAGATTATTTTTTGTTTCTGTTCATCATCAAAAGCAATGATTCCTATTACCCCGACAGGTTTGTTCTTATATAAAATGGGCACGCATATTTCGGCTTTTTCAAAACATGAATTTTTTTTGGGCAATCCAGGCAGGCCGGATTGCTTTTTTCTTCTTCGACTATTATCTGCGGCTTGCCGGAAATCAAACATTTTTCAAAAGCCGTTCTTCTCTCTATTTTTTCATTTATATTTTCCCTGTATCTTCCCGTTCCGGCTATCCGCAGCATATCGCGGATGGTAACGTCTATTTTCAATACGGATTCGATGGCTTCCTCGACCTTTTGGGAAATGTCACGATAAGCCTCGAAATATCATTTCTTATAAATAAAAGAACGATCCATTTGCTCTCCTCCGTCTTCTAAGGAAATATGCCAGAAAATAATTAAATACTTATAGTTTGTTAAAATTCATTTTAGCACCTCGTCAAAATATGTAAAGTTTTTTTAATTTCAAAATAGAATATTATATTTATATATCTAAAATATGTGATATAATAAAATTACTCATTTAAACACTTACCGAAAATCTTATCTTTTGACCGGCACATTCTGGGAGGTGTGT
>JARRBK010000026.1 GCA_029982615.1 Tepidanaerobacteraceae bacterium | reverse complement strand
TAAAATAGAAATAAGCTAGAGAGGTGAAAACGATGAAAGAAGGAATCCATCCCAAATACGGAAAAGCTATAGTGAAATGCGCCTGCGGCAACACCTTCGAGACCGGGTCCACAAAACCCGAGCTGCATGTGGAAATTTGCTCCAAGTGCCATCCTTTCTTTTCCGGCAAGCAAAAGCTGGTGGACACCGGCGGACGCGTGGAAAGATTTAAGAAGAGATTCGGTCTGAAAGACCAGGAGTAGTCTTTAAAGGTTAGAGTTTCACTCTAGCCTTTATTAGTATTACAGGGAGGTTTTCAATGAAACCGGTAAAGCCCAGCATTGGCGGTCAGGCGGTCATAGAAGGCGTTATGATGCGCGGACCGAAGTATACCGCCATTGCCGTCAGAAAAAATGACGAAATAATTATAAAGAAAGAGGAAAACCGCTCTCTTTCCGATAAATATAAATTCTTGAAATTGCCCATCCTCAGGGGGATGCTGTCCCTGGTGGAAATGCTCATAATAGGCATACAGGCCCTCTCTTACTCTGCCAGCATTGTAGGGGATGAAGAAGAAAAACTTTCTAGCAGGGATGTTGCATTTGCGCTGCTTTTCGCCATTGGTTTTGCTGTGTTGCTTTTTATTATAATCCCTACCGCAGCAGTTAAGATAATTGGTGGAAATGTCGAGAGCCCCTTTTGGCTCAACATGATAGAAGGTGTGCTGCGAATTTTTATTTTCTTCGCCTATCTTTTCATCATTACTTCGATGAAAGATGTAAGAAGGGTTTTTGAATACCACGGTGCTGAACACAAGGCGGTTCACTGCTATGAACATGATGAGAAGCTCACCTGCGAAAATGCTGCAAAGTATACCACTTTGCATCCGAGGTGCGGCACAAGCTTTCTTATGATGGTAATGATCGTAAGTATTTTGCTTTTTTCATTATTGGGTTGGCCGAGCATAGCGGTGAGGATAATATCTAGGATTATATTATTACCTTTGGTGGCCGGAGTATCTTATGAATTCATAAGGCTCGCGGGAAAGAGCAGTTCTCCGGTAGTAAGCATTATTAACAAACCTGGCATATGGCTACAGAAGTTGACTACCCGGGAGCCGGATGAATCCCAGATCGAAGTTGCGCTAGAAGCATTGAAAAGTGTATTGTGATTGGCTGAATGAACAAAATACAAGATAAAGATTGAGCCAGCACTTTTTAATTAAGTTTCATTTGGTGGGAAGGTGGTAAAAAATATGATAGAAAGGCTTGATGAAGTCGAAAAAAGATATGATGAATTGACTCATAAAATCAGCGACCCTGAAGTGATTTCCAGGCAGGAAGAATGGAGAAAACTTACCAAAGAACACGCCTCTTTGGAAGAAATTGTTACGTGTTATCGAGAGTATAAAAAAGTGTTGAAGGAAATAAATGAGAACCGGGAACTGCTGAAGGAAAATTCCGGGGATAGCGAGATGGAAGAATTAATAAAAAGTGAAATTGCAGCACTCGAGGAAAAATGCGATAAACTTGAAGAAAAACTTAAAATAATGCTGCTTCCTAAAGACCCCAATGATGAAAAAGATGTAATCATGGAAATAAGGGCCGGTACCGGCGGCGAAGAAGCAGCACTTTTTGCAGGGGATTTGTTCAGAATGTATAACCGTTATGCTGAAAGCAAGGGCTGGAAAGTGGAGCTCATGAGCTCCAATCCCACTGAATTGGGAGGATTTAAAGAAGTGGTATTGGAGATTTCGGGGCGGGGGGCCTTCAGTCGCCTAAAATACGAATCCGGCGTGCACCGGGTGCAGCGCATACCTGCTACGGAAGCTGGGGGCCGGATACACACATCTGCCGCCACTGTTGCGGTTTTGCCTGAAGCCGAGGAGGTTGACTTGGAAATAAACCCAGCGGATCTCCGCATAGATATTTACAGGGCGTCGGGACACGGCGGACAAGGGGTAAATACCACTGATTCCGCTGTCAGAATTACACATCTTCCCACCGGCTTAGTGGTAACCTGTCAAGATGAGCGTTCTCAGTTAAAAAACCGGGAAAAGGCCATGAAGGTCTTAAGGTCCCGGCTCCTTGAAAAAATGCGGGAAGAACAGGAAAAGGAGATTGCTGAAAACCGTCGCAGTCAGGTGGGAACGGGTGACAGGAGCGAGAGGATAAGGACTTACAACTTTCCTCAGGGGCGCGTTACAGACCACCGCATAGGTTTAACCCTTCATCAGTTAGAGAGTGTTTTGAACGGGGATTTGGACCCCATTATAGATGCGCTCATAGCCGAAGATCAGGCGCGCAAACTGGCAAAATCCGGCGACAGTCGGGAGCCGGTGGCCCGATGAATGTCCAAAAAGCACTGGTCATAGCCCGAAAAAGGTTGATTGAAGCCGGAGTTGAAAGTCCAGAACTGGATGCGGAGCTTTTACTTGCCCATGCGCTATCGGTGAACCGGCTGAGGTTGCTGGTAAACAGCAGGCAAAAGCTTGCTGACGAGGATATAAAACGCTTTGAAAGGTTTCTGGATTTAAGGCGCAGGCATGTGCCTGTGGCATATATTACGGGCCACAAGGAGTTTTTTGGCCTTGATATATCCGTGGGGCCCGGAGTACTAATACCCCGGCCCGAAACCGAGTTTTTGGTAGAGGCATCTCTCCGGGCAGCGGAGGGCGTTGAAAGCCCTCGCATAGCGGATGTCTGCTGCGGCAGCGGAGCCATTGCCGTGGCACTGGCGAAAAACCGCCCTGATGCTGTCGTGTTTGCGTCGGATATATCCGATGCGGCGGAGAAGTATACAAAAAAAAATGCCATCAGGCATCATGTGGAAGATAGGGTATTTTTTTTAAAGGGAGATTTATGGCAGCCCTTTGAAGAAAAAAAAGTGGAGCCTTTTGACGTGGTGGTCTCGAATCCACCCTATATTCCGGAAAGAGAAATGAAATATCTGCCAGAAGATGTCAAACATGAACCGCAGTTGGCCTTAAATGGTGGAGAAGATGGCCTGGATTTTTACCGGCGCATCCTTTTAAATGTACAGAAATTTGTAAAGCCCCAGGGGCATGTGGTTTTCGAAATTGGATGGAATCAGGCTGCCGCTGTAGGAAAGTTGTTGGAAGATGCGGGCTTTTGCAGGATATGCATTGCAAAAGATTACGCAGGGTTTGACCGCGTAGTATGTGCATCAAGGTCATATTAGAAACCTCCAGGTGGTGAAACACATGAATCATAAACTTTCCCTAAAAGAAATGCTCATTATGTTTTGGGCTTTTTTCAAAATAGGTACGTTTACCCTGGGCGGCGGCTTTGCCATGATTCCGCTTATGAAGGTGGAAATGGTGGATAAACAAAAATGGATAAAGGAAGAGGAATTTCTTGATATTATTGCCGTCACTCAATCTGCCCCGGGGGCTGTTGCTATAAACTCTTCTATATACATAGGCTACAGATTGGCGGGATTTTTGGGTTCGGTCATAGCTACCCTTGGCACAGTGCTGCCTTCTTTTCTAATAATTTTATGTGTGGTTTCTTTTTATGCCGACATGAAAGCGAACCCATATGTGAAAAAGGCTTTTTGTGGCATATATCCCGCCATAGTAGTGCTGATCCTTGCAGCAGCTATCAATCTTTGGAAGGCCGCTTTCAGGGATAAGGCGGGCATCGTAATAGCCTTGCTTTCCCTGGCGGCTTTGGTTGTTTTTGATGTTCACCCCATACTGGTGATTGTGGTGTCGGGACTGGTAGGAATTTTTTTGAAGAAGACCGCGAAACAGGGCGGTGACCGCAAGTGATATATATTGCACTTTTCTGGGCTTTTTTTAAAGTGGGAGCTTTCAGTTTCGGCGGCGGATACGCCATGATTCCACTGATAGAAAAGGAAATCATTGACGTGCACCACTGGCTGCCGATGAAGGAGTTTCTGGATGTCATCGCCATTTCTCAGATGACTCCCGGCCCTATAGCCATAAATTCGGCCACTTTTGTGGGATATAAGGTTGCTGGATTCTGGGGTTCCGTGACGGCAACTCTCGGCGTTACGGCGCCGTCTTTTTTGATAATTTTGATACTGGCTCTGCTCATATACAAATACCGGAACCTGCCGGTGCTGGATGCCTTTTTCAAAGGAGTGAGGCCTGCGGTCATCGCTCTGATCGTCCAGGCGGCCTTTTCAGTAAGCAGAAATTCCTTTTCGGGAGTGAAGGATTTTGCCGTGGCTTTAGCGGTATTTGCGGGGCTGTATTTATTTAAAATAAACCCCCTTATAATCATCGCGCTTTCCGCTGTCATCGGCATAGTTATATATTAATCATAATCGCCGTGCTGCTGCATAAGATTACCTGTAGGGGTGAATCGGATGGCTGTATGGAGCGTGACTCTTATTGGGTTTGCAGTGGGTACGGTGGGCACTGGCGCCGGAGGCTTGTATGTGCTTTTTATGAAAGATGTGAGGATGCGCAGAATGAACGCCATTCTGGGATTTTCCGGCGGAATAATGCTAGTAGCTGTATTTCTGGAGCTGTTGCCAGAAGCTGTGATGATATCGGGTTTGATTTACACCCTAATTGGAATAATATTAGGTGTGATGTTTTTGACAGCTTCTGAAGATTTAATAGAGTTCACACGATTTTGCTGTGCATCAGAAAAGAATTTTTGCAAGGCAGGTTCCTTGTTGTTTCTGGCAATTGCAAGCCATAACTTCCCCGAGGGGATGGCAATAGGCAGTGGTTACGTAGCATCAAGCGGAGTTGGATTTTTGCTGGCCACAGCCATAGCTGTTCACAACATTCCAGAAGGCCTGGCAGTTGCAGCAGCCTTTAAAATGTCTGGGATGTCATCTGCCAAGGCTTTTTTGTGGGCAGCTCTTGCTGGAATCCCCATGGGATTTGGCACCCTTTTGGGGCAGGCAGTGGGCGGAGTTTCACCAATACTGATTACCGTTTCTCTGGGGTTTGCGGCGGGAGCAATGTTATACACCACGTGCGCGGAGATTCTTCCTGAAGTATTTATAGCACAAGATGCTGTGCCTGGCGGTTTTTTATGGGGGATTATTACAGGTGCCCTTTTATTCAAAATCCTGTAAAGAAGGCGGGCATATGGGTAAGACAAAAATAATTTTGATGAACGCTCAGCATCCAGAAAAGGAAAAAATTCGAGAAGCTGCAGAAATAATTAAAAAAGGGGGGCTTGTGGCTTTTCCAACGGAGACCGTTTATGGCCTTGGTGGGAACGCTTTGGATGAACATGCTGCTGAGAAAATTTATGCTGCCAAAGGGAGGCCTCAGGACAATCCCCTGATCGTTCACATCAAGGCCATAGGCGATTTGCAAGACATTGTTGAAGATTTTCCAAAGGAAGCGGGTCGTTTGATGGAGGTTTTCTGGCCAGGGCCTTTGACTATCCTGTTCAGAAAAAAGCCAGTAATTCCCGCCGGGACCACAGCAGGTCTTGATACTGTGGCGGTAAGGATGCCTGCTCACCGGATAGCTCTGGAACTGATAGAAGCCGCAGGAGTTCCCATAGCTGCGCCCAGCGCCAACCTATCGGGAAAACCCAGCCCTACCTGTGCTAGCGACGTATATGAGGATATGAACGGCAGAATAGACATGATCCTAGACGGAGGCCCATGCCCTGTGGGAGTGGAATCCACTGTGCTGGATTTATCGGGCCCTGTCCCGCTGATCCTCCGGCCTGGCGGCATTACAAAAGAGGAGCTGGAGAATATCTTGGGGCCTGTGGAAGTCGACCCAGGGCTTCTTCCAGGACAGAAACCCCGCTCGCCCGGGCAAAAATACAGACATTATGCTCCGCATGCCCGAATGACCGTGGTAGAAGGTTCTGTAGAGCACCAGATTGAAAAAATAATTGAACTTGCAAAAGGTATGGAAAACTTGGGGAAAAGGGTTGGGATAATGGCTACCGCCCAGACTCGGCATCGGTACCCGAATACGATAGTCATTTCAGTGGGAGACAGAAACGCTCCCCTAACAATATCTTCCAACCTTTTTGCTGTATTAAGAAAGTTTGACAGAATGGGTGTGGATGAAATTTTGGCAGAAGGCATTTCAAAAGAGGGATTGGGGCTTGCTGTTATGAACAGGCTGTACAAAGCGGCAGGGTATAATATAATTAAAGTATAAGGGGTGATGCATTTGAAAAGGGTTGTTTTTGTCTGCACAGGCAACACATGCAGGAGCAGCATGGCGGAAGCTTTGTTTAAGAAGCTCCTTGAAGAACGGGGAAAGCAAAACGAGATAATGGTGGAATCCTGCGGCATAGCAGCTGTGGAAGGTATGCCTGCATCGCCCAATGCAATCAAGATTATGAAGGAGCAAGGTATAGATATTTCTTCGCACAAGGCTAGGCTGTTTTCTGAAGAATTTTTAAAGGCGGACTTAATTTTAACCATGACCAAAAGCCACAAAGATTATATATTGGACAGGTTCCCTAAAGCCAAAGGGAGGGTTTTTGTTTTGGAAGAATTTTCCTCCGGGCAGTCGGGAGACGAAAATGTGGATATTCCAGATCCTTACGGAGGGAATGAGGACACTTACCGCAGAGTAGCGGATGAAATTAGGCAGAAGTTGAAAAATGTGCTGGAGAGGCTTGAAAAGAACTAGACAAGCCAGGCCATTTTTTTATATAATAAATTGACAAAACTAGAATCACGATAATGTGGGGTGTCGAATTATGAAGATTGCTATTGCCAGCGATCACGGCGGTTTCGAATTAAAAAAAGAGATAATAAAACTGCTGGAACGCAAAAAAATCGAATATAAAGACTTTGGGACTTTTTCTGCGGAGCCGATAGACTATCCAGATGTGGCTATTCCCTGTGCAGAAGCCGTGGCTCGTGGTGAATTTGATAAGGGCATCATTCTCTGCGGAACGGGAATCGGTGTGTGCATTTGTGCCAACAAAGTGAAGGGCATAAGGGCGGCACTTTGTCATGATACTTTCTCTGCGCGGATGTCAAGGATGCACAATGATGCCAACGTGCTCACTATGGGAGGAAGGGTCATCGGACCGAGCCTTGCTGCTACTATTGTGGAGGAGTGGCTCGATGCTGAGTTTGAAGGCGGCCGTCATCAGCGGCGGCTTGAGAAAATAAGCAAATACGAAAACAAGGCGCAATAATGAAAGGAGACTACTCGATGGAAACATTGAAAATAGTAGACCCCGAAATTGCCGAAATAATTGAGAAAGAAACCAAAAGACAGCAGAACAAATTAGAGATGATAGCTTCAGAAAATTTTACCAGCAAGGCTGTCATGGAGGCTCAAGGGTCAGTTCTTACCAACAAATATGCAGAAGGTTACCCTGGCAGGCGTTACTACGGCGGCTGTGAATTTGTGGATTTGGTTGAAAATCTGGCCATAGAAAGGGCGAAGAAGCTGTTTGCGGCAGAACACGTGAATGTGCAGCCTCATTCAGGCTCCCAGGCCAATATGGGAGTGTATTTTGCTGTCCTCAACCCGGGAGACAAGGTCCTCGGCATGAATCTTGCCCACGGCGGTCACCTCACTCACGGTAGCCCGGTGAATATTTCGGGTAAATATTTTCAATTTATTCCCTACGGGGTTTCTAAGGAAACGGGGTATATAGATTACGACCAGGTGGAAGCCCTTGCCGAAGAACACAAGCCCAGAATGATTGTGGCTGGAGCCAGCGCATATCCGAGAATCATAGACTTTGAAAGGCTTTCCGATATTGCAAAGAGGGTAGGGGCTTATTTTATGGTGGATATGGCCCACATCGCAGGCCTTGTGGCGGCAGGCCTACATCCCAGCCCGATACCGGTGGCGGACTTTGTTACCACCACAACCCACAAGACCCTCAGAGGGCCTAGAGGAGGCATGATTTTATGTAAAGATGAATATGCCAAAGCCATCGACAAGGCTATTTTCCCCGGCACCCAGGGAGGTCCGCTGATGCATGTGATTGCAGCAAAAGCGGTATGCCTAAAAGAAGCACTCAGCGAGGAATTTATAGGCTATCAGCATCAGGTGGTTAAAAATGCCTCTGCTCTGGCAAAATCATTGATGGACAAGGGGTATACTCTGGTGTCGGGCGGTACCGACAATCATCTAATACTAGTAGACTTGAGGAATAAGCGCTTGACGGGGAAAGATGCGGAAAAAATGCTGGATGAAGTAGGCATAACGGTGAATAAAAACGCCGTCCCTTGTGACCCTGAAAAGCCGAATATCACCAGCGGCATCCGCCTGGGCACCCCAGCATTGACATCCCGGGGCATGAAAGAAAAAGAGATGGAACAAATAGCAGAACTCATTGATGAAACTTTAACTTCCGGCGGCGACGATATGCGTCTGAAAAAGATCAAATCAGCTGTAAAATCGCTGTGCGATGCCTTCCCCATTTATTAAAAAAGGATGGGAGCGTTTATTATGGAATACGGTAAGAATGTCTTTGTATTTGAGCACCCTTTGATCCAGCACAAACTAGCCCTTATAAGGGACGAAAACACCGGGGCCAAGGAATTCAGGGAACTGGTGGAAGAACTGGCCATGCTCATGGCTTATGAGGTAACCCGAAACCTTCCGCTGGAAGAAGTGCAGGTAAAAACTCCCGTTGGGCCAGCAAAGGTCAGAATGATCTCCGGCAAAAAACTGGGCATTATACCAATACTCAGGGCGGGCCTGGGAATGGTAAACGGCATGTTGAAGTTGATTCCTACTGCTAAGGTGGGCCACATAGGACTGTACCGAGACCCCGAGACTCTTTCTCCGGTGGAATATTACTGCAAACTGCCCGCTGATGTTGCCGAGCGCGAACTCATCATACTAGACCCCATGCTGGCCACAGGCGGTTCTGCCACCAGGGCAGTGGATTTCCTGAAAGAAAAAGGCGCCCGCAGCATAAAGTTGATGTGCCTAATTGCAGCGCCTGAAGGCATTGATGCAGTGCATAAAAAGCATCCGGATGTGGAAATATACACTGCTGCTGTGGACGAAAAATTAAACTCCCACGGTTACATAGTTCCTGGCCTTGGAGATGCCGGCGACAGGCTTTTTGGGACCAAGTAGGTGAAGGATCATGAGGCCATCTTGGGACTGTTATTTTATGGAAATTGCTCATGTGATAGCAAAACGCTCCACCTGCCTCAGAAGGCAGGTAGGAGCAGTCATCGTAAAGGATAAGCGGATAATGACCACCGGGTACAACGGAGCTCCTTCTGGTATTGCTCACTGTGGGGAAGTCGGGTGCATCAGGGATGAACTAAATATTCCTTCGGGTCAGTGCCATGAACTGTGCAGGGGCATTCATGCTGAACAGAATGCCATAATTCAGGCAGCCATATGGGGAGTCAGCATAAAAGGGGCCACCCTTTACTGTACTACTCAGCCATGCGTGCTATGCGCAAAAATGCTCATAAACGCTGGAATAAGGAGAATAGTATATGAAGGAGATTATCCAGACGAATTAGCCATGAGGATGCTGGAAGAGGCGGGAGTCGAAGTAATTCCATTTTCCGTTGATTGACAACCATTGAAAAATAAAATACAATAGAGAAGAGATGGGTTTATACGGAAAAAAGGAGCGAGTACATTGCCTCTATACATATATGCATTTTTGACCGCAATGGTTATAGCGTATATAGCTACGCCTGGAGTAATTAAACTGGCCTGGAAAATAGGTGCCATAGACGTTCCCAGGGATGGGAGAAGAGTGCACACCAAGCCTATTCCTAGGCTAGGAGGTTTAGCTATTTTTACTGCTTTTGCCGCAGCCGGAGTTCTAACGCTTCCTGTGGACTCTTCTACAGTGAAGGGAATGCTTTTAGGTGGCACATTGATAGTCGTGGTTGGCGTATTGGATGATATTTACAGCTTGCCGCCAAAAATAAAACTAATGGGGCAGGTAGCTGCGGCAGGCGTTCTTTTGGTATTCGGTCTCAAGGTGGAATGGGTGACGAATCCGCTGGGAGGCATGTTTTACCTCGGCAAATGGAGCATACCCATTACCCTTTTCTGGGTGGTGGGCATCACCAATACCCTCAATTTCATAGACGGCCTGGACGGCCTGGCAGCAGGTATATCCGCCATAGCGTCCATCACTATGATGCTGGTGAATCTGAGTCTCCATCAGACCAATGCGGCGCTGGTGACGGCTTTGCTGGCAGGGGCTTCGGTAGGATTTCTTCCCCACAATTTTAACCCTGCCCGAATTTTTATGGGGGATACAGGAGCCATGTTTCTGGGCTTTATGCTTTCAGCGGCTGCCATAGACGGAGCGGTAAAAAGCGCCACGGTAATAGCTTTGATAGGTCCTATTCTAGCTTTGGGGCTGCCGATTTTCGATACGGCGTTTGCAATTTTGCGCCGCTTTGTGAACGGAAAGCCCATTATGCAGGCGGATAAGGGCCATATTCACCACAGGCTTATAGCTATAGGGCTTTCCCAGAGGCAGGCGGTCTTATTCATGTATATTGTAAGCCTATCACTGGGGCTCTGCTCGATAATACTGGCCAAGGTGGGAGTTAAAGAAGCTGTGATAGCGTTGGCGGTAGTGCTTTTTTCACTGATGTTTTCCATAAGGCAGTTTAACATATCTCATGAAGCAAAAAAATCCACCCACGGTATGTAAAGGGGAATATTGAAAATTGGAAAAATTAAAGGTGTTGACCATTTTCGGGACAAGGCCGGAAGCTATTAAGATGGCTCCTCTGGTGCAAGAATTAAAGAGGAATGATTTGTTCAGATGCGAAGTGGCGATTACTGCTCAACACAGGCATATGCTGGATCAGGTGTTGAGCCTTTTTGATATAGAGGCCGATTACGATTTGGATATCATGACGGATAGGCAGACATTGTTCGATATTACCGGAAAGGCACTGGCCGGCCTGAAGCATGTGCTGGAAGCAGCTAAACCCGATCTGGTGCTGGTGCATGGCGATACCACCACGACTTTTGCGGGGGCGTTGGCAGCATTTTACATGAAAATAAAGGTGGGCCATGTGGAGGCGGGCCTTCGGACTTTTAACAAATGGTTGCCCTTCCCGGAAGAAATGAACAGAAAACTCACTGGTTCCCTGGCGGATTTGCATTTTTCACCCACAAAGACTGCAAGGCAAAATCTGCTGAGGGAAGGTGTAAGGGCTGACAGCATATTTGTAACGGGCAATACGGTAATTGATGCCCTGAAAACCACAGTAAAAAAGGAGTTTATTTTCTCGACGGAAATTTTAAACCATCTGGATTTCAACCAAAGAAAAATTATTCTGGTGACGGCTCACAGAAGAGAAAACCTCGGCGAACCCCTCAAAAATATTTGCCTTGGCCTTATGGACATAGCAGACAGAAACCCCGAGGCGATAATAATCTACCCGGTACACTTAAACCCAGCAGTTCGGGATGTGGTTGAAAACATGCTGGGTGGGCATGAACGCATTGTGCTGTTGCCGCCGCTCAATACCGATGAAATGCATAATCTTATGGCTCGATGCTACATGGTAATGACCGATTCCGGAGGTTTGCAGGAAGAAGCTCCTTCACTGGGTAAACCGGTGCTGGTTCTAAGAAGAGAAACTGAGCGGCCAGAAGCTGTAAAAGCCGGCACAGTGAAAGTTATAGGCACTGATCGGCGGAAGGTATATGAGGAAGCGTCGAGGCTTTTATGCGACCGCTCGGAGTACAACAGGATGGCGAATGCCGTAAACCCTTACGGCGACGGCAGGGCATCATGCCGCATTGCGGGATTCATCCTATATCATTTCGGCTTGACTGATGAGAAACCTCAGGAATTTGAGGTACAAGTTTGATTGTGGATATATTGACATGATCTCCTATATATGATATTATTTATAAAACTGTATACATTGACCTTTAAACTGGTCCCGCGAGGCTGGTAAGGTAAAAGTCATATGAACAGAAAGACAAACCTTTCTCCTGCGTGAGGAGAAAGGTTTTTTGATGAATAAAACCCGTGCCGCCTTGCGTCATGGGCAATTTTATTTACACGATTTAACTTTATTATTTATGTGATTTTGGCATAGGAGCCAAATCCGCTTGCTGAAATGCTGAGAAGGGGACATTGTTTTTACACCAGTATCATAAAAAATAATTTATAAAGGGGGACATCATAATATGGCAAATGCGCAAAACAAGGCAGTTTCATCCGCCAATCCCGTAAGGCCAGGCGACTATCTTCCGCCGCTGCAGCTTTTTATCCTGGGTGTGCAGCACACGTTCACCATGTTTGGCGCAACAGTGCTGGTGCCTTTGTTGACCGGCCTGAGCGTAAGTGTGGCGCTCTTTACTGCGGGAATAGGAACATGGTGGTTTCACCTGGTCACCAAAAGAAAAGTCCCGATTTTTCTTGGGTCATCCTTTGCGTTTATAGCACCTGTATCCCTTGTGGTAAAAGAAATGGGGATTCCGGCAGCTCAGGGGGGTATCATTGTCGCAGGGTTGCTGTACTGCATAATGGCCGCATTCATCTATTTTCTCGGCCCCAAATTCATGGAATCCCTATTGCCGCCCGTCATAACCGGCCCCATCATCATGGTTATCGGGTTGAATCTTGCGCCTGTGGCCATCGGCAACGCAAGCAAAAACTGGCTGATAGCCTTTGTCGTGCTGGCGGTAGTGGCGTTTGTGAGCCTCTATGTGAAGGGTTTTTTGCGATTACTCCCGGTCATCTGCGGAATCGTGGTAGGATATGTTATATCATTTATAGCAGGGATTGTAAATTTCCAGCCCATCATTGAGGCCAAATGGTTTGCCATGCCCGACTTCACATGGCCGGTTTTCAACGCAGCGGCAATCGGCCTCATTGCTCCAGTGGCAATTGCCACCATGGTGGAGCATGTGGGCGATGTGCTTGCGGTTGGGGCCACTGTGGAGCAGGATTTTGTAAAAGATCCGGGCCTTCACAGGACATTGATAGGGGACGGCATAGGCACCTCACTGGCTGGCATTTTCGGTGGCCCCGCCAACACCACATACTCTGAAAACACGGGCGTTCTGGCGTTGACCCGGGTATGGAAACCGGAAGTAATGAGGATAGCCGCCTGCCTGGCCATATTCCTTTCCTTTATTCAAAAACTGGGGGCGGCAATCCGGACCATTCCGGAACCGGTCATCGGCGGCATATCCATAGTGCTCTTCGGCATGATTGCCAGCATAGGTGTAAGGACTGTGGTGGAAAACCAGGTGGATTTTAAGCAGTCGAGGAATCTTCTTATTGCCAGCGTAATTCTTGTGGTGGGCATAGGAGGAGCCATCATCAAGCTCTGGGGCGGCATCCAATTCGGAGGCATGGGACTTGCTGCCATTTTGGGAATAATTTTAAACCAGATTCTGCCGAAGGAAGAATAACAGAAAATTTAAAGCAAAAAAGAGTGGAGGTCAGGATTTCGCAAGCCTGACCCCGTTTTTTTTTGAAATTAAAAAGGAATTTCTTCTTCGCTGTAGAATTAATTTTTCGTAAGATATTTTTCGGAGGATAAGATGACCGATTTCAGTTTGAATGAGAGAGTTATAAAAATAAAAGGCGATATCGATGAAATCAACAGGCTGATAGAAGAGTACAAGCCTTTTATTGCATCTGTTGTGGAAAAACACATCGGACGCTTCGTGGAATACGGTATAGATGACGAATTGAGCATAGCATTGATGGCTTTTAATGAGGCTATAGAAAAATATGATATATCCAGGGGAAATTTCCTGGCTTTTGCCAGGATGATAATCAAGCACCGTCTCGTGGATTTTTACAGAAAGGAACAAAAAAGCGCGCCTGTGGTTTATCTGGAAAGTCCTGAAAATGAGGAAGACGGGGGATATCGAGACCCCACGACCGAAAAATCCGCAGAGAAATTCGATGAGAGTCAGATTAGCGAGCTTCGACGGTTGGAAATCATGGAAATAAAAAAAGAATTGTCGCGCTGGGGGATAACATTTGCCGATGTGGCCAGATGTTCACCCAAGCAGGAATCGACAAAAAAAGCCTATTTGAAGGCGGCGGAGTTTGCGGCAAGCACTCCGGAAGTGCTCAAAATAATTAAAACAAAAAGATATCTGCCGGTGGATAAAATAGTGAGCGCTACAAAACTACCCCGTAAAACCGTGGAACGCGGTCGGAATTATATTATAGCGACGGTGCTGATATTATCCGGAGACTACCAGTATATAAAGGAATATGTAAAGTGGAGGTAAAATTTCTTGAAAGGCGTTATTGTGGATATAGACAACGAATATATAATTATCCTTAATAAAAGCGGGGATTTTAAAAAAATTTGTAATAATATGCCTCAATGCCGTATCGGCGACGAAATTGAAGTCCCGGATAATATGCTGACATCGCATTTCTTGCTGAGGCGGATGTTTTCTATTGTTTCGACGAGAAGGATTGCGGCGGCTGTTATTGCTTTGATGCTGCTCCTGGGCATGGGCGGATACGCCATAGCGGATTATTTCAACCCGGTGACTTTTGTAACGATGGACATCAATCCGAGCATAGAACTGATTTTAAATAGATATGAAAGGGTATTGCGGGTGGATGCATTCGATGATGAAGGAAGTATTCTGGCAAAGGATGCCGGCGCGTTTAAAAATATGAAACTTGAAGAGGCTCTGGGCATACTGGTTGATCGGGCGGAATCTCAGAATTACTTGAAAGAATCCGGCACTCTCATGCTTACAATTTCCAGCAAGCAAAAACGCGTGCCTGGAGAGCTTGATGGGAAACTAAAAGAAGTTATTAAAAGTAGATCGGCCATTCAGGTAATTGTGGAAAACACTTCCGTAGAAAAGCATGAGGAAGCAAGAAGAATGAAAATATCCCAGGGGAAACTGTTAATGTATGAAAAACTAAAGAAAGTAAACCCCGTCATATCTCTGGAAGACGTAAAAAAGGCGTCCATATCCAGTATAATAGAAGAATTAAAAAAGTCAAAAGCAGGGACGCCGGCCGGCGGGAAGAAAGGACCGGAAAGCGAACAGAAGGGCGCTGACGGCACCGAACGGTTTGATGGTAAAGACATACGAAAAGATGAAGATATAAAATTACAACAAAATCGAAAGAATGAAAAGAACCAGAATGTAGAAAAAGATAAAAAGCAAAGTAAGAATGATGATAAAAACCCTGACGATGAGAAAGATAATTCAGGTGAAGACAAAATCAGCGGAACGAAGAAAACTTTCGATAATTCCGGTGAAGACAAAATCGGAGAAACGGGGAAAACTTTCGATAATTCCGGTGAAGACAAAATCAGCGGAACGGAGAAAACTTTCGATAATTCCAGTGAAGACAAAATCGGAGAAACGAATAGTATTTCAGACAATTCCGGGGCTGAGTCAGAAAGTCTGCGCAAAGAAATAAAAAAGGACATATCCGATACCTTTGAAAAAACCAAGGATAAATTGAATTGGAGACAGAAGTCCGGGGGAAATGGAAATAATAAAAAAGAAAAAAAGAAATGACACAAGTCGATTTTATATTGCCGGGCGGATGAAAAAACCGGAAAAACCTTTTTATTGCGTTTATTTGTGACATATTTCACATATAATCGCCGTCAGACGGTCTATAAAGAAATTTTCAATTTGAATTTTTTTTATCAATGTTATATAATATAAACCAGTATGAAAAATTTAAAGGGTATTCAATATATTGTAGTGCTTTCTCAAATAGGTCTTAATATAGCACTACCTATAGTAGGTGGGGTATACGCTGGAGCCTATCTGGACAAGAGGTTTTCCACGGGTAGCGCTTTTTTAATTTTAGGAATATTGTTGGGTGTATTATCGGGAATTACAGGTGTTTACAGGATTGTGTCTAAAGAATTCAAAAACAAATAAAACAAACCGGCGAGGAGGTGGTAATTTGAAGGAAGTCTTGGATGATGTGAGAGCCACTGAGCAAAAAGCTGAAGAAATCATTGAAACCTCAGAGCAGGAGTGCAAAAAAATAATATTGGAGGCAAAAAAACAGGTTGAAAAGATAATTCAGGAAGCTCAAAAAAAATGTGAAGAGGAACAAAAAGGAATTATAGAAAGAGCAGTATCCCAGGCGAAAGAGGAGGCAGATGCTCTTTCTGCACAATACGCAAAGAAAATAGATGATCTGAAACTCAAAGCTGCCCGAAAAGCAAACGATGCGGTGCATTTGATAAAGGAGAGGATAGTGAAGGCCTATGTCGATAGTTAAGATGAAGAAAATGCACCTCTTGGGCCTAAAAGTTGAACAAGATATGATTTTGGACGCCATTTATAAAATGGGAACTGTAGAAATTGTGGATATAACTACGCAGGGGCAGGATAACGAGGTGCACCAGGACCGCTTTCATCAGAAACTGGAAAAAGAACTGTCTGAATTGGATTCAAAATTGAACAGGTTAAAATTCGCCATCGATTTTTTAAAACCGTATGTGACAGAGAAGAACCCTCTTTTATACGGCAAACCGAAAATAAAAAGGCAGGAACTCGATGATTTGCTTTCCAGAGAAGAACAATATTTGAGGGTAGTCGAGGTTATTACTGAACTTGACCAAAGACTTAGCCGCTTGAAAGCCGAGGAGTCAAAACTTCACAGCCGTATAGAAATGTTGTCGCCTTGGAAATCGCTGGACATACCCTTGGAGGAAATGGGTCCAACACGGGAAACAGACTTTATACCGGTAGTTATACCGATAAAAGCCTTTGAGGGTTTTAGAAACGGGTTGGATGAAAAAAATGTACTTTTCGAGCTGGTAAAAATAGGGGAAAGCAGGGATGAGAATCTCTGCCTGTTGGTTTATTATAGAGCTCAAAAATCCGAAGTTCAAGACGTAATGAAAGAATTCTCTGTCAGCATTCAAGAATTTCCGGGGCTCAGCGGCACGCCGGAAGAAATTATTGCTGGAGATGAAAGAAGGCTTGCGGAAATAGAAAGGGAAAGACAGAGCATAGCAGGAGAAGCTAGAGCTCTGTCGGATCAGCGATTTGCTTTTGAAGTGCTGTACGATTATTGGAGTATGGTAAGAGAAAAGAAAAGAAACATGCTTAAAATGACTGAAACCAGCCGCACATTCTGTATGACTGCGTGGATACCAGAAACCATGGAACAGACATTAAGGCAAAAGATTGGAAAATTGACAGATTCGCTATATATTGAATTTTCACTTCCAGAAGAAGATGATGAAATACCGGTTCTTTTGGAAAATCCTAGGCTGGTACAGCCTTTTGAGTTGATAACCGAACTATACAGTTTGCCCGATCCCAAGGGCATAGACCCGAACATATATATGGCACCGTTCTACTTTATATTTTTCGGGATGATGGTCAGCGATGCCGGATACGGTCTCGTACTGGCTCTGTTAACGGGGCTTGCGTTATGGAAGCTGAAACTGGCGGGTCAAGGGAAAAAGCTCGTGCAACTGCTATTCCTTGGCGGCGTATCCACTTTCATGTGGGGTGCTATCTTTGGCGGTTGGTTTGGAGACCTTATCAAGATAAAACCTATATGGATAAACCCACTTGAAAACCCGATGGCCATACTGGTACTGAGTTTTGCCTTCGGTGTCATCCAGATATATACCGGCTTGCTGCTTTCCGCATATAAGAACATAAGAGCTGGCAGGCCAGCCGATGCTTTTATGGATCAGGGTCTGTGGATAGTTTTTCTTTCAGGGCTTATAATGCTGGCGTTTCCGCAGTTTGGCGCTGTGGCCAAATATGTGGCTCTCGCTGGGGCATTGGGTCTTCTGCTGACTCAAGGCAGAACCCAGAAAAACCCATTGATGAAATTTTTATCGGGCCTCCTGAGCCTCTATGGAGTTACGGGATATCTGAGCGATGTGCTGTCGTACTCCAGGCTGCTGGCCCTGGGGCTTGCTACCGGCGTAATTGCGGTGGTAATAAATACGATGGCAAGGTTGGTAGGAGTAAACGCCATCGGATTCATCATCATGGTAATAATTATGATAGGTGGGCACATATTTAATATTGCAATAAACACTCTAGGAGCTTATGTTCACAGCAGCCGTCTGCAGTATATAGAGTTCTTCAGCAAGTTTTATGAAAGCGGCGGCAGACCGTTTCAGCCTATGAGGATAAAAACAAATTATGTAGAATTTGAAGAAGTATAAAATTTTTCAACATATAAGTGCCATTTATAGCATAGTTTATACGGTTGTTTCGGTGTTGCATCGAAGCACTTCGGATTGCGTCGGCATGTATTTACGCCACCGCCCTTGTGCAAAGCATTACTTGCAAAAACTTTTGACTATTTGCTCTGCCCCATGGTTGCAGGTTTCAGCCTGCTGCTGATGCACCGGGTGCTATTTATACTGTTCCATAATTTGTTAGGTTTGGAAGCCTGGCAATAATACAAAATACTTTAAATATGTATCACATCTATTTTGGAGGAGGAGTAAAAAATGGAATTAACACTTGGTCAAGTAATGGCACTTTTTGGGGCAGCCCTGGCGGTGCTGCTTCCAGGCATAGGTTCTGCAAAAGGCGTTGGAATTGTGGGTGAGAGTGCAGCTGGAGTAGTTACAGAAGATCCCGGGAAATTCGGGCAAACATTAATTCTTCAAGCGCTACCCGGGACGCAAGGCATTTATGGGCTTTTAACGGGATTCGTCATCATGCAGAGAATTGGCATCCTGGGAGGAAATCTGCTTCCGCTCAGCCTTTATCAGGGGCTGTTGATTCTGGCAGCTGCCCTTCCAATTGCATTTGTAGGCCTTCTTTCAGCCATAGCTCAGGGCAGGGCTGCAGCAGCGGGAGTTGGCATAATAGCCAAGCGCCCTGAAGAACTTGCAAAAGGCATCACCTACGCCGCGATGGTGGAAACCTATGCGGTGCTGGCATTGCTGGCATCCATCCTAATGCTCTTCGGCATCAAGCTATAGGGGAGTGGCCAGCATGGAGGGTATCGAGAAGATAAAAGAAAGGATAATAGAGGAAGCTCAGCAAAAGCAGCGCGACATGCTGGATAAAGCCAGGACTGAAGCAGACAAGATTTTAAAGGACGCCACTTCCCAGGTGGAGGAAATAAAGAGGCAATATCAGCAAAAAGCGCAAAGGCTTGCAGAGGAGGAAAAAAGAAAAATACTATCCATGGCTGAATTGGAGGAGCGAAAGCGTCTATTGGCAGCAAAACAGCAGATAATTGACGATGTGTTCGAAAAAGCTCGACAGGAATTGGAGAACATGCCCGACGATGAGTATTTGAACTTTATGCAAGCCATGATTTTGAAGACCGCAACCTCTGGAGATGAGGAAATAATCGTAAACGAAAAAGATAAAAACCGAGTTACCCCGGAATTTTTAAGCAACATAAATGAGCAGTTGAAGAAAAAAGGAAAGATAGGAAAACTTAGGTTTTCTTCCGAAACCCGACCGATAATCGGCGGATTTATCTTAAAATCAAGGGAAATGGAGATAAACAGTTCTTTTGATGCTATAATCAAGTCACAACGAGAAGACCTGGAGACCGAAATTTCAAAAAGGCTTTTTGAGGAGTGATGTTATGGGCAGGGAATTGGAATTCTTATACGTATCTTCCAGGATAAAAGCCCTGGAAACAGCACTCCTCGGGAAAAGCACAATAGATAGACTGCTAGAAGCACAAGGGCCGGAAGAGGCGCTGAAAGTACTGAGCGATACCGATTATGGTGCGGATATGGCTGAGATGGAAAATGTGTATGATTTTGAAAAAGTGCTAGAAAAAAGCCTTAAAAGGACTTTTAAAACCATATCTGATTCGATAAAGGATTCCCGCTTCGTGAGGTTTTTTACATTAAAAAATGATTATCATAATTTGAAGGTAATAATAAAAAATAAGATACTAGGGCTTGAGGGGCAAGAATATTTTTCAAACCTTGGTGAAGTGCCGACGGATGAGCTTAAAAAACTGGTCCTTGAAGATGTGACTGCATCAGTCCCTGAAAGCATAAAGAGGGCTTATCAGCAGGCTATTCAGGTTTACGAAGAAACTCAGGACCCTCAGCAGATAGATTTCATACTGGACTACATGCTTTTTGAAGAATTAGCCGAGCTGGTAGAAGGTACTAAGGAAAATTTCTTTAAAGAATACTTCACCGCAATGGTGGACCTTATAAACATCAGGACCACTTTAAGGCTCATGCAAATGAAAGCCGACTTTAGGATCTTGGAAAAATCTTTTCTACCAGGAGGTAGCATAAAAAAAGAAATATTGTTAAAATTGTCTAATGAACCTGTGCAAAACATGATTGATGCCTTTGCATCTTCCCCATACGGAGGGGTAGTGGAGGCAGGAATCTCTTCATGGATTAACAACGGCAGCCCAGCTGTGTATGAAAAATTGGCCGACGATTATCTTTTGAATCTGGCCAGGCGAGGGCTTTATAAGCCCTATGGCCCTGAGACAGTGGTAGGATATCTTGCAGCCAGGGAGAATGAAACAAAAATCCTAAGAATAATTCTGGTGGGAAAGATAAACGGCATTTCTTCGGAGATGATAAAGGAGAGATTAAGAGATGTCTACGTATAAAATAGGTGTAATCGGTGACAGGGATACTGTACTGGCATTCAAGTCTCTGGGAGTTGATATCTTTCCCGCTTTGGATGCAAAGGAGGCCAGCCAGATAGTCGCAAGACTTGCGAAACAGAATTACGCCGTTATATTTTTAACCGAGCAGCTGGCAAAAGATATGAAAGAAAGATTAGATTACTATCGAAATAGTATGCTGCCGGCCATTACACTCATACCCAGCAATAAGGGCTCGCTCGGAATCGGAATACAGGAAGTTAAAAAATCCGTGGAAAAAGCCATAGGAGTGGATATCTTATTTGAAAGAGAGGGAGAGGAATGACCCAACAAGGAGTTGTAGTTAAGGTTTCCGGTCCCCTCGTTGTGGCGACAGGGCTGCCTGAGGCCAAAATGTTTGACGTCGTAAAGGTGGGCAAACAGGGCCTTATAGGCGAAATTATAGAGGTGCACGGGGAGAAATTATCAATCCAGGTGTATGAGGAAACGTCGGGAATAGGCCCGGGCGATCCGGTGGTGTCTACAGGCGTGCCTCTAAGCGTTGAACTGGGGCCGGGAATGCTAGAAGGAATTTTTGACGGAATTCAAAGGCCGCTGGATGTTATAGAATCCAAAGCTGGTAGTTTCATAACCAGAGGAATAGATGTTCCCGCATTAAACCGCGATAAAAAATGGGCCTTCAAGCCCGCCGCCAGAAAAGGCGACAGGGTCACGGGCGGAGATATAATAGGCACCGTGCAGGAAACCGTCATAGTAGAGCACCGCATCATGATTCCCCCCGGATTGTCCGGAACCCTGGAAGACATCAGGGAAGGGGAATTTACCGTTACTGAGACCGTGGCGAAATTAAGGACCGATAGCGGCGACATTGTAGATATCACCATGATGCAAAAATGGCCCGTAAGAAAAATAAGGCCGTATAAGGAAAAACTCGCCCCAGAGGAGCCGATGTCCACTGGACAGAGAGTAATCGACACCTTTTTCCCAGTCGCCAAAGGAGGCACAGCATGTATTCCTGGGCCTTTCGGGAGCGGCAAGACGGTGGTGCAGCATCAGCTGGCCAAATGGGCAGATGCTGAAATAGTTGTGTATATAGGCTGCGGCGAGAGGGGCAACGAGATGACCGACGTGCTCCTGGAATTTCCTGAATTAAAAGATCCGAAAACCGGGGAACCGCTCATGAAGAGGACAGTACTTATTGCAAACACATCCAACATGCCTGTGGCGGCCAGGGAAGCGTCGATTTACACTGGAATAACGATAGCTGAGTATTTCAGGGACATGGGGTACAGCGTCGCTCTCATGGCTGATTCCACCTCGCGTTGGGCAGAAGCTCTCCGAGAGATGTCCGGCAGGCTGGAAGAAATGCCCGGTGAAGAAGGATACCCCGCTTATCTTTCAAGAAGGTTGGCGGAATTCTATGAAAGGGCAGGCAAAGTTGTTTGCCTCGGAAGCCAAAAGAGACAGGGTTCCCTTACTGCGGTGGGTGCTGTATCGCCTCCAGGCGGTGACCTTTCGGAGCCAGTGACCCAGGCCACACTGCGAGTGGTAAAGGTGTTCTGGGCGCTGGATGCACAGCTGGCCTATGCAAGACATTTTCCGGCCATCAACTGGCTCACCAGTTATTCTTTGTACTCTGATACTGTGGAAGAGTTTATGAATAAGAATATCAGCCCTGAATGGCAGGAGTTAAGAGCTGAAGCCATGAAGCTTTTGCAGGAAGAAGCCAGCCTCCAGGAAATTGTAAGGCTGGTAGGAATTGATGCGCTTTCTGTAAAAGACAGGCTTGTACTGGAGGCGGCCAAATCCCTCAGAGAGGATTTTCTGCATCAAAATGCCTTCCATGAAATAGACACATACACTTCTTTGCAAAAGCAGTACCGCATGTTAAAATTAATATTGTTGTTCTATCATGAATCACAAAAGGCAATAGATGAAAATGCCGTATTTTCAGATATTGAAAAACTGCCGGTCAGAGAAAAGATTGCCAGAGCAAAGTTTATAGATGAGAAAGAACTAGAAAAATTTGACGAAATAGAAAAAGAATTGAAAGCTCAGATTTCGGACCTTCTTTCGGAAGGAGGGAGAGTGAATGCTTAAGGAATATAGGACAGCCAGGGAAATAGCTGGTCCTCTGATGTTGGTAGAAAATGTCGAGGGTGTAAAATACAACGAGTTGGTGGAAATAGAGACTTCTGAAGGTGATATTCGACGGGGCCAGGTGCTGGAAATCGACGGCGACCGTGCGCTCGTACAGCTGTTCGAGGGTTCTACAGGCTTGAACATCAACGACTGCAGGGTAAGGTTCCTCGGTAAAAGCATTGAGCTAGGAGTTTCCAGCGATATGTTGGGCCGTGTGTTTGACGGTTTCGGCAGGCCCAAGGACAACGGCCCACGGATAATCCCTGAAAAAAAGCTGGATATTAATGGAAGCCCAATTAACCCCACTGCCCGCGACTATCCTTCAGAGTTCATCCAGACCGGCATTTCTGCTATTGATGGCCTTAACACCTTGGTAAGAGGGCAGAAATTGCCGATATTCTCGGGTTCCGGACTCCCACATGCTCAGTTGGCAGCACAGATAGCAAGGCAAGCCAAGGTGTTGGGAGCAGAGAGCAAGTTCGCTGTGGTCTTCGCAGCCATGGGCATAACCTTTGAGGAGGCCGATTACTTTATATCGGACTTCAGAAGGACCGGTGCCATCGACAGGTCCGTGCTGTTCATAAACCTGGCTAACGACCCTGCCATAGAGCGTATAGCCACGCCGCGTATGGCTTTAACCTGTGCCGAGTTTCTGGCGTACGAAAAAGACATGCATGTTCTGGTTATCCTGACCGACATGACCAACTACTGCGAAGCTCTCCGGGAGGTATCCGCTGCCCGCAAAGAGGTCCCGGGCAGGCGCGGCTATCCTGGGTATCTTTATACAGACCTTTCTACAATATATGAGAGAGCGGGAAGAATCCGCGGGAAGTCAGGTTCCATTACCCAGATCCCAATTCTTACCATGCCTGAAGACGATAAAACTCACCCAATACCAGACTTGACCGGTTATATTACTGAAGGGCAGATAATATTGAGCCGCGAACTTTATAGGAAGGGAATTCTGCCGCCCATAGATGTGTTACCATCCCTTTCACGACTGAAAGACAAGGGAATAGGAAAAGGAAAGACCCGAGAAGACCATGCAGACACCATGAACCAGTTGTTTGCCTCATACGCTAGGGGCAAGCAGGCCAAAGAACTGGCAGTCATCTTGGGAGAAGCTGCCCTTTCAGATGTTGATAGGCTGTACGCGAAGTTTGCAGACGAATTCGAAAGGCGGTACGTGGCTCAGGGAGAAAATGAAGACAGGTCAATTGAAGAGACGCTCAATCTGGGGTGGGAACTTTTGACAATACTGCCTAAGTCGGAACTCAAGCGAATCAGAGACGAATATATTGAAAAATATCTTCCAGAAAAAGGAGAAGAATAAATATGCTGATGCGGGTAAACCCCACCCGGATGGAGCTTACAAGACTGAAAAAACAGCTGGTAACTGCCCGAAGAGGGCATAAACTTTTAAAAGACAAACAGGATGAGCTCATAAAAAAATTCATAGACATGGTGAAAAAGAACAAAGAGCTGCGCGAAGAAGTAGAACGGGAGTTGGAAAGCGCATTTAAAAGCTTTACAATGGCCCGTAGCCAGATGCCGCAAGAGGTGCTGGAAGAAAGCCTTATGATTCCAGCGGCTCGGGTGAGCATAAACGTCTCAAGAGCAAACATCATGAGTGTAAATGTCCCGAAAATAGAAATATCCAGCGAGGAAAGCGGTAATATATATTCTTACGGTTTTGCATTGACTTCAGGCGAGCTGGACAGCGCGATAGGTATACTCGCTGGCATGTTGCCCAAGATGCTAAGGCTATCGGAAATAGAAAAAGCCTGCCAGCTCATGGCTGACGAAATAGAAAAGACCCGCCGCCGAGTCAACGCACTGGAATATGTTATGATACCTTCTCTGGAAGAGACAATAAAATATATCACCATGAAACTGGACGAAAACGAGCGCGGCAATATCACGCGCTTAATGAAGATAAAGGAAATGGTGATGAACGGGTAAAGACAAAGCCTGTTTCCACAAATTATGGAGGCAGGCTTTTTTAATAGCAGCGCTTTTAAATTTCCGGCTGGTTTTCTATTGTCCATAAAGTCATCCGAAAAATATTTCGCAAACTTTTTCAAAGATTTTCCATGCATTATCTTTTGGAATTAACAGAACAATGTCATCCGGTTTTTATATATAAACTTCGTTATCCTTAAATCAGTATTCTTTGGACAGCAGTACAGCTTCAATCCGGCCATTTACAAAAATTTTGGCAGTATCCATGAAATCTATTCTCTCCATGAATGTGATATATACTATAATATATACTTCATATTTTATATTTCAAGTTTTTATTGAAAACGAAAAGATCTAAAAAAGATATAAAAGTTCAAAATAATAATAAGATTGTCCGAAAAAGGGCAAAACTACTGTAGAGCTTTTATTTTTTAACCATTTGAATAAATTACCTGTAAAACTCAATATAAAATCACTTGCTAATTTCAATAACTACTGCATCGATTTCTGGTATAGTGTTTTGACTTCCTAATACAGTCTTATATGTTTTTCTTCCCTTAACAGTTCCCCATAGATTAATGATATCATTTTCAATAATATGTTTTTCTCCAATTTTTAAAGTATAGTTTATCCAAACAGTATCCCTATAAATATTAAAATCACCTTTTGTAACATTGACTAGAAGCATAACTCTGTTACCATTTTCCTGCACTTGAATGACTTGACCAGTTAGTTTAACTTTTTTATTTACATACTTCTCTGTTTCATGGGCGAGATTATCATATGATATAGTTGTACATTGCGATTTATATTCTTCGATATTTACTACAGAAATATTATTGGTATTACTGTTATAAAAATTTGAGCAAATCACCATTGTTACTATCCCCGCTATCAGTATTACAACCCCTATCAAACGCCTATTTATTAATAATTTTTTTAACGGAACAATAATATTAATGATGCCGTAAAGGATAATCAATAAAGAAAAAAATATTTTACCACTAACTGATACCAAAAAAAATAACAGTAAAAACAGAGAGTAAAAAACTATTGGAAATATATGTTTTTCTTTTTTTTGTCCAATATAATTTTCATTTTTTATAGATTGATAGTATTCCTTTTCGGTTAAAGGGACCGCTTTAAAATTGCTATCCAAAAGCCAATGTCCGCATTTAATGCAATATGTAGAAGATTTATGATTAGGTGTTTTACATATCGGGCATAAGTATGCAAAAATATCATCATTTTCTTCTTTTATTATTCTACTGCCACACTTGTTGCAATAATTACTGTCTTCAAGTAGTTCAGAACCACATTTGGAACATTTCATAATTAACACTCCTATCCCAATATTTTAAGATTAGCTTTAAATAGCTCTTTTTTTATAGATTTTTAAATAATAGCAGTAGTCGTAGCTGTGGATATGTGGGCAACGCAAACGAGGCAAGGTGTCTTCCAGTAATGGCCGGTAGGTTCCAGTCCAATTACTACTTTGTTTGCTTTTGTTTTTTCATGAGCCTCAAAAGGACAGTAGCCGTCCCTCAATAATAAAATCGGTGACTTGCTTACCAGAAGCGAATGGTTTAAAATAACCTTAAGTGTTTGGCCAAGCCAGTGACACAATCGCTTAGGAGGTAACGGCTACTATGATAATTATAGAGAAATA
>JARRBK010000067.1 GCA_029982615.1 Tepidanaerobacteraceae bacterium | reverse complement strand
TCTTAAAGAAGGATTCGCCTTTGCTGGGGCAAATGTTTTCAGGATAAAAAATATGGTGACGGTAAAAGAATTGATGGAGGAACTTGTATCCGAAGCCGAAAAATACTTTAATCCTTTTTAAGATTTCGGCAGCCTTTCCTTTTATTTTTTTAATTTTTCCATTTACATTCTCCAAAAATGGCTCTGCCTATAAGCATCATATCGCCACCCTGCGAAAAAATTAACTTTAGAGTTAGTAACTCCAAAGTTAGTAACTCTAAAGTTAAATATAACATGAAACATGACTTATATACAAAGTATGTTATAAATAATTTTTAATCCAAGATGCTTTCGCAGGCATCCTTTATTGATTCAGAAAATGTCGGGTGGGCATGTATTGTTTCTACGATTTCTTCCAAAGTAAATTCATTTTTTATGCTGAGGGCGCCTTCGTGAATTATTTCAGTAGCGCACCTTCCTATTATTTCCATGCCGACAATCTGGTTGAATTTCGGCTCCGCTATTACTTTTATCAAACCCGTATCATCTCCCGTAGTCATTGCCCTGCCAGATGCGGAGTACGAATAAGTCCCTACTTTTACATCTTTGTACTTATCACGGGCCTGCCTTTCATTCATCCCAACCCATGCCACTTCAGGCTCGGTATAAATGCAGCTCGGCACCGATTTCATATCCGCCTGCTTTTTTTCGCCCATTGCATTGACAGCGGCTACAGCGCCTTGATATGACGCCGCATGTGCCAGTTGTATGCCTCCTGTCACATCTCCCGCGGCGTATATGTTATTCTCGCTTGTTTTCATAAAGCTGTCAACTATGATTCCTTTTTTATCCATGTTCAGCCCCAGGGCTTCTATTCCGTTGATATTCGCCGTCCTCCCTGCCGCAACAAGCACCTGTTCACACTCCTCTTCCAGAACCTTGCCGCCGGCGGAAAACACAACGTTCAATCCCTGCGTTCCGCCCTCGATTTTGTTGACCCTGCTGTCAAGATAAAGTTCGATATTCTTTCTTGCAAGGCTTCTCTTCATGATGCCCGAAATATCGCCATCCAGCATCGGAAGCAGTTCGGGAAGCATTTCGACAATAGCAACCTTGCTTCCCATGGCGCTATATATGCACGCAAACTCAAGCCCTATAATCCCCGCCCCGATTATCACAAGCTTTGAAGGGATTTTTTCCATCTCCAGCGCTTTATCGCTGGTTATAACCCCCGGCAAATCCACTCCCGGTATCGGTGGCATGAAAGTCTTTGAGCCCGTGGCAATGATGAATTTATCGGCCGTGCACCTTGTTCCCTGAACCTCAATTGTATTTTTATCGGCAAAAACAGCCCTTCCATTTATCACATTTATGCCGTGAGCCTTCATAAGATAGCTTACTCCGTTTCTCAACCTTGAAATGACATTTGTTTTCTTTTTTCTCAGCCTTTCAACGTCCAGCCGAGGCTCGGCATCGATGCCAAAGTCTTTGACACTCTCAAATTCACCTATAATCGATGCCGCATGAGCAAAAACCTTTGTCGGAATGCAGCCGCGGTTTAAACACGTGCCTCCCAAATCCCTTTCCTCTATCAATGCAGTCCTTGCACCAAGCCTGCTTGCCCTTATCGCCGCCACATAACCTCCCGGGCCGCCTCCAACCACAGCTACATCATAATCGTATCCCATGGCCTTCCTCCTCAAAATATTTTAGACGCCTAAATATAGCGGTTATATTTTTATAGTACCAGCAATTCGGGATTTTCAAGTATTTTCTTCATATCCGAAAGGAATACTGCGGCACTGGCACCGTCAATCAGGCGATGGTCGAATGACAGGCTGAGAATCATGATGCTCCTTGCGCATATGCTGCCATCTTTTACAGCAGGCTCCTGGCGTATTGCATTTACCCCGAGTATAGCGCTCTCCGGGGGATTGATTATTGGTGTAAAGCTTTCGATTCCATACATACCAAGGTTTGTAATGGTAAATGTTCCTCCTGTTATTTCTTCCGGCATCAGGGCGTTTTCTCTGGCCCTGCTCCCCAATTCCTTTATTGCCTCGGAAATCTGAAGCAGCGTTTTCTCACCGGCATCTTTTATGTTCGGCACTATAAGGCCGTTTTCGATAGCCACGGCTATGCCCAGGTTTATTGCCTTGTTCTGGATTATATAATCGCCGTCTATTGACCAATTAACGGTTGGTGTCTTCTTTATCGCATCAATACAGGCTTTTGCTATAAAGTCAGTCATCGTAAATTTATGGCCGGTAAGCTTTGTCAGTTTGTCCTTCCATTCCAGAAGTTCTGTAACATCCACCTTGATATTTTCGGTTACATGAGGTGCGCTGTTCCAACTTAGCTTCATGCGCTCCGAAATGGTCCGCCTCATGGCGTCCATAGGCACCCTCTTGACTTCGGCATCAGCCTTCC
Organism: Tepidanaerobacteraceae bacterium; assembly: GCA_029982615.1. Lineage (GTDB taxonomy): Bacteria > Bacillota > Thermosediminibacteria > Thermosediminibacterales > Tepidanaerobacteraceae > JANLFP01. The sequence continues at coordinate 3,471 of JARRBK010000067.1, read as the reverse complement.
GTTTTGGAGCTTCGTTGCAGGATGGCTTTTCAGATTCTGCCTTCTTTTGCAATTCCTCTATCTTTTCCTTCACATCTTCTTCGGTTATTCTCCCTCCCGGGCCTGTCCCAATTATGCCGGAAATATCAATATTGTGCTCTTTCGCGAGTTTCTTTGCTACTGGAGTGGCTTTTACAAACGATTCCGCTTTAACTTCCTCGACATTTTGTTTTTCGCTTTTCCCAGCGCCCTGGAAAAGCTGTTCTTCGACTTTCTCTCCTTCTTCATATATAACTCCAATGATGTCCGATACGGGAACTACAGACCCCTCGGCAGCAATAATCTTCCCCAGAATGCCGTCTGCAGGAGACAACACAGTATTTGTTATCTTGTCCGTGGATATCTCTGCTATTTCTTCGCCTTTTTTAACTCTATCTCCCTGTTTTTTAAACCACTTTTCCAATCTGCCTTCTTTCATGGTAAGTCCCAGTTTGGGCATGACAATGTTTACTGCCATTATATGCACACCTTTCTGAAAAATTTAGATTCCATTGCTGCTTTTAATGTTTTTTCCACATCCAATTGATATGGACCGTTTCTGGTTATAACAAAGTCAACCTCATCGCCTTTTTTGAGCATAATCTCCCTTTCACCGTCCAGGGCAATCATGCAGTTTTCCCTTGCGCAAAAGTTTTTTGGTTCATCCAGCAAAATCGTGTTCATCTCTTTGATTGGGACTTGGTTCACAATGCCCGGAGCTATCGGAGCCACAACCCACTGCCCGGAGTTTCCAAGTTGAACCCATCCGCCAAAATCATCTGTTTCTTCTATTGCCTGAATATAGCCCGCTACAGAAGAAAACCCTATTGAATTCGGATGTGCTTTCGTTACCACAATATCGGAAATGGTTTCATACGACCATATTGCTCTTGCCCCGACGAATGCTTCTTTGCAAATCACTGCATCCACAAGGGCAATATCCAGCAACTCCCCGTTTTTAATTATTTCAATCCTTTTGTTTTTTGTGCATATCCTTCTCTTATCGAATGCGCCAGATGCCGCAACTGCTGCTACTATTCCGGCTACTGTGCCCTCAAGCATAACGGGGTATACATTGTTGGTTCCCGTCGAAATCGGAAGCAGCGGAGTATCCTTAATTACTTTGGCAATGGCCCTGTTTGTACCGTCTCCTCCAAGCGAAACAATGCAGCCCACTGACATTTTCTCGAGCATGGCGGCAGCCGTCATGGTATCTCGAAGGCTTGCAGTAAGCCTAATATCCAAAATATATACATCCGCTTTGAGCTGTTTTGCACAGAAAATATCATCTCTTGCCTTGAATCCTATATTGAAAGTGTCCGGCATAATGTATATTTCGTTTATGCCCAATTCCTGAGCGGATAATATGATTCTTTTTACTATATTTACCTTTTCATTATTGTCAATGATTGTGGCGTGAGCCACCAGCCTCCTGATGTCTTTTCCCGAAGCAGGATTTGCGATTATCCCTATGCTTTTCATATTTTCCCCCATTGACCGGGAGGTAGCATTAGCTGCTACCTCCCGGTATTCATTATTCAGTTCACAGGACAGCCACTAAGATTCGCCATACTTATTATTAAAATAGATCGTCGCCGCTTTTAAAATTCAAACCCGGATGGTTGTCAAAACGCACCACTCCGACCGCTGCTTTTTCTCCTGCCGCCCTTTTCACCATAGCAGCGCCTTCGATTCCAAAGCCGCCGCATAGTTCTATTGCGCCTATTCCCTGCTCCACCAGCTCGCGAGCCACATCGGCAGCCGATTTATAATCTTTTACTCCAACCACCGTAAGCTGTACTTCAGGGGTGTCTATCACGGCCCGATGTTTTTCCGCATCAGCCTCGGGAGCGATGAACATGAAAGCCGCCTTCAACGCCATGATTTTTCTCCTTTCTTTATTATTGCCGCTTGTATTCTTTTAAAGTATTGATTTTACCGCATTTACAATGTCGACTTCAGACGGGATGCAATAGCTTTCCAGGTTTTTAGCAAAGGGAATGGGGGTGTTCAATGCGCCGATTCTAACAATCTGGGCATCGAGATAGTCAAAGACTTCTTCCGCTATCTGTGCCGCAAGCTCGCCTCCCCATCCTCCTCTTTTTGCTTCTTCCGTAACAATAACCACTTTGTGCGTTTTCTTGATGGAGCCGTAAATAGTTTCCTTGTCAAGCGGGAACAGCGTCCTGGGGTCAATCACTTCAATTTCTATACCGTCTTTTGCCAACTCCTCAGCCGCCTTCAATGCTTTTGACACCATATAGCCTGTAGCTATGACCGTTGCATCTTCGCCTTTTCTTTTTACGGCCGCCAGGCCAAGGGGAATCGGTTCGTTTTCGTCAGAGACTTCTCCCTTTACGCTGTAAAGCATCTTATGCTCTATAAATGCCACAGGGTTGTCGTCCCTTATGGAAGATATCAAAAGTCCTAGAGCGTCCTGAGGATCTGACGGATATACCACCTTAATCCCCGGAACATGCGTGAGCCATGCTTCAAGGCACTGGGAATGCTGTGCCGCAGCCTGAATCCCTCCGCCTTCAGGCAGCCTTACGACCATCGGCAGTGAAATGTTTCCGCCAAACATGTACCTCATTTTTGCAGCCTGATTTACAAGCTGGTCCATGGCCACAGTAACAAAGTCTATGAACATTATCTCCGCTACTGGCCTCATCCCGGTTGCCGCCGCCCCTATGGCTGCGCCGGCAATCGCCTCCTCCGAAATAGGCGTGTCTCTCACTCTGTCTTCTCCGAATTCCTCCACAAGGTTTCCGGTGACGCCAAAACACCCTCCAAATCTGCCCACGTCTTCGCCCATAATGAACACCCGAGGGTCTCTTTTGAGTTCGTTCCTCATGGCCTCTCTCAATGCTTCGGCATATGTCATTACTCTCATCTTGCCCTGCCCTCCTCTACCAGGTCTGAATACACATCGGTAACGGCATCCGCTTCATCGGGAAGTTCGCTTTTTTCCGCGAAGTCTATGGCCTGCTGCACTTCGTTTTCAACTGAAAGCTCTATCTCCTTCAGTTCTTCCCCTGCGGCATAACCATTTTCTTCAAGATATCGCGCAAATCTCGGCAGCGGGTCTTTTGCCATCCATTCCTCCAGCTCTTCTTTTGACCTGTATGTGGTGGGATCGCCTTCGAAATGCCCCCTCCACCTGTATGTCTTGCACTCTATCAGAGTGGGACCTGCTCCATCTCTTGCACGCTTTACGGCTTCATACGCAGCCTCGTAAACTGCCAGCACGTCGTTGCCGTCCACAGTGACTCCCGGAAAGCCGTATGCCTGCGCCCTGTCGGATATGTCCGCAATGGCCTGGTGTCTGTCCTGCCTCATGGAGATTCCGTAAAGATTGTTTTCGCAAACGAATATAACCGGCAGTCTCCATATAGAAGCCATATTCATGGCTTCATGGAAGGTGCCCTGGTTCGACGCCCCGTCGCCGAAGAA
>JARRBK010000066.1 GCA_029982615.1 Tepidanaerobacteraceae bacterium | reverse complement strand
TGGCTTTTGATTTGCCGGGGAGAAAAAAGGCCGTAAGACTTATTATCTGTTGAGCGAGAATTAAGGTGGTACCGCGGAAGTAAACCTTTCGTCCTTTGCCGGATGAAAGGTTTTTTATCTTGGCTTGTCGCCGCTATCAATGTAAATTGGTTTTCGTGGCAAACGAAAGGTCCCCTTGCCACTATGAAAAACGGACAGGAGTGATGCAGATGGAAAGCAATTTGCCTTCGGTTTATAATCCGAAAGATGTGGAAGACAAATGGTATAAATTCTGGGAAAGCGAGAATTTATTTTATGCTGAAACAGACCCTTCAAAGACTCCTTTTACCATAGTTATTCCCCCACCCAACGTGACGGGCCAGCTTCACATGGGACATGCCCTGAACAATACGCTTCAGGATATAATTATCCGCACCAAGAGAATGCAGGGCTATTCCGCTCTGTGGCTGCCTGGGACCGACCATGCGGGCATCGCCACCGAGGCTAAAGTGAAAGAGCAGCTGGCAGAAGAGGGCCTGTCCAAATATGATCTGGGCCGGGAAAAGTTCCTGGAGCGGGTTTGGGCCTGGAAGGAAAAATACGGCGGGACAATAATCAACCAGCTCAAGAAGTTGGGTTCCTCCTGCGACTGGTCGCGCCTTCGCTTCACCATGGATGAAGGGTTGAGCAGGGCTGTGAGAGAGGTTTTCGTCCGCCTGTATGAAAAGGGGCTCATTTACCGCGGGGATTATATTGTTAACTGGTGTCCTGCGTGTAAGACTACCTTATCGGATATTGAAGTGGAACACAAAGAGGAACCCGGAAGGCTCTATTACATAAGGTATCCCTTCCGGGACGGCTCGGGGCACCTGACAGTGGCAACTACGCGCCCCGAGACGATGCTGGGCGACACTGCCGTAGCCGTAAACCCGGAAGACGAGCGCTACCGTCAGCTGGTGGGCAAGACCCTCATACTGCCCGCAGTGGGGCGCGAAATACCGATAATAGCGGACTCTTATGTGGATATGGAATTCGGCACCGGCGCGGTCAAGGTAACTCCAGGCCATGATCCCAACGATTTCGAGATGGGTCTGCGGCACAATCTCGAGGTAATAAACGTGATGGATGAAGACGGCCGCATGAATAAAAATGCCGGCAAATTTTCCGGCCTGGATCGTTATGAGTGCAGGAAACTGATATTAAGGGAGCTGGAAGAGGGAGGTTTTCTGGAAAAAATCGAGGATATCAGCCACAGTGTGGGCCACTGCTACCGCTGTGATACGGTGGTAGAGCCCATGGTTTCCAAACAGTGGTTTGTAAAAATGAAACCGCTGGCAGGGCCTGCCATTGAAGTGGTAAAGCAGGGCAGAGTACAGTTTGTGCCCGAAAGGTTTACAAAAATATACCTGAACTGGTTGGAAAATGTCCATGATTGGTGCATATCCCGGCAGTTATGGTGGGGTCACAGGATTCCCGCATGGTACTGCGGGGAATGCGGAGAAATGAGCGTATCGAGAGAAGATATTGTTACCTGCCCCAAATGCGGATCCAGTAGGATAGAGCAGGACCCCGATGTGCTGGATACGTGGTTCTCTTCGGCTCTGTGGCCTTTTTCGACCCTGGGATGGCCCGAAGATACCGAGGATTTGAAATACTTCTATCCTACATCAGTGCTGGTGACGGCATATGATATCATATTCTTCTGGGTGGCAAGAATGATATTCTCTGCCATGGAATTTATGAAAAAGGAGCCGTTCAGTTACGTGGTGATAACAGGGTTGGTAAGGGACGCGCTGGGAAGGAAAATGAGCAAATCCCTGGGAAACGGGATAGACCCTCTTGAAGTCATCGAAAAATACGGCGCCGATACCCTTAGGTTTACTCTCAGTACCGGTAATGCCCCCGGAAACGATATGAGGTTTTATCAGGAAAAAGTGGAAGCCAGCCGCAACTTCGCCAATAAGATATGGAACGCATCGCGCTTTGTCATAATGAATTTGGAAGGTTTTGAACCAGGTGATTTTGACGCAGAAAAACTTTCGTTGAAAGACCGCTGGATATTAAAGAGGCTAAACGACATCACGAAAGAGATAACAGAAGCGATAGAAAAATTTGAGATTGGGGTTGCAGCCCAGAAGATTTACGACTTTTTCTGGAGCGAGTTCTGCGATTGGTATATTGAGATGGCAAAAATTGATTTATACGGTGAAGATGAACATGCAAAAAAGAGGACTCAGCAGGTCCTATGGATATCGCTGGAAAGAGCGCTGAAGCTGCTTCACCCCTTTATGCCATTCATAACGGAAGAAATATGGCAGAAATTGCCTCATACAGGGAAGAGCATAATGGTTTCAGCATGGCCTGAGTATAATCCGGCTTGGGATTTTGCGGATGCGAAAGATATGGATGTCATAATGGATGCGGTGCGTTCAATAAGGAACATCAGGGCCGAGATGAATGTTTCCCCAGCCAGAAAGGCAAGGGTTATTGTTAGGATTGGCGATTCAATTGTCGGCGATATATTACAAAACAATATAAAAATAATATACAGCCTTGCAAAAGTTGAAAATATGGAATTCATATCTCAGGATGAGCCAGCGCCTCATAAAGCCCTAACCGGCGTTATTAAGGGAGCAGAACTTTTCGTTCCAATGGAAGGCCTGGTGGATATAGACATGGAAATCGAGAGACTAAAAAAAGAGTATGCGAACCTCGAGAAAGAAATCCACAGGGTGTCAAAAAAACTGGAAAATGAAGGATTTTTGTCCAAGGCGCCTAGGGATGTGGTGGAAAAAGAGCGCAATAAGGAGAAAGACTACCGTGACATGCTGCAAAAGGTAGAACAGCGCCTGAAAATGCTTGAGGGATTAAAATGAGTCAGGGAAACCTTCCCCTGACTCGCCCGACTTACAATCCGGAAAGGTAAGGGAATTAAATGGCAAGTTACAAAGAAGCTCTGGAATACATCCATGGCTTGAACAGATTCGGTGCAAAATTGGGGCTGGAGAACATAACGCACCTGCTCGATATATTAGGCAATCCCCATCAGGGCGTAAAAATCATCCATGTGGCGGGGACCAACGGAAAAGGCTCCACATGCGCCATGCTGGATTCGATTCTTCGGGAGGCGGGATATAAAGTTGGCCTTTATACGTCGCCTTATCTCGAGGTTTTTAATGAAAGAATAAGAATAAACGGCCAGAACATTTCCGATGACGATATAGCCCGAGTGACTCAGAAGGTGCGGGATGCCATATCCATCATGCTTCAAAAAAATTTAAACCATCCCACGGAGTTTGAAGTTGTCACTGCAATCGGGTTTGTTTACTTCAAAGAGCAGGCTGTGGATTTTATCGTGCTGGAAGTGGGCATGGGAGGCAGGCTGGATGCTACGAATGTGGCGCTTCCTCTTGTGAGTGTCATAACTCCGATTAGCTTTGACCACCAGCAGTACCTGGGGAATACGCTGGGCGATATCTCCCGGGAAAAATGCGGGATAATAAAGCCGGGCGTACCGGTGGTGTCCGGCCCCCAGGAGCAGGAAGCTCTGCAAGTAATACGCAAAACGTGTATTGAACTAGGCTGCCCTTTGACTCTGGTGGCGGGAAAACATGTTGATTTTGATATCCGGGCGGAGCAATTAATAAAATATACATCCTTGCAAAACAGTGTTAGTGGCCAGATTTTTAATGTTTATACCCCAAAAAATGATTATAAAAATTTAAAAATAAATCTATTGGGCGACCATCAGCTGGAGAATGCCGCAACTGCAGTGGGAGCCATTGAAGCCCTGGAGCTTTCCGGAATAAAAATACCGAGAAAAGCAATTTATTCAGGTCTCGAAAAGGCCCGCTGGCCGGGAAGGCTGGAGATATTGAGAGAAAAACCGATTGTACTCATAGACGGAGCTCATAATATTGCGGGCATAAAAATGCTGAAAAAAGCCATATTAAAGTATTTTCCCCAAAAAAGAAAAATCCTTGTGCTCGGAATTCTGGGAGACAAGGATTATAGAAATATGATTGGAGAAATCGCACCTATAGCAGATGAAATAATAACCACTGCCCCTGATAATCCCAGGGCCCTTTCGGCTAAGGCCCTGGCGGAGGCTGTGAAAGAAAGCTGCGCATCGATTGACGGTAAAAAAATTCGGGTTAGCGAAAAAAATGAAATCAGAGAAGCCGTAGACCTTGCGCTGGATTTGGCCTCCCCGGAGGACGTTATTGTTTTTGCAGGCTCTCTTTACATGATAGGAACAGTTAGGACAATTTTCATGCGCCATTAGAATTTTATTTATATAATTTAAACAATGATGTCTTCACATATTCCTCCCAACATTGCATAAAATGTATTATAGATTTATGGGAGGAAGCTGTGATGATCGGGAAGCCTGATGCAAAACATGAAAAATGGGAGGAAAGTTTTCTTGAGGAAATATCAAGAGCCAGAAAGGAGATAGAGTTGGCTGAAAGGGCTTTTCAATGGACGGCAAACGACTCAGAAGCAGTGGATGCCGCGCTCTCTAGGATAGAGGCATCTATTGAGCGCTATAATTTTTTGATAAAGCAGGCAAAACAAATGGGCATTTATTTAAGTGACAAAGCCCTGTATGCAATGATTGTCAAAACTGTGAGATAATTCAAAAGAGCGATTGTGTGCAGGACATTTTATTAAATTCCTGGCTATGAACTGGGGACAGATCTGTGCCCCAGGCCTATAACAACTTCGTTGAGATTTAAGAGTCCGACTCCGAAGAACATGGCTACGCTGATGTGCTCACCCCATCGGGCTATGCCGATTTTTCCGCCCACATTTAAACCCATAGCTTTCTGCATAACCTGGGAAATGGCTTCCCGGGTTGCTCCCACTACTGCGCCCTCTAACACATGAGTCTCTTCTATTACCCCTTCCCTCTTGGCAGCCACCACAGACCTTTCAATTATTTTTTTTATGGAATTGGTAAAGTCGCCTCCAAAATCTACAGCTGCTACGCGAACCTGCATCTTGCCATAGTATGCTTTCAATTCCTGCTCTTCGCTGCGGCTTGAAAGGGCCATTTTAATAGCTATTTTGGCTACATCAATGCTCTCCACAAGAACGCCTCCCAAAACAATTAAAATTGCCGGATTCTCCACTTCATTGGGGACCATTCCTTTTCCTGCCCTGGAGAAAGACCCTGGAAAAGGAGTTTGTCCCCTAACCTATTTTATCATGCATTTCAAGGTCCTGGCAATAGTATTTCGAATATTTTCACAAGGCACAAGGGACAACATAAACTGCAAAAACCAGGCTGGCAACCGTGCCCTGTCTCAGAAAGAAAAATGCGACAGAAACAGAACCGTCCCCTGTCGCACGGAAGAGGCGGGCCATCTGGCCCACCCTTATCAGGAACAGTATTTTTCCATGGCTTCTCCCAGCAATCTGGCGTGCACTTCTTCGTCCCGGGCAATCCTAAGCAAAAGCCTCTTCACATGTTCATCGTCTATTCTGGCGGCATGCCTTTTATATTCGCGGATGGCAGCCATTTCCCCTTCGCGGTTTATGCGGAGAATACGGCAAGTATCCCGTTCGTAATCTACAAAGCCGGAATACCAGTATCTGCCCGCATGTTGATAACGCGGATCAGCGCCGAGCAGTTTTATAGTTTCTCCCAGCATGTGAAGATGATGCATTTCTACTCGCGATATGCCCATGAGAAGTCGTGCGACATCCACATTTGACACTACCAGATTGCCGTAAATATATTGCAGGATTGCAGTAAGTTCGCTATTCCTGCCAGCATAGTCTTCCATTAGGATTTCAGCATATTCTCTGTTTGTGCCTTCTACGCTGATAGCCGGATAAGGTTCTCGAGCGTGAAAAACCACGGGCCCTCCCATAGGTTGCATGGACATAATCATCCCTCCTTGTAAGATATAGTTAGACATAAAAGGTTATACAAACACGAATATTAATTTTCGAGGTACCCCAGGGGGACCTAAAGCGACTTTAATGTATAAT
>JARRBK010000025.1 GCA_029982615.1 Tepidanaerobacteraceae bacterium | reverse complement strand
AAGCTTGATTCTATCGCCGGCCACCGTCATATGATAACCTCCCGGCGCGATATATACCTTCCCCGGTGTTATGAGTTCGCCGTCCGTTGCTTCCGTGACGGTCAGAGGGCTGTTTATATCCAGTCTTTCCGCAAAAGCCCTTGTAAATCCGGCAGGCATGTGCTGCACCACAAATACGGGTATACCGATATCCCCCGGCAGACCTGTTATCACAATATACAGCACTTTTGGGCCCCCGGTGGAAGCCCCCAGTGCCAGAGCTTCGAATTTTTTTGAAGATTTTATAATCTGTCTATCGGGTATGCTTTTATCCAAATCCCCGCTAGTAGAACAGCTTTCGGCATCCGGCCCTTCAAAGGATTCTCCGCTTATCTGGAGATTCTTGTTTGAGCGGACTCCAACACACTTTTCATTCCTCAGTTTTTTTCCTCTCCCCCACGCATGCCTTATCTTTTCTATCAGTTCTTTTTTTATGCTGTCTATCTTAAAATATGTGAAGCCAGAGGGCTTTTGCACAAAATCAAATGCTCCAAGCGACAAAGCCTCCATGGTTATAGAAGATCCATGCGCCGTCAGCCCGCTCAACATTATTATCTGGAAGCAATCATCTTTATTCATTAACTCTTTTAGAGCTTCAAGCCCGTTCTTATGGGGCATTTCTACATCCATGGTAATTACATCGGGTTTTGCCACAAGGGCCTTTTCCACAGCCTCAGCTCCATCCCTTGCGGTAACAATGACTTCCATATCATTCTCGGCATTTATCATATCCGCTATAAATTTTCTCATGAACGCGGAATCATCCACCACCATGACTTTTATCTTTTCAGCCATGTCCAAGCCCCCCCCTCTCGTTCTATTTTTAGACCGTTACACACAAAATCTGCCATTAGCCTTTATCTGGCCCTTTCAACTTTTTCAGCCTTTGAAGGTAATTTTTTCTTTCCCTGAACTTTTTCTCCATGCCCTGATCTGTGGGCAGATAATACTGCCTGCCCTTCAGATTATCCGGCAGGCAATCCATATCCGCTATTTTGTTTTCAAAATCATGGGCGTATTTGTAACCCTCACCGTAGCCCAGCTGTCTCATGAGCGCCGTCGGAGCGTTTCTTATGTGCAGCGGGACCGGTTCTGCTATAGTATCTATAGCATCCTTTCGAGCAGCATTATATCCGACATAAAGAGCGTTGGATTTGGGAGCCAGCGCAAGGTACACTGCTGCCTGGGCCAGGTTTACGCTGCACTCCGGCATGCCTATGAAATGGGCTGCCTGATATGCTGCTACTGCCTGTTCCAAGGCCCTCGGGTCCGCCAGACCCACATCCTCGGAAGCAAAACGCACCATGCGCCTTGCAATGTAGAGAGGGTCTTCCCCCGCTTCCAGCATCCGGGCAAGCCAGTATACGGCTGCATCGCTGTCGCTGTTTCTCATGGATTTGTGCAGCGCTGAAATCAGATTGTAGTGTTCCTCTCCTTTTTTGTCATAAAGCAGGGTTTTCTTCTGCATGACATCTTCCAGCACCGGTTGGGTTATACGCAATGTCCCGTCTTCGTCCGGCCGGCAGCTCAACGCTGCCAGCTCAAGGGTGTTGAGCGCTATTCGCGCATCCCCATTGGCAAAATTTGCTATTTGATACAAAATATCGTCTTCCACCTGTATCTGGAGAGCCCCCAGCCCCCGTTCCTTGTCCGCCACGGCTCTTTTCAGCAAAATTACCAAGTCTTCGGGCGTTAGGGGATTCATGACAAATACCTTGGAACGGGAAAGAAGGGCGCTGTTTAGCTCAAAGGAAGGGTTCTCCGTGGTGGCGCCTATGAGAATGATATCGCCCTTTTCCACATAGGGCAAAAAAGCATCCTGCTGAGACTTATTGAATCGGTGTATTTCGTCGATAAACAGCAGAGTCCGCCTTCCATAGCGCCTTCTTTCTTCGGCCTCCTTCATCACTTGTTTAATTTCCTTTATGCCGGACAATACGGCGCTGAAGGTTTCAAAATGGGCATGGGTCATCTCTGCAATAATCATCGCCAGGGTAGTCTTGCCCACGCCCGGCGGCCCCCACAATATCATGGAAGTGATGCTGTCACTTTCTATGAGTTTTCTCAAAGCCCTGCCTTTGCCCAAAAGATGCTGCTGCCCCACAAATTCGTCAAGATGTCTGGGCCTCATTCTGTCGGCTAAAGGAGAATTCGCCTTTCTATTATCTTCAAAAAGAGAACCCTGTTGCATTCAATCATCACCTTCAAATGCTATATCAAAAACTAATACCTGATGTCAAAATCTCTGTACATCCCCCGGTATTCATCCCATGCTACTTCAACATCATCCACCTGAGCCCATCTAAGGCCTGTCCTTATGTAATCCAGGAGGCCGTGTATATCCTTCTCCTCCCCTTCAACCACAATTTCCACGCTGCCGTCGGAGAGATTCTTCACATACCCCGCGAGCGAAAGCGCAGTAGCCTTTCGAAAGACCGAATACCTAAGCCCCACTCCCTGCACTATGCCGAACACGCGAACATGGGCGGTTTTCTTCATGAAATCCCTCCTCGAAACATCACCAGGTCTGGCGCACCGTTTATCTTGTCTTCGATGATGTTTAATCCTTCTTTGGAAATATAGATTATATCCGGCTGATAGGTTTCCTTTTCTTCAAGATAAACATCCAAAGGAGCATGAAATACCAGACCCAAATCCCGTTCCTCCATAAAATCCATAAGTTTTTTCTCTATTCTTGTGAAAATGTATTGATAATCCATAATAGGCCGCCTCCCGTCCGGATTTTTCTTATCTTTAATTTAATTATAACAGCAAAAAATACTGTTTAAAAGCAGGATTTTATATTATAATATTTTCGGCACTGCCGACATTCAGCAAAATCATAGACCCCATATTATCGGAGGATTACATGGACAGAAACTACGGAAAATGGTTTTTGACAAAAGTAAAAAAAGCAATCATAGACTACGGCATGATAGAAAAAAATGACAGGATTGCGGTAGGAATATCAGGGGGAAAGGATTCTTCGGCACTTTTGTTCATATTGGATGTGGTGCGAAAATATTCGCCCTTTAAATTTGAAATGTTGGCCGTATCGGTAGACATGGGATGGGGTATGGATTATTCGCCCATTCAAAAATATTGCAATGAGTTAAATGTGCCTCTGGAAATTGTGGAAACAAAAATCGGACCGCTGGTGCTCAATGTAAGGCAGGAATCCAACCCCTGCTCTCTGTGTTCCAAAATGCGCCGCGGTGCGCTGGACAGTGCCGCAGTAAAGTTAGGGTGCAATAAGGTTGCCTTGGCACATCATGCAGACGACATCATGGAAACGCTTTTTTTAAACCTCATTTTCACCGGAAGATTTGCAACCTTTGAACCAAAAACTTACCTTTCGCGCAAAAACCTTACACTGATACGACCGCTCATATACCTCGAAGAAAAAACCATAAAAACGATTGTCGGCGCCAAAAAACTGCCGGTACTCGAAAATCCCTGCCCTGTAGCCGGAACCACTAGGCGCAATGATATGAAAATTTTGCTGGATGATATGGAAAACATCTATCCAAAAGCTAGATCCAACATCCTCGCAGCCATGAAGCGCAAGAATTTTTTTATTTAGCCTTAGAACATTTTTCTTACTATATACACCGATGCCACAAAGCTTACAAAATCCGCAAAAAGCCCCACCGGTATGGAGTATCGGGTTCTGCGCACCCCTACTGACCCGAAGTACACCGCAATGATATAAAAGGTGGTATCGGTACTGCCGATTAAAGTTGAGGCCAACCTTCCTATAAAGGAATCGGGTCCGTGAGTGTCGAATATTTCCAGCATCATCCCTAGAGCTGCTGGCCCCGACAGGCTCCTTACTATGGATAAAAGCAGCACTTCTGCAGGGGCTTTCACCAAAAATAGGATGGGTGAGAGCAAACTCACCAGAATATCAATAGCTCCTGATTCTCTGAAAATCCCTACGGCTACGTATATGCCAACCAGATAGGGTATAAGCCTTACAGCCATTAGAAGCCCTTCCCTTGCTCCATCCACAAAAGTTTCAAATATACTCACTTTTTTAATATGTGCGTATACAAAAACCACAAATATCAAAAGCGGTATGACCCATGAAACACCAGCGCCTACCATTTCTGCAGTCAAAATTATCACCTCAGCGCAATTTTTTGTTTATGAGCCTCATTATATAATCACCGATTATGGCTGCAATAGTAGAACATGTGGTGGCAAACAGCACAGCGCCCACTATTTCCGATGGATTCCTGGAACCGGCCGAAGACCTCAACGCCACTATAGTGGCGGGGACCAGCGTGACACTCGACGTATTTACGGCAAGGAAAGTGCACATGGCTTCCGAGGCAGTATCCGGATGTTCGTTGAGCGACTGCAGTTCCTGCATCGCCTTGAGGCCAAAAGGCGTAGCGGCGTTGCCAAAACCCAGCATATTGGCTGAAAGGTTCATTAAAATGCACCCCAGTGCCGGATGACCTTTGGGTATTGATGGAAAAAGCCACCGAAAAAAAGGAGCTATGGCTTTGCTCATGGCATCAATAAGTCCCGCTTTTTCTGCCACCCTTGCTATTCCCAGCCACAGGCTGACCACTGCAATTAAGCTTATGGCCCGCTCCACTGCAGCTTCTGCAGATGACATGGCAGCATTTACCACTACATTGATTCTTCCGTTCATGCAAGATACCAGTATACCGCTCAAAATAAGAAAAGCAAAAATCTGATTCATAAAAAACCTTCTTTCTTGGTTATTTAAAATAAATTTTGAAATTATACGGTTCCGTCTGCCCTCTCGCAAGGGGTTGCCACATATCTTCTCACTTATCCCACCCTTCCCTTATTATTTTTATGAGAAAAATTCCAGAACTTGACTGGAATATCAAAAAAAGCGCTACATCAGGCGCCTTTTTTTACTATTCAACTATCATAATCAAATGTTAAATTTACTTGACTTTTTGTAATATATATATTACAATTAAGGCGATATCATGGTATTAGCTAAATCTGCGAGGTGAAGAAAGGGTTGGTAAATCGTATCAAATTGGCTCGAATAGAACGAAATCTAACACAACAACAGTTGGCAGAGGCTGTGGGAGTTACCCGCCAGACCATAAATTTAATTGAAAAAGGTAAGTACAATCCTACATTAAAACTATGCCTCGCCATATGCCATTGTTTAAACAAAACCCTGGATGAGTTATTCTGGATAGAGGAGGAGAAGATATGAAAAAGCAGATTCAAGACGAGCGAATCATTCAAGAGGCCCGCAAACAAAACAGCTTGGGATTTACCATTTTGTACTTCGGAATTTTAGTGATTTTACTATATAGGCAATTTATACTTCAAGAACCAATCTCAAGATACTGGGATCTGTCATTGCTGTTTTTCGGCGTAACTTTTTTTATGGCGGCCAAACGCATGAGCGCAGGGCTTCTCATCAGAAAGCCCAATTTAAAATCTATCGTACCATCTTCTATAGCTTCCACCGTAGTGTTTTCAATTGTAAATTACTGGTGGCTTGGCAAAACTTCACCGGTTGAAGTTCTAATCGAGGGTATTACATTTTTTGTAGTATTTACAGCAGTTATTTTATTAATGTATTACATCTCTTATAAAAAGAATGATGAGATGTTAAAATGAAAAGACTATGAACTTTCGATTAACAAATAGGTTGTTTCTAGTATGATAATATTGTAAAATATTAAATGAAGTAGAATTAATATACAATAACTATTATTTCAGGGAGGAGACCAAATGCACAAAAATCTACTTTTTGCCCAATCGGGCGGCCCCACAGCTGTGATCAATGCCAGCTGCTACGGCATAATTAAAGAAGCAAAGAAGTCCAAAGGGAAAATATTTGCAGCAAGATACGGCGTGGAAGGTATTCTGAAAGACAATATTATCGAGATGACGGATATCGACGATGCTACTCTGGAAATCCTGCGTTACTCACCCTCGTCAGCTTTCGGTTCCTGCCGACACAAATTGAAGGAAGAAGAATTCGAATCGGTTCTCAAGATTTTTGACAAATACGACATCGGCTATTTTTTTTATATCGGCGGCAATGATTCCATGACCACGGCCGACAGGCTCTCGAAATATGCCCTCAAGGTCGGATATGACATCAAAGTCATCGGCATACCAAAAACCATAGACAACGACCTGCCCTGCACCGACTTTTGCCCGGGGTACGGCAGCGCCGCCAAATATGTGGCAGCATCGGTAAAAGAAATGGCTCTGGACTCCGATGTATATGATAAAGGTATTGTAACCATAGTGGAAATCATGGGCCGGGACAGCGGATTCCTCACTGCCGCCAGTGCTCTGGCCAAAGACGAAGTGATTGATTCTCCCCATTTAATAT
Organism: Tepidanaerobacteraceae bacterium; assembly: GCA_029982615.1. Classification (GTDB taxonomy): domain Bacteria; phylum Bacillota; class Thermosediminibacteria; order Thermosediminibacterales; family Tepidanaerobacteraceae; genus JANLFP01. The sequence goes on along the minus strand of JARRBK010000025.1, from coordinate 21,459 downwards.
ATCTACCGGAAGTCCCCTTTGATGAAAACGAATTTTTGAGGGATGTAGAGAGGGCTTACAGCAGGAAGCAAAAGGTGTTCATTGCGGTCTCGGAAGGTTTGAAGAATAAAGACGGCCAGTACGCCTATCTGAGGGAAGGCACAGCCGACGCCTTCAACAACCTTCAGATGGGAGGTATTGGAAAATATCTGGAAACCCTGGTGAAAAAAAACATCGAAAAGCGCGTAAAATCAGTGGAGCTAAGCATACTGCAGAGGTGCGCCGCTCATATTGCCTCCAAAGCGGACAATGATGCGGCAGTAATGGTGGGGGCCGACGGCGTAAAATATGCCATGGAAGGCCTTACGGATGTGATGGTATCCATAGTAAGGGCTGATGACGGTTTTAAAAGCTCCACCGTGCCCTTCTCCGAAGTGGCGGGAAAAATAAAGGTTTTCCCGGCGCAATGGATAGATAATGAAAACCGCTGGGTATCTCGGGAGGCCATAGATTACATGCTCCCCCTGGTTCAAGGAGAGGTAAATGTGCCCTATGAAAAAGGCTTGCCCAAATATGTAAGGTTCATATAACATACGTTGGCAAAAGTGCCCCTACGTGGGCACTTTTGCTGCTTTCGTTTTTAATATGATTCTTGAGTATATATTCCTTTACCTGCTTGAGGATGCGTAACGCCTGAACTACTCATGAACTTTGCGTCTGCTGAAGGGTCATTTTTTTAAACTGTTCTTCATCGATTATTTTTACCCCCAGCTTCACAGCCTTTTCGTATTTGGAACCCGGATCTTTTCCCGCCACCACATAATCTGTCTTTTTGCTTACGCTCCCGGTGACTTTGCCTCCCAGTTTTTCAATGATCTCGGTGGCCTGGGAGCGGGTATAGCCTTCCAGCGTTCCGGTAAGCACAAAGGTGAGGCCCTCCAGAGGCAGAGGCCCTTTTTCCCGCTTTTTTGCCTCCATCGAGACGCCTGCTGCTTTTAGGCGAGCAAGAAGGTTTTTCGTCTGGTCCTGCTTAAAGAAAGTGACAATGCTTTCAGCCATCTTATCTCCTATTTCGGGAATAGAAACCAGTTGCTCATAGGAAGCTTTTTCCAGGTTTTCCATTGAACCAAAGGCATCCGCCAGGATGGAGGCAGCTTTTGAGCCTATAAAGGGGATGCCCAGCGCATATATCAACCTGTTTAAAGGCCGGCTCTTGCTATTTTCAATGGCCGCCAGCAGATTTGCTGCAGATTTTTCCCCCATGCGCTCCAGCGGCACCAAGTCTTCCCGGGTGAGCTTATATATGTCTGCAGCATCTTTGATCAGCCCTTCTGATAGAAGTAGCGATACCACAGCCGGCCCCAGGCCGCGGATATCCATGGCGTCTCTGGAAGCAAAGTGGATAATACTCCTGGTTATCTGGGCAGGGCATGAAACCCCGGTGCACCTGTATGCAGCCTCGCCAGGCATCCTTATTACTTCTGCTCCGCATTCGGGGCAGCGGTGGGGCATTTTAAAAACTATTTCTTCTCCAGTGCGCCTTTCTTTTACCACCTCCACCACTTCGGGGATAATATCCCCGGCTTTCTGCACCACCACCGTGTCTTTTATGCGGATATCCTTTTCCTTTATATAATCCTCATTGTGCAGGGTAGCTCTACTTACGGTGGTCCCAGCCAGCCTCACCGGCCTCAATTCTGCAGTGGGCGTTAAGACTCCAGTTCTGCCCACCCGCACGATTATATTTTCTATTACCGTAGTCTTACGCTCCGCTGGAAACTTGTATGCAATCGCCCAGCGGGGGCTTTTTGCAGTAGCGCCTAGAGCCCTCTGCTGCTCTAGTGAATTCACTTTTATGACTATGCCGTCTATTTCATAGGGAAGAGACCCTCTTTTTTCTCTCCAGCTCGTGCAGTAATCTATAACTTCATCGAAATTCTTTAGCAATGCTATATGCGGGTTTACCCGCAGGCCACAGGCTTTGTAAAATTCCAGCACCTCATAATGAGTGCTAAATTCCACCCCTTCCACATAACCCAAAGCGTACATAAAGGTGGAAAGGGGCCTTGCTGCAGTTACTTTCGGGTCCAGCTGACGCAGCGAACCCGCCGCGGCATTGCGGGGGTTGGCGAAAAGTGGAAGCTCCAAATCTTCCCGCTCTTCATTGAGCTTTTTAAATCCTTCTTTGGGAATATATACTTCTCCCCTCACCTCTATTATCGAAGGCTTTTTATCTTCGGGAAAATCTAAGCGGAGAGGCACGCTCTTTATGGTTTTTATGTTCTGCGTGACATCCTCCCCCACCACGCCATCCCCTCGCGTAGCCGCCGTGGTAAGCAAACCGTTTTCATACGTGAGGGAAACGGCCAAACCGTCTATTTTAAGCTCAACCACATATTCCACTTTATCTCCCACCGCTTCGGTTACCCGTCGATGGAAATCCTTAAGCTCTTCTTCATCAAAGGCATCGGAAAGGCTCAACATTGGAATGCGGTGAGTCACTTGTCGAAAGGACGACAGAGGCTCTCCTCCCACTCTCTGGGTGGGTGAATCTGGGGTAACCAGCTCAGGAAACCTCTTTTCCAAGTTTTCCAATTCCCTCATCAGTTTGTCATATTCTTCATCAGATATAACTGGATTATCATACACGTAATACAGCCGATTGTGGTAATTTATAGCATCTCTAAGTTCATTTATGCGCTCTCTGGCCTGAGCTATATCCAAAAATATCCTCCTCCAGGGCAAAATTGTCAATAGGGCGATATAAACTTTCATATTTCAAGATGCAATATTTCCTCTTTTGCGTCATAGCTTAGGATTTCTGCGAAGCGTCCCCATTCCACCATGGTATCAAAAAGCTTTTCTGCGTCCTCATCCGCCATTTTTTTTGAAAAAAATTTGACAACAGCTTCCCTTTTGGCGTTTTTATGCTTCTTCATCAAAAAATCAATAACATTCCTGAATACGTGCAGCTTTAAAATAGAATCTGCAAGAATTTTCTTTCTTTCATTGATATCCGCATTCAAAAGCGTGGCGCCCGATTCCGTAATTGAAATATCTCCATTTGCCGTATCAACAAACCCGAGTATTCTAGCAGCCTCTATAACCGGGCCTATATCATCCAGCTCCATGAACAAATCTTTAGCCAGTTCGAATATGTCTTCCTTTCCCCGAGCGTCTTCCAGCATTTCCAGAAGCCCCAGCACCTCGCCTATACCCGCACTGGGTAAAGGTTCAATATCCATAAACGTCATAACCCCCTAATTTTAACGGAGTCAAATTGTAAAGACCGGGTGCGCGCTTTGTTATTTATTATATCAGATTTTAAAAAATAAGGGAATAAATTCTGTCCGCCACCTCTGAAAATGCCCGGTCTTTCATGTTGCGCGGACGGGGCAGGTCTATCTTCACATCCGCAGCCACTTCAGCAGGCCTTTTTGACAGAACAATTATCCTGTCGGCCATAAATACCGCTTCCTCAATGCCATGGGTCACCATCAGCACTGTTTTTACTGGCATGTTTTCATCCTGCCATAGGTCCAGCACTTCTTCCCTAAGGTTCTGGGCAGTGAAAGCGTCCAGGGCAGAAAAGGGCTCATCCATGCATAAAAGTTCCGGCTCCATAGTCAGAGCCCTGGCTATGCCCACCCTCTGTTTCATTCCTCCGGAAAGCTCCCGGGGAAAGGCTTCTTCAAAGCCGTCAAGGCCAACCTTGTCTATATATTTTTCGGCCAGAGCAATGCGCTCTTTTCTGGCTATGCCCTTTGCTTCAAGACCTATAGTCACATTGTCCAGCACGTTCAACCACGGAAAGAGGGCAAAGGATTGAAATACCATTGCCATTTTATCGGTTACTCCATCTACTTTTCGATTTTTAAAATATATACAGCCATCAGTAGGTCTGTCGAGGCCGGTTATCATTCGAAGAAGTGTGCTCTTGCCCGAGCCCGATGGCCCTATAATGCATATGAATTCTCCTTCTTTTGCCGCAAAGGAAATGTCCTTTAAAACCGTAAAGGAACGCGCTTTGTCTGTGTAAGTCTTTGAAACGTGTTCAATCTCCAGAAGGTTCACTCTGCCCACCCCCTTATCAAATGTAGTTAGACATGAAATGTTAACTTTCTATTTTGTATCTGTAAGATGCTATTTTATAAAGTTTTCCCCAGAAAAATCTATTTATAGCTACAATGGTAATCATCATTGCGATGAGGCTGGCCCATATCATTTGATAATTTCCCGTGCCGTAGGTGGCACTGTCCAGCATTGAACCTATGCCAAAGGCTTTATATATTCTGCCTGCATAAGCCACATACTCGGATACTATCAAAGCATTCCACCCTCCTCCCCAGGCCGTCACACTGCCTGTGATGAGGGATGGCATTACAGCCGGAAGCGCCACCCTTCGCCAGTATAAAATCCTGTTTAAATTGAAAATCTTCGCAGCTTCTTTCAAATCCCCGGGTATGCTTTTTACTCCAGCTATCAAATTAAACAGGAGATACCACTGCATACCTGTGAGCACCAGCAAAATGGAGGCAAGCTCCATTCCACCGGTAAGTTTTGTCAGCGTAAAAACCATTACGGGGAACAGAGCAGTTGCAGGTATGGAGGCCAGAATCTGAAACAGCGGCATCAAAACAGCTTCGACCCGCTCGTTATGCCCAATCCATATGGCTGCAGGCAGTGTCCACAAAAGCGAGATTATATACGCTGCCGTAAGACGGCCAAAAGAACAAAGCAGGGCCCGAGGGATTTCAAAAAGCACCGGGTCAAGCGGCATGGAAAAAACTGTAATAAGTGCTACAACCCCCCTGCCAATAGCGTACAGCAACAAAATCCGAAAAACCCACGCAATTACATTGTTTGATATTTTTGCAATGTGCGCAAATCGGTTGAAGGCATTTTTCATCTTGCCAGATACGAAACTGCCTGCGGTTTCCATTATATAAAACCCCTTTTCCGATACCCATCGCCTGATGCGCGGCAATAAAGGTGCCTGCCACCACAGCCAGTAACCGATGCCTCTCTTTTCTTTCATATTTACATTACTGTATTCATATTTATAAATATCTGCCCATAAAGTGAGCGGCTGCCATAAAAAAATGTTCATGAAGGCAATGATAGCCAAAAGCATAACCAATCCAGCCGCGGCATGGAATATTTCTCCTTTTTCCATGGACTTGATCATAAAACTTCCAAGGCCGGGGAGCGAATACTCGATGGGGCCTATGGATATTATTTCGGCAGCAATGAGAAAATACCAGCCGCCGGCCCAGGAGAGTATGCTGTTGTAAACCAGCTTGTTGATTCCTGAGGGCAAATACAGATGTTTGAAGCGCAGCCACCCTCTCAATTTGAAGGCTTCCGAAGCTTCTCTTATATCTTTAGGTATAGTGGTCAGCGATTCATAATACCCGAAAGCCATATTCCACGCCTGGCTTGTGAAAATGAGGAAAATGGATGCCAGTTCCACACCGATGGTGTGGCCTTTGAACAGCGAAACGAAAAAAAATACAGCCGCCGGAAAAAAACCGAGTATGGGCACAGACTGCAATATATCCAGAACCGGAATGAGTATTCTCTCTGCCCTGCTATCGGTGGCGGCTTTATAACCGTAAACAATGGAAAATATCAGTGAAATTATATATGCCGCCATCATTCGGGCAAAGGACCTTGCTGCGTAATACGGCAGAAAAATTATATCCGTAGAAAGTGGCCTGCCTTCAATGTTCAACTGCTGCCCTTTATATGCAAAGTATGCGAATGCGATGACCAGTGCTGCCAGTATTATTGTAAATATTGCATTTTTTATTTTCCCCATTTTTTCTCACCCCACATAAAAAATCTTCCCGAGTGGGAAGATTTTTTACGCTTGTATCCCCCACTTGTCGAGTTTCGACACGTGCACAGCTAGAGAACGAATCTCAGCCACATTAGGTAGAACCTTAATCCGGCAATACCTGTTGACCCATTGGCGTCTTTCGACGTTTCCGGGTAGTGGCATGTGTCTGTGCAGAAGCCTCACCTAACGAAGGATAAGAATATTTATTTTTCACCTTATTATATTCGCACACCAATCATTATGTCAAGCAAAAACCATGGTTTTGATGTAAAAAGTCACTTTCCTGCCGGAGATGGCCCGGCACCTCCGGTAGCGGACTTGATTTCTATACCAGGACAAAAATATTATTTTTATCGAATAATTGCCCTATAACTTGATAATCGGCGCATATTTTAGCATGAGGTGCTTTAATCCCACCGAAGAAAAGTCTATGGATATCTCTGCATCTTCGTCCATTCCGTCAAGGCTTACCACGATGCCTTCGCCCCATTTGGAGTGTTTCACTCTGTCGCCAGGAGCAAGTCCCGCGTGCGAGCCAGAAAGGCTGGTGCTTCTCGATGTCGTGGCATAAGACGCTGGCGATGGAAACTGATTTTTGGAAGGGCAAAGCCTATCTTTTGCCGCTGCAACTTTATACAAAAGCCCATCATCTTCAGAGGCTACCTCCTCCAGCAAATCGCTGGGAATTTCATCTATGAATCTTGAAGAGGTATAATATGAAGCATTTCCATAAAGGTTTCTCTGCCAGGCTCTGGTAAGATATAAAAGCTTTTTTGCCCTGGTTATGCCCACATAGCATAGGCGGCGTTCTTCCTCCAGCTCATCTTCATTAATCATAGACCTGGCATGGGGAAATATGCCTTCATCCATGCCCGCCAGAAATACCACGGGAAATTCTAATCCCTTGGCACTATGCAGGGTCATGAGCACTACTGCCTGCTCTCCTTCAGAAAGCTCGTCCACTTCAGAAAGCAAGGCTGCTTCCGCCAAGAAATCCTCCAGCCCACCTTCCGGCATTCTCTTTTCGAATTCCCTGGCTGCCCCTATCATTTCCTTCAAGTTTTCCATACGGCTCTGAGAATCAGGGGTGTTCTCTGCCTCCAGGTCCTCCATATACCCCGTCTCTTCAAGAACAAAGCTCATGAATTCCGGAATACTCATGGCTTTTGACCTTTTTATCAATTCTTCTACCAGTTCTCCAAATTTTATCAATTTTTTTCTGGTGGCACTGGCAAACGGAAATTCATCTATTCTCTTCAATATTTCATAAATACTCACGCCTTCTGTATCCGAAATAGCCCTGAGGTTATTTACTGTGGCCTCGCCTATTCCTCGGCGGGGCACATTTATGATTCTCGTAAGGCTGACATCGTCAGAAGGGTTCATCGCCACTCTCAGATATGCCAGTAAATCCTTTATTTCCTTCCTCTGGTAAAATCGTATGCCTCCAACCATTTTATAAGGAAGGCCCATTTTCAACATTGTTTCTTCAAGAATTCTGGATTGGGCATTGGTCCTGTAGAGCACTGCAAAATCTCCCAGATTCATCCCCATCTCCTGGATAAGTCTTTCAATTTCCCGGGCAATAAAAAAGGCCTCTTCATGCTCATCCGCAAGCGTTGCCAAACGGATTTTGTCCCCGGTTTCATTTTTTGTCCACAGTTTCTTTTTTTTGCGGCCAAGATTGTGGTCTATAACGCTGTTGGCCGCATCCAGGATATTTGCTGTAGAGCGGTAATTCTGCTCCAGGCGTATGACAGTGGCGTCGGGGAAATCTTCTTCAAAATCCAGAATGTTTCTTATATCCGCTCCCCTGAAGCCGTATATGCTCTGATCGTCATCGCCCACGACACACAGGTTTCTATGCACCTGAGCCATCAATTTAACCAGCTCATACTGAGCCCGGTTGGTATCCTGATACTCGTCCACCAGTATGTGCTGGAATTTCTTCTGATAAAACGAAAGCACATCCACATTCCGCCTAAAAAGTTCCACGGTATTCATGATTAGATCGTCAAAATCCATAGCATTGTTTTCCCTTAGCTTTTGCTGGTACATTTCGTACAGGCTTGCCATGGTCTTTTCCCTGATATCCTTTGCTTTTTCCAGGCACTTTGCCGGCGAAAGGAGATTCTCCTTGGCCCTGCTGATGTAGCTCAACACGCCTGAAGGAGTATACTTTTTTTCATCTATATTTTTAGTTTTAATGCACTCTCGCATCAGCACCTGCTGGTCCTGGGTGTCAAAGATGATAAAATTGCTTTTGTATCCCAGCTTATCAATATCCGACCTTAAAAAGCGCACACATGCGGAATGGAAAGTGCTCACCAGAATTCCGCGAACCCAAGGGAGCATTTTTTCTATTCTCATTCTCATCTCCCTGGCAGCTTTGTTGGTAAAGGTTATGGCAAGTATGTTTTCCGGTTTTACCCCCATATATTTAATCAGATAAGCCGTTCTGTATGTGAGCACCCTCGTCTTGCCGCTGCCCGCGCCTGCCAGGATGAGGAGAGGCCCGCCTGGATGCATTACTGCTCTCTTCTGTTCGGGGTTTAAATCTTTTAAAAAATCCATCAGTATCCTCCTGAAAGAATGAAATGAATAATAAAGATAATTCCAAATCACTGGTTTTTCTTTTTTTCAAGCCTTTCCAATATCATATTATACCCATTGGCGCCGTAATTCAAATAACGCTTGACACGGCTTATGGTGGCAGTGCTGGCGCCGGTAATCCGGGCAATATCGGTATATGTATGGCCGCTTTTTAACATTTCCGCCACCTGAAGCCTTTGAGCCAGCGACCGTATCTCTCCTATAGTACAGATATCTTCAAAAAATCTGTAACACTCTTCCCGAGTTTGTAAAAGGAGCACTGCATCGAACAATCTGTCTATATTAGGATCCTTCAGTTTTTCTAATTCCATGACACCACCCCGAATTATTTTTTTCCATAAGATCCAGCACTATTTCTGCAGCTTTCTGAGCAGATCCGGTTTTTTTCAGCCTCAATCCTCGGGATTTTAAATGCAACAGCTTTTTTTCATTCAAAAGCATGTCCCGCACCAATTTGATCAATACATCCCTGTCCCGGGCATATCGGGCTGCCCCGTTTCTCAGGAGGAATCTAGCATTTCTTTCCTCTTGGCCGGGAAGCGGGTTGTATATTATTATAGGCAGTTCTCTGGTCAGGGCTTCGGCCATAGTAAGGCCGCCTGCTTTTGTTATCATCAGGTCGGCTGCCTCCATAAAATCCCACATGTTTTCCACAAATCCGTATACTTTTACGTTATCGAGAGCTTTTTTCGCGGTAACGTCTTCTAGACGGCGCCGCGCCAGTCGGTTTTTTCCGCAAATCACAGCGATTTGTAAAGGTTCTCTGGCAAGGGTTTCCACCAACACCCCGTCGATGCCTGAAAGACCCAGCCCCCCGCCTGCCATCAGCAGGACAGGCAGGCCTTTATCAAAACCGAGAGTTTTCTTTACCGCGTTTTTCCCTTTAAAAACATCAAAATTCGGATCTATAGGAATCCCCGTAGCGAAAATTTTATCCGCATCCACTCCGAACTTCAGCATAGGCTCGATCATTATTTCGTGAGCCACCAGATAAGCGTCGACACCCTCATTTATCCAGAAGCCATGCACATCAAAATCTGTAATGACTTCTGCCAAGGCGAAAAGCTGCCCCCTGCGCTTCAGGCGGGATGCCACGCAGCATGGAAAGGGGTGTGTGCACACAATTACATCGGGCGCTTCTTTCTCGATTATTTTTCTCAGTATGGAGGATGCCCCCATTTGAATCATTTTCTTTGGGAAAGTAGCCCTTTTTTTGTTTCTTTCCCGTTCATAAAAATAGCCCCATATTTCAGGTCTGATATCGAGGGCTTTTAAATAAAGATTAAGAGTCATCCTTGAAAAATAGGGCTGGCAGTAATGGAAAAAATTTATTATTCTTACTCCCGTATCCGGTGACACTTTTTTAATCCCTTTTAATATAGATATTGCAGCCTTTTCATGTCCTGTTCCGAATTTTTCCGACAGTATTAAAACTTTCCCATTTTTCATCAGGTTTCAAACCTCTCTGATTGTCTTAAAGCATACCGCTTATGGCATGGGTGAAAATGGCAAATCCAGTCCCCAAACAGGCACCGCTTAAGACATCTGAAGGATAATGCATGCCCGTATATACGCGAGATATCCCCACAGCTGCAGCGAGGGAATATGTGAGCAGTGTATAAGATGGAAAATAAATTGATATAATAGCCGCCATAGAAAAGCCAGCAGTGGTATGGCCTGAAGGGAAGGAATAATCCTTTAGCAATTTGCTCCAAAATGTGTTGACCTCCGGAAGCACCATATACGGCCTTTTGCGATAAATCCTCCTTTTGAAAAGCTGAACAATTCCTTGACTGCCGGTCACAGTTATTAAGGCCTCTGCCGCCGCAATTTTTGTATCTTTCTGTCCGAATACATAGAGCATCAAACATAAAAAGATGGTAAATAATGCCCCTCCTAGATGTGTAATGCGGGGCATTACTATATCTAAAACCCTGCACCGCATCTTCTGATTTAAATAAACAAAGGCTCTTTTATCTTTCTGATAAAGATAATCCCATAAGCCCATAAAGGAAAAGGCCCCCTTGGCATAAACTTTTTAATCCACCACTTCCACCTGAATTCCACTCGCTTCAACCTCTTTAATTAATGGATTTATAATCTCTCCGTGCTTTTGAATTTCGAAGGCTGAACGAAGTGATTTCCCTACAATGATGTGAGTTATCTTGTTGTTTTTTGCAAAATCGGCCAGAGTATCGTAAATCTTTTCTCCCGACAATATTGACACGGTTCCGCCTAGAGTTTTCGCCAATTCAAACAGTTCCAGCAGGGTTTTATGTTCTTTAAGTTCGCGGTTCAACTCCAGTCTTTTGTTTACGTATATAACCACGAACTGCCCGTCCACTTCTTTGGCCCTGGCGGCTCCCCTTTCAATCAACCTTTCACAGCTTTTTTGGGGAGTAACACAGACCATTATTCTGTGCTCTACTCCAGGGTCAAATAAGGCCATCATGGCAGATCCCCTCTCAATCAATTATTGTCGGTTTTGTAGGTATTATTGCCTTCTGTAATTATTATTATATATGATATTCACAGCTTGTGCAATGAATAAAATTTGATTCTGGAATTTTTTAGAATTTTTTTTTGGAAAGAGAATCTTGCCATGAAAGGCAATCTTGTTTTCCTATGTTTGTTAATTTATTTTTTTATCTCAAATTCCAGGCTCAATCTAATACCCGGCGTTGCCAGATTCCATCCTGTAATCCTATGTCTGCCTGGCCTCGTCAGCATATCATCTGCTTTCTGATCCCAGATTGCCCTGTATATTTTTATCTCTCCAGGTTGAAAAGTATCGGCAATAATCGCCTGAGTAAAGGCTTGATTTCTAGACCACTGCCATACGAGATTGTTGTCTTTGGTTATCCTAAAATCTACTTTCTGAGAAGTCCTGTAAGTTAGAGTAAGCGGAACTGACAAAATATTTTTTTTGCGCAGCCTTATTACTACCGGTTCTCCCAGTTTATATATTGCTCTGTTCAGGCTCAGAGTATACTCCACCCCGTTGAAAGCCCTGGTGACACTGGGCCGGTGAACCGGCGCAGGCCTCGGAGGCGGCATGGGCCCCGGGTGAACTGGAGGAAACGGCTCCAGGGTCGGGCCCGTGGGGCCTTCTACGGGAATGATAAGCACCTGGCCTGCAAATATAAGGTCGGGGTCAGCCAAGTGGTTGGCTGACACAATAGCTTGCACAGAGGTGCCAAACCTTTCAGCAATGGCAAAAAGAGTATCCCCTGAACGCACCACGTATCGTATCATTGAAAAGCCTCCCTTCTTTCTGCAGCAATCTATTATATGTTATGAACGCGCAGCAGCACATGTGACGTCTAGGGCTTCAAAAAAACAAAAAAGACCCGACTTTACAAACAACACTCCTTAACATTTAATGTGCCGGGTCTTAAAGAATAATGAATTCAATTAATAATTATAGTCCCAATCGAAATTAACGTTGCCTGAAGAACTTACGTCGAAGGTCATCATGGTATCATCATTCTGGTTTACCACTTCTCCCGATATATCATAATCATCATATTCATCAAGCACATAATTTACAATATCCTTAATCCATCTTTCAGCATAACTCGTTTCCCTGACAGCATCCCATTCATCGCCATAATCCGATGTATCCACCGTAATAGTAATGTATATCTCCTCATCGTCCTCATCGCCATCCACAGTTATATCTGCAGTCATGCTGCCGAACTTGCTGCTGTAATCGTCGAGATTGTCTCCAAATTCGTCGTTCAATTCATCTTCGAGATCATCAAAATCATACTCGGTATATTTAAAAGTCACGGTCAGTTTGCTGCCAGATGAGCTAAATTTAACAAGGGTTTTATCTTTGTCTGTGTCTTCTATCGTGCCCGAAAAGTCCGCATCGGGATATTCATCCTGCACATAATCGAAAATATCGTTGAGCCAGCTTTTTATTGAACTCTGGCTGGTGGAATTCCACTTGCTTTTGTACTCGGAAAGGTCAATCCCAATAGTCACTTCTAAATCGTCTTCATCGCCATCCACATCGTAATCAAAGTCCATGCTTTTCCACCTTGAATACTCATCGTACAGATAATCCTCCAGGTCTTTTGCTGCATTGACGTTTTTTGTTGAGGTTTGATTTTTTAGGCTGGCTTCCAGGTCCGACACTCTTATCTGAAGATAAGTATTCTGCTGAGTAAGCTGGGTTATCTGACTTTCCTTTTGCGCCAGCTGGTTCTTCAAATCAGCAATTTGCTGCTGCAGAGCTTGATTTGCTTCAGCATTTTTGCTTATAACCACTGCATTTTTGCTGCCATCCCACGATACATTCGCCCCCAGAGCGGTACTCACCAGCCTGATGGGCACGTATGTAACATTATTGTAGATGAAAGGCTCCGGAGTGCTGGCCTGTTGCTTTCCATCCACAATAATCTTAATGCTGTTGAAATACGCCTTTATATTCTTTGCGCTCGCTCCTGCTGCCATGGCCGCCGAGCTGAAAATCAGCGTGCCGGAGACTATGACGGCGAGTAAAACATATAACCTTTTTTTCACGGAAAAAGCCTCCTTTTAATTTAAAAGTATCAAATTCTGCCATACAGCGCTCCGCACCGCAAACCAAGCAACCTGTTTGAAAAAATGCAATATCCTCATCCATAAATAAAATAGATGCCTGCTTTTACCCAGCGCTATCGCTGATGTGTTTTAATACTTCTACATCAGCCGTGGAAAATCCTTCAGCAGTATAAAAACAATCACGACGGATAAATATTCATCCGGTCCTCCTCCCCCTCTTGCACTGACGGGATGTGCTTTTCGGGATGACTTATCAGCGCTCTTTCCAGCACTTCATCCATACGGTTCACGAAAATAAAACATAAATCATCCTTGACATGTTGAGGGACTTCCTCCAGATCTTTTGTGTTTTCTTCAGGAATTATTATGGTCTTAATGCCTGCTCTGTGGGCTGCTAGGACTTTTTCCTTTATGCCACCCACGGGCAGCACCCTGCCCCGGAGCGTTATTTCGCCCGTCATAGCCACCGTCCTGTCCACCGGCCTGCCGGACAGCGCGGAAATCAAAGCACACGCCATCGTAATGCCCGCCGACGGCCCGTCCTTGGGTATAGCCCCTTCGGGAACATGGATGTGAATATCGTATTTTTCATTAAAATCGTCTTCTATCCCTAATTCTTCAGCCCGGGACCTGACATAACTGTAACCCGCATGCGCTGATTCCTGCATCACATCCCCCAGCTTCCCGGTAAGTATCAGTTTTCCTTTGCCTTTCATCACAGTGACTTCAATGCTCAGGATGTCTCCTCCCGCATCAGTCCATGCCAGTCCTGTAGCAACACCTACCATGTCCTGCTTTTCAAGAACTCCGTAGTAAAACCTGGGGCTGCCTAGGAATTTCTCCACCAGCTTGGCATCAACATCCAAAACGGTCTTTTCTCCTGTAACTATAGCTTTCGCCACTTTCCGGCATATGTTGGCTATTTCCCGCTCAAGATTTCTTACTCCTGCTTCTCTCGTATAGTTGCGTATAATTTTAAGCAACCCTTCGTCCATAAATGTTACTTTATGCGGCGCAAGCCCGTGTTCTATAAGTTGTCTGGGTATGAGGTGCCTTTTTGCTATTTCAAGTTTTTCATCCTCTGTATATCCAGAAATATTCAGAGTTTCCATTCTATCCAGAAGCGGTCGCGGTATATTATAAAGAGAATTGGCTGTGGTTATAAATAAAACCCTGGATAAATCAAAGGGCACTTCTATATAATGGTCTGAAAAGCTGTGGTTTTGTTCGGGGTCCAGTACCTCCAGAAGCGCTGCTGACGGATCGCCCCGAAAATCGGCGCTCATTTTATCGATTTCATCCAGTAAAAACACCGGATTTCTAGAGCCTGCCTGCTTCATACCCTGGATGATTCTTCCCGGCAGAGCACCCACATAAGTCCTCCTATGCCCTCTTATTTCCGCTTCATCGCGCACGCCGCCAAGAGATATCCTTACAAACTTTCTGCCCATAGCTTTCGCAATGGATCGGGCCAGGGACGTTTTTCCCACTCCCGGTGGACCAACAAGGCATAACACAGGCCCCTTGATTTTCCCGGAAAGTTTCTTCACAGCTAGAAATTCCAATATTCGCTCTTTTATTTTTTCAAGACCGTAATGCTCTTCATTCAAAATTTTTTCTGCAGCCTTTATATCCATACAGTCTTCCGTAATAACATTCCATGGCAGCGATATAATCCATTCAAGGTAATTTCTGATAACGGATATTTCCGCAGAAGCAGCGGGCATTTTTTCCAGTCTATCCACCTCTTTTAGCATCTTTTCTTCAATTTCTTCCGCAAGCCCCAGAGCCTTTATCTTTCCCCGGTATTCATCAGCCTCAATGGTCCTCTCGTCTTGCTGCCCCAGCTCCTTCTGGATAGCGCGCATCTGTTCTCGGAGATAGTACTCCTTTTGGTTTTTTTCTATCTGTTTTTTAACTCGATTGTTAATCCTTCTTTCGATTTCAAGGATTTCTATTTCTTGAGAAATTATTTGAAACAACAATTCCAGCCTTTTTTTAAACGAAAGCGTCTCGAGGATTTTTTGCTTTTCCTCAGTTCTTACAGCCAGTTGCGATGCTACAGTATCGGCAAAACGGCCGGGATTCGAAACACCGCTTAATGAAATAATCGCATCAGGAGGCAATTTTCTGGTAAAGTCCATATAGCGCTCAAAAAGGCTCATAACGCTTCTCATAAGAGCTTCTTCTTCAGGAGATCCTTTTCATCTCCTTCATACACTTCTTCCACTTTAACCTTAAAAAAAGGCTCGGTTTGAATGTATTCTTTTATTACAGCTCTGTTGAGGCCCTCTATCAAAACCCTGATGGTGTCTTGTGGCATTTTCAATAGCTGCTTGATTTTTGCTACTGTTCCAGTTTTGTAAATATCATCTTTATCCGGAAAATTCGTTCTAGCATCTTTTTGTGCGACCAGCAGTATTTTCTGGTCCATTACCATTGCTTCTTCTAAAGCTCCGATGGATTTATCTCTCCCTACATCAAAATGGAGTACTGTGTTCGGAAATACCAGCAGCCCCCTAAGGGGCAGGAGCGGCAGAGTGCGGCCGATATCCTTTTTTATCACAAACAACTCCCCCTACAATTTAAACCTGTATATATATTTCTATAAAAATTCTTCAATTCCTCCCCTTTCATTTGTGAAGCACAAAATGAAATGTGAAAATAGATAAAAACCGGCCATCTGTCTTATGTTTGACCTCCGGCCCCTGTTAATAACATTTCTTTTATTGAATTACTATTTGAAGAAACAAGGGCGTGTTCCATTACTTCTTCAATTCTATCCACTGCTATTATTTTTATATCCATGGTTTTAAATATTTCCTGCCAGTTTTCCTTGGGTATAATAACAGTTTTTACCCCTGCCCTGCGGGCTGCCTCGATTTTAGGCACTACTCCACCAATGGGTTTAACATAACCCCTTATTGAAAGTTCACCTGTCATGGCTACTTGATTGTCCACCGGGATGTTTGTGATGGCTGAATAAATGGAAGTGGCAATGGTTATGCCGGCGGAAGGGCCGTCAATGGGGACTCCTCCAGGAAAGTTCAGATGGATATCGTAATCCCGAGGATCTATCGCCATATACTTCCTTAATACCGTCATCACATTATCCACCGACCCTCTGGCTGTCCCTCTTCTTCTCAGCCTGTGGACAGCACCCCCCATCTCTTCTTCTTCCACAACTCCCGTAACTGAAAGCGTGCCGTTACCCTTTTTTGTTGCTATAGCGGTGGTTTCAATCTCAAGCAGAGTCCCTATGTTGGGTCCATAAACTGCAAGGCCGTTGGCAAGACCTATCTGGGGCACAGGGCTTACATTTTTTTCGGGCCTCGGGGGATATTGACCGCTGTTTATGACCCATTCCACATCTTTAGCCTCCAGCTTTCTCCTTCCAGCGGTCATAGCTAGACCTGCTGCCATCTGTACTATGTTTACCGCTTCGCGGCCGTTGGTAGCATATTTTTTTATTATATTCAGCGATACATCGTCCACTTCAAAATTTATTTTTTTTACTGCGTTTTCAGCTATTTTGCCTATGTCTTCCGGAGAAAGCGGTTGAAAAAATATTTCGAGGCATCTTGAACGTATGGCAGGCGGTATTTCATCAGGCGTTCTCGTCGTTGCTCCTATAAGACGGAAATCTGCCGGCAGGCCGTTCTGGAATATTTCATGTATGTGTCTCGGAATATTGGGGTCTTCACTGCTGTAATAAGCGCTTTCCAGAAACACCTTCCGGTCTTCCAACACCTTGAGGAGTTTATTCATCTGTATCGGGTGAAGTTCCCCTATTTCATCTATAAACAGCACTCCGCCATGAGCCTTGGTAACCGCACCTGGCTTGGGTTGTGGTATGCCCGCGATTCCCAGCGGACCAGCTCCCTGATATATGGGATCATGGACCGAACCTATAAGCGGATCCGCTATGCCCCTCTCATCAAATCTGGCTATAGTGGCGTCCACCTCCACAAATTTCGCATCGGGTTTGAAAGGAGATCCCGCAGTTCTCTTGGCATCTTCCAGCACCAGCCTGGCTGCAGCGGTTTTGCCTATGCCCGGAGGGCCATATATTATCACGTGCTGCGGATTTGGGCCGCAAAGGGCCGCCCTCAAGGCTTTCAATCCATCAGCTTGGCCTACGATTTCATCAAAAGACGCTGGGCGAGTTTTTTCTGCAAGAGGCTGGGTGAGAGATATTTCTTTCATTTTCCGCAGCTTTTCCATTTCTTTCCTCGATTCTTTATCAATAGTCATCCTGCTTCCCTGCTGGTTTTTCAAGAGGTTCAAAAAATAAAGCCCGATAACCACAGCAATAAAAATTTGTATCAGGCTCAATAAATTCAAAGTTACATTCACGCAAATTTCCTCCCTTCCCGAACATCGGATATTTTTTATTATAACCTTGAAGATTTAATTTATCCTGGAAAGGGAAGTAAAATTGAGCGTGCGACATGTGCGACATGGGGACGGTTCTCAATTTGTCGCATCAGGTGGAAACAATATTCAGAGTTCAGCCATTAAGTTTAAACTGAAAATGAAAAAATGCCTGGCAGGTTAAATTGCCAGGCAAGTATAAAAAAAGCCCGGCAAACGCCGGGGTGCTGTTTTATGCTGTAACTTCTTTTTTCTTTCCTTTTTTGCGCTCAGCGGTGACTATAATGGGGTTTTCGTGTTTGAGGATAACCTCCTTGGTCACCACACATTTTGCAATATCGTTCCTGCGCGGTATTTCGTACATCACGTCCAGCATGATATCTTCTAATATGGCCCTCAAGCCTCTGGCTCCTGTTTTTCTCCTAATGGCTTCCTGAGCAATTAGACTCAAAGCCTCATCGGTAAACTCCAGCTGGGCATTATCCATCTCAAATAGCTTTTGATACTGTTTTACCAGAGCATTTTTGGGCTCCTTCAATATCTTTATGAGGGCTTTTTCATCCAGCGCCTCAAGTGTAACTATAATAGGTACCCTGCCCACAAATTCCGGTATCATGCCGTACTTCAGCAGATCCTCAGGCATCATATGCTTTAATATTTCTCCAATATTTTTGTCTTCCTGGCTTTGGATTTCAGCTTCAAAACCGATAGATTTCTTACCTATTCTGTTTTTTATAATTTTGTCTATGCCTTCGAAAGCTCCTCCACAGATGAACAGTATGTTAGTGGTATCTATTTGTATGAATTCCTGATGAGGGTGCTTGCGCCCGCCTTGAGGCGGAACACTGGCTATAGTCCCTTCCAGTATCTTGAGCAGAGCTTGCTGAACTCCTTCTCCCGAAACATCCCTGGTAATGGATGGGTTTTCGGATTTCCTCGCAATCTTGTCTATCTCGTCAATATATACTATTCCCTTCTCGGCTTTCTCCACATCGTAGTCGGCGGCCTGTATCAGTTTGAGGAGAATGTTTTCCACGTCTTCTCCGACATAGCCCGCCTCTGTTAGCGATGTTGCGTCGGCTATGGCGAAAGGTACATTCAATATCCGGGCAAGCGTCTGGGCAAGGAGGGTTTTCCCGCTACCGGTAGGGCCGAGCATAATGATGTTGCTTTTCTGGAGCTCTACGTCATCCATTTTGACCTCTGAATTGATGCGTTTGTAATGGTTGTAAACCGCCACCGAAAGTATTTTCTTCGCCTGTTCCTGCCCCACCACATACTGGTCAAGAATTTCCTTTATCTCGTGTGGTTTGGGAATATCGGCGAAATCCATCTCGGCATCTTCGCCGAACTCCTCCTCGATAATTTCATTGCATAGCTCTATGCATTCGTCACAAATATACACTCCCGGACCTGCTACCAACTTTCGAACCTGATCCTGAGTTTTACCGCAAAAGGAACACTTTAGCTGGCCTTTGTCTTCACTAAATTTAAACATCTTAACACTCTCCTTTTAAGCTTACTTCCTCTTGTGGATCACCTCGTCAATCAGGCCGTACTCCCGGGCCTCTTCCGCTGACATAAAGTAATCCCTATCAGTATCCTTCTCTATCCTTTCTATAGGCTGTCTCGTATGTTTTGCCAATATTCCATTGAGCAATTCCCTCAACCTGAGTATTTCTCTGGCATGGGTTTCGATATCCACCGCCTTTCCCTGGACCCCTCCCCAAGGCTGATGTATCATTATTCGGGAGTTGGGAAGAGCATATCTCTTGCCGTCGGCTCCCGCAGAGAGCAGCACCGCTCCCATGCTGGCAGCCAGCCCCATACACATGGTGGATACTTTCGGTTTGATGTACTGCATAGTATCATAGATTGCAAGGCCTGCAGTCACAGAGCCTCCGGGGCTGTTGATGTAAAGGAATATGTCCTTTTCGGGGTCTTCCGATTCAAGATACAGCATCTGAGCGATGACTAGGCTTGATACAGTATCGTCTATGGGAGTCCCTATAAAAATTATGCGCTCTTTTAAAAGTCTGGAATAGATATCATATGCCCTTTCTCCTCTATTGGTCTGTTCGACTACAATCGGTACCAAACTCAATTAAAAAACCTCCTTAGGATAGTTTAAGCCCTCGCCTGGCGACCGACAATTTCACTTATTCTCCCCTTCCGGAGAGTTATTATTCTCATTTTGAATTTCGTCTATCTTTTTCTCTTTAATCTTCGCATTGGATATAAGGAAATCAAAGATTTTCCTTGTCAAAATGACATCTTTTATTGTTGATATGTCTTCCGGTTTTAGGTTCTTTTTGTATTCCTCTAATGTCTTTTTAGCCATGTCGGCATACTTTTTGATTTCTTCATCAGCTTCTTCATCGGATACTTCAATATTTTCCCGTTTTGCTACTTCTTGAAGTATGAGCGAGGACTTTACATTGTCATAGGCACGCTTATGGAATTTTTCCCTGAATTCCTGTGGAGTCATTTTAGTGGTTTCCAGGTAGGTTTTCAAGTCCAACCCTCTCATCTTCATGTCATAAGCAAAATCCATGATAAGCCTATCTATTTCCCTGTCTATCATCACCTGGGGAATGTCCACTTCTGCGGTTTCCATCAACTTATTTACAATAGCTGATTTCAGCGAACCCTCTTCTATGGTTTTTGCTCTTTCCTCCAATTTATTCTTTATATCCCTTTTTAATTCTTCCAGAGTATCAAATTCGCTCACATCTTTTGCAAATTCATCATCCAGAGGGGAAAGTTCCTTTTTCTTGAGTTCCTTTAAAGTCACGCTGAATACTGCCTGTTTGCCAGCCATGCTTTCCATTT
Organism: Tepidanaerobacteraceae bacterium; assembly: GCA_029982615.1. Classification (GTDB taxonomy): domain Bacteria; phylum Bacillota; class Thermosediminibacteria; order Thermosediminibacterales; family Tepidanaerobacteraceae; genus JANLFP01. Next base: position 1,268 of record JARRBK010000025.1, on the reverse strand, counting down.
TATAGTCTCCGGGAAAAGTTACATTTATGTCTTTTTGTTCTCCCGGATTCATACCCACTATTTGTTCTTCAAAACCCTCGATTAAACTTCCTGAACCGAGCTCTATGTGATAATTTTCAGCTTTACCGCCTTCAAAAGGCTTTCCGTCGATTTTTCCCTCGAAGTCTATGACAGCAATATCGCCTTTTTGAGCAGGTCTGTCCTCCACAGCAATGAGCCTAGCATTCTTGTCCTGAAGCGCTTTAAGTTCTTTATCTACATCATCTTCAGTTACATTATATACTACTTTTTCCACTTCTAAACCCTTATATTCCTTTAACTTTACCTCGGGGCTTACCACCACCTTTGCAGTGGCAATCAGAGGTTTGCCTTTTTCTATCTGTTCTATATCGTATCTGGGTTGATCCACGGGTTCTAAATTATATTCCTGCACGCCCTGCTGGTAAGCCTGGGGCAGGATTATCTCGGCTGCGCTCTCATAAAAAACCTCCGGACCGTAGTGCATTTCAATAAGTTTTCTTGGAGCTTTCCCCCTTCTGAATCCCGGAACAACAAATTTCTTTGCATCCTTCCGATAAGCCTGCTCCATAGCCTGTTCAAATTGTTCTTCGTCTACTTCAAATTTCAGAACAGCAGTGTTATTTTCTATTTTTTCCAAACTGATTTTCATTATGCTCCTCCTTGCATTTTCTGCCTATCTTTTGCCAATATTATAGCATAAAATTTTTATATAATCCATAAAATATATGAACAAAACAACACCCCGGCATGCGCCGAGGTATTTAAATCCCTTTATGGTGCGGGCAAGAGGATTTGAACCTCCACGGAAAGTCCACCAGATCCTAAGTCTGGCGCGTCTGCCAGTTCCGCCATGCCCGCATGGTGAGCCATGGTGGACTCGAACCACCGACACCCTGATTAAAAGTCAGGTGCTCTTCCGCCTGAGCTAATGGCCCATGGCTGGGGCGGCAGGATTCGAACCTACGATACAGGATCCAAAGTCCCGTGCCTTACCGCTTGGCTACGCCCCATTATCGGATGTCAGATGTCAGATGTCGGATATCGGATTAAATTTGAATTTTGCTGAAGGCAAAATTCTTCTATTCCGACCTCTCACTTCTGGCCTCTGATTTCTGTTATGGGGTGGATAGTGGGACTCGAACCCACGACCTCCAGAGCCACAATCTGGCGTTCTAACCAACTGAACTATATCCACCATATGGCGCGCCCGAGGGGATTCGAACCTCTGACCCACGGATTAGAAGTCC
>JARRBK010000024.1 GCA_029982615.1 Tepidanaerobacteraceae bacterium | reverse complement strand
GCTAAATTTTTAATTTTATCTACTGCTGTAAAACTTATAGTGAGTGTACCTCCGCCAGTGGCAAAGGCCATGCAGACACCACAGTTGTTTACGGCCATCTTGGGTGGTATTATTGCCTTAATCTTAGAACAGGCGCTGAATTCGGTTGTAAGATAAAGGCAAGACTAAAGTAACCATCGAGCATCATAGCTGACATTGAAGGAGAGAACGATTGATGGCTAGTAGAAATATTAGGGAATATGGCGATGACATATTGAGAAAAAAGGCTAAGAATATCAATGTTTTTGCTTGCAAGGGCACTGTGCCACGAGATCGATCATCTTAGTGGCATATTGTTTGTTGATAAGGTAATAAAATTTGTGAAACCTGATATAAGGTAGGTATGGCTAAATCCAGAACAGCAATTGTAACGGGAGCTTCAAGGGGAATTGGGAGAAAAATCGCAGAGTTGTTTGCGGTAAATGGCTATGTTGCCCAATGTTAATTGTTTTTAGCGTCTGACAAAGCGGATTTTATTACTGGGCAGGTAATAAACCCTAATGGCGGCTTCGTTATTTAGTGCATGTTATAATAAAAAATTAATAGAAGCAGTAGGAGATGATGTACTTGACAGGCCAGATACATAAATTTCGGATATTTGATAAAAATATTGTTCTTGATGTCAACAGCGGTTCGGTATTTGAGATAGATGATATTGTTTACGATGTACTGGATTATTATGATAAGTTTGATGAAGATCATATAATAAAACAACTTAATGGCAAATATTCAAGAACCGATATTTTAGAGGCTTTGGCGGAAATAGAAAAACTGAAGGCAGACCACCTTATATATACCGAGGCTGACTTTTCTTCTGCCATAGACCAGATTCGGAACAGGCGGCATGTAAAGGCACTGTGCCTGAATGTGGCCCATGACTGCAACCTGCGGTGCAAGTACTGTTTTGCGGCCAAGGGGGATTATCACGGCAGGAGAGAGTTGATGTCAAAAGAAGTTGGCAGAAATGCCGTGGATTTTCTGGTGGAGCATTCGGGAAATATCAAGAACCTGGAGATAGATTTTTTCGGCGGAGAACCGCTGATGGCGCTGGATACGGTAAAAGAAGTGGTTTCATATGCAAGAAATATTGAAGAAAAAGCCGGTAAAAAATTTCATTTTACGATTACAACCAATGCTGCTCTTTTAAATGATGAAAATATAGATTATCTACATCACAATATGGATAATATCGTGCTCAGCCTCGACGGACGAAAAGAGGTCAACGATCGTATAAGGGTCAGGGCTGATGGCGCTGGGTCATATGATATGATTGTTCCCAACATTAAAAAAATGGTGGCATTGAGAGAAAAAGAGCATAAGGAATACTATGTGAGGGGCACCTTTACCAACAAAAACCTGGATTTTTCCGAAGATGTCTTTCATATGGCGGATATGGGATTTAAGGAAATTTCAATAGAACCGGTAGTGGGAAAAGAGGGAGATTTTCTGCTGACAGAAGGCGATGTCCAGGTTGTATATGACCAGTATGAAAAAATAGCGCGGGAGTATTTGCAGAGAAAAAGTTCGGGGAAAAATCCTTTCAGATTTTATCACTTTAATATGGACATATATGATGGGCCGTGCATATACAAAAGGCTCTCTGCCTGCGGTGCCGGCAGGGAATATCTGGCTGTGACTCCGAGCGGAGACATATATCCGTGCCATCAGTTTGTGGGCCTTGATGAGTTTATCATGGGCAATGTGTTTGAGAAAAAATTAAATGAAAGCATTGTGGAAAGGTTTAAAAATACACATATATTCGCAAAACCTGAATGCTCCAATTGCTGGGCCAGGTTTCATTGCAGCGGGGGATGTAACGCTAATAATTACCAGATAAATGGTGATTTGAATACACCCTATAAGTTGACATGCAAACTGCAGAAAAAGAGAATAGAAATAGCAATTTATCTTGGCATAGTTTCGGGAGGTGTCTAAAAGCATGTACGACAGGGGGACGGTTCTCCAATTGTCGCAAATTTAATGCTCTGTTCTTCAAGCTATAAATTTTTTGGGAGTACTTTATAAAATATGCTAGCAGATTCAAAATTTAGTTATTTTAATCTGCAAAATTTTTTTAATTTCCATTATGTTTTAGAAGGAATAACGAAATCTTTATAGAATATAATTTATATATTTAGTCAGATGTACGTTATATTTTCCTGAATTTATCTGAAAAGGTTGTGTATAAGTGTGAGATTTAAAGGTATGACGATTGTGCTTATGCTTGCTGCGGCTTTTATTGTCGGATGGGCGGCTGGAAGCCGGAGTGCCTTTTCAAAACTTGTCATGAGCAGGCAAAATTCCGAATTAAATATCAATGTAAAAATATCCGGCGACGTAAAAAACTCCCTTTTTGATGTCAGGCTGAATCCGGATGAATTAGGGGAAATAATGCAGAAAGGCAACAGGATAAAGGTCATAGATGCAAAAAAGTTTATCGACAAAGCCGGGCCGGTATCGCCGGATAAAGTATTCTTGATAGGCAGGGACGGCATTGCGGCGGAGTTGGAATACGGCAAGCTGGAGGGAAGTTTTTTTACGATAAATGATGAGGGGCTTTGTTTTTTGACCCGGAATTTTCCTGTAAATACCCAGATAAAGGGCATCGAAGAAATCATTGTCAAAGGCGATGAAAAGGTTCTGGCAGATAGAGTCTCCGGGGGGATTTTTGTCATCCAGGGGGACGAGCTTTCTTATAAAAGTCCGGGAGAACTGCTCATGCTTCCCTATCAGCGGGAGCTTTTTAAGGTGGGGGAGAGCACCAGGTCAGTGGACGGCAATGAATATAAGGGGGTTGTATATCAATCAAGAAACCTGGTTTCCATTTTAAGCATATTAAATGCTCCCGCCAGGAAGATTGCAGCTTATTCGGAAGAAGGCGACATACTTTATGCCGATGCCGATGCCAGGCTGCAAATAAATTCGCCCCACGGCCTTATCTTGCATGACGCCGCTGGACAGATGAAAAAGCCCATTGGCATTGTGGCGGATCCTCCGGCCTCCGTGATAACAGATGTGGCCGAAGCAATACTGGAAAAAGCGGAGCAGGGCCGCAAAGTAATGGTTGTATACATAGACGGCATGGGATATGAGATATACGAAAAGGCGAAAGGAAAAGATTGCATACCGTTTCTTTCTTCCCTTGGGAATCCGCAAAAGGCCCTCACGGTATTCCCGCCCATTACCGATGTGACCTATTCTTCCATGGTTACCGGCAAAACACCAGCTTATACCGGGATAAGAAGCAGGGGTGACAGCGACCTGAAGTGCGATACGGTTTTTGAAACACTTTCACGCTCAGGCAAAAGGTGTATCGTGGTGGAAGGCAATATCAAAATCTTAAAGGATGATAGTGCCACGGTATTAAACATCGATGAAAACAAAGACGGCTTTATTGATGATGAGATTTTTGATTCAAGCCTGAAGCAAATGAAAGACAGGCCGGATGTAATGCTGGTCCACTTCCACTCCTATGATGACCTGGCCCATGAATATGGTCCGTACTCTCTGAAAGCCATGAAACAATTGCAGATAATCGACGGATGGACAGAAAAGCTTGTGGGAAATTGGGACGGCGACATAATAGTTACGGCAGACCACGGCTTGCATGAAGAGGGCGAGGGCGGCAATCACGGAAGTTTTTGCCCTGAAGATATTTTTATTCCAATAATATATAGTTCAAAAATGTAGTCGGACAAACACAACTGCTTGGCGAAGCTGCCATCAGCGAAAGATGCCGAGAGTTAAAAATATTTATCGGGAGGGATATTTTTGGCTGTAAGGAAGATTTTTACAATCCTATTGGTGTTTGTGCTGGCTTTTGCATTGACTTGCTGCGGCAAATCACAGGCGTCTAAAACAGGAGAAGCAAACGATGCAAAAAGCAAAACCGATACAAAAACCGATGCCAGCACGGCTGCCACGAAAGAATTGGATGTGGCTGCAAGTTTTGTGATAAAAGGAGCCCAGGATAAAGACATGGAGCTCACGGTGGAGGAAATAAAGGGACTTCCTGCTAAAGATGTAGAGACACAATTGCAGGATTCCGGGGGAAACATCACCGATATAACTGCCAAGGGGCCCACATTAAAAGATCTCCTGAAAAATAAAGGCATAAACCTTGAAGAATTTTCGGCTGTTCAGGTGAAAGCCAGGGACGGGTACGCTGTGCAGATTCCCGAAGAAATAATAAAAAGCCGGGATATAATCCTTGCCTATGAATTCAACGGAAAGCCGCTGTCTGAAAGCGATACACCTGTCAGAATCGTAATTCCCGGTGAATTTGCCATGTACTGGGTTAAAGCTGTGAGCAGCCTGGAACTGAAAAAGGACTCGGCGAAACTTGCTGCCGACAGGATGCTCTTTTTGGACTCTGTGGGCCTTGAACCGGTGGAATACACCTTTGATGATGAGGGTGACAAAGCCCTGGCACTAAGAGAAATCTTTGATAAATTTGCAGTCGAATATGAGGGGAAGCCGTTTTTAATGAAAGCAAGAGACGGCCTCAAAAAGACCGAGGAGATGGAGACAGCAAAAAAGGCTTACATAAAGATAACCGGGGAAAATGCCCCTGAATTCATAGCTCCGGATATATCTTACGGAATGTATGTAAAAAACCTGGTCTGGTTCGGCACGGATAAAGAAGTTATTATGGGCACAAGGCAAAACCTCGCAGCCTACTTTAAGAGTGAAACAGTACCGCTGGAAACGGTATTCAAAGAAGTAAACATGGAGATAAAGGACGATAAGGATTATATGGTAAAAGCAAAAGACGGCTATTCAGCGGATATCAAAGGAAAGGACTTAAAGCAGGGTGAACTTTTGCTAAGCGATGATGGCATAAGGGTTAATTTTAAGCAGCTGCCCAAAAAATACAATATCAAAAATCTGATGGAGATATCACTAATAAATTAGAGGCCGGAGGTCAGAAGTGAGAGGTCGGAATAATAAAATACAGGGGGTTTTTAATATGTATAAAAAATATCTTGTGATTACTATAGTATTAATATTTATGCTGTCTGTCACTGCGGGATGCGAGCAAAAGTCGGCTCAGGTGCCTGCCGAAGCAAAATGGAAGATTCAGGTAACAGGTAAGGATGTCGACAAGACACTTACCGACGTTGACATGGAAAAACTTGGTCCAGTGGATGCCAGGATTGCCATGCTCAAAAAGGATGGCTCCACCGAGGGTCACGATTGGACAGGAGTGCCGCTGTCCAAGGTGCTGGAATCCGCCGGTATAAGGGAATTTGAAAAGGTTGTTTTAGAATCCTCCGACGGTTATAAAACGGAGTTGCCCAAAGATGTGGCGCTGGCGGAAAACACTCTGGTGGCATATAAAATGGACGGCAAGGACCTGCCTGAAGGCGACGGCCCTGTGCGCATGGTGGTGGATGGGCAGCCCAGCAAGATGTGGGCGAGAGCCCTGGTAAAAATCAGCGTCGAGTAGGTGTGCTCCATGGGCCTTTTTCAATCGTTTTTAAGGCGCTTTTCCATGTATGACATGGTGGTCATAGCACTGATGGCGGCACTGGGAATCGCAACGAAGCCCGTCATAGTGCCTCTGGCCCATATAATTACCGGCCCCCTGTATGTGCCCGGGGGTGTGATAGCCGGAGGTTTTTACATGATGTGGATCGTGCTGGGCGCCGCCATAGTGCGCAAAAAGGGTGCAGGCATACTCATAGGCCTGGTGCAGGCAATCCTGGTGCTGGCTCTGGGAGTATACGGCACCCACGGGGCCATGAGCATCATTACCTATTCTCTGCCGGGAGCCGCGGTGGATCTGGCTTTGCTTGTGTCAGGAAAGAGGTGCTATGAAATGGCGGGGCTGTTTCTGGCCGGAATAATGGCAAATCTTACGGGAACATTCCTATCCTCCCTGGTTTTTTTCAGGCTGCCGCTCGTGCCCCTTCTTCTAAGCCTCAGCGCCGCATCGCTGTCGGGAGGAATGGGAGGAATCATAGCTTTTCAGTTGTCAAAACAGCTGTCAAAGTTTCAGGAAGGTGGTTGCAGTGAAAAATAAATACGTTATAGCCGCTGTTGCTCTGCTTGCGATAATCGTAGCGGTGCTGGCCTTTGTGAACAGGCAGAACATGAAAATAACAGGGGCGGAAGCAGTCAAAGGCACGCTGCTGGTAAGCGACGGCAAAATTGAAAAGAAGCTGGACTTTCAGGATATAGAGGCAATGAATCCTGTGGAGTTTAAGGCCGTACAGGACACATCCAAAAGCGGGCCGGAAGAACATGCATTCAAAGGCGTTTTGCTGAAGGATGTGATCGCCGGAGTATTTTCCGAAGACAAGCTTAAAAAAGCTTCGAAGGTTGTCGTAAAATCCATCGACGGCTATACCGTAGCTTTAAGTCCAGAAGAAGTCATGGAGCAGGGCAACGTGTACCTGGCCTTTGAAAAGGATGGAAAGCCTCTGGGGACCAAGGCGGAAGGAGGCAGCGGCCCCTATCAGATTATAATCACAAAGGACCAGTTCAGCCAGAGGTGGTGCAAATTTGTGACAGAGGTATCGGTCCAATGAACGAAATTATAAAGATAGAGGGCCTTAAATTCAAGTATAACCCAAAAGGGCCCTGGATACTGAAGGGAATAGACCTTGCCGCAAGAAGAGGCGCTGTAACTGCTATTGTGGGTCTGAGCGGCTGCGGTAAGAGCACCCTGGCCCTTGCTTTGAACGGGGCCATACCGCAGAGGATACCGGGCGTGATGGAGGGCAGGGTGATGATCGATGGCATGGACACGCGCCGGGTTTCCATGGCGAAACTTGCTCTTAAGGTGGGATTGGTGTTTCAGGAGCCTGACAATCAGCTTTTTTTGCCCACAGTGGAGGATGAGGTGGCTTTCGGCCCGGAAAACCTGTGCCTGCCACCGCAGGAGATAGAGGATATCGTGAAAACGACTCTCAGAATCCTGGGGATAGAAAAACTAAAGGATAAAAATCCTGCCGAGCTTTCCGGAGGCGAGAAGCATCTGGTGGCTCTGGCAGCCGTGTTGAGCCTTGACCCGGAGATTATAGTTGTGGATGAGCCCACAGCCGAGCTGGATGATGAAAACACCCGGCTGGTGCTGGGTGCCCTGGAAAGACTTAAAAACGAGGGAAAAACAGTAATTATCGTCGAACACAATTTCAACAATCTCACATTTGCGGACAGCATACTGTTGATGGCCGAAGGAAGAATAGTAGAGCGAATCGAGGGAGTAAGAGCAAATGAGCTTTTATCAGGTAAGTTTGATGAGCTTCTCGTATCCCAAATCAAATAATATTTTTAATGAAGTCTCTTTTAAGTTGGACAAAAATGAAAGGATAGGCTTTTTTGGGCCCAATGGTTCCGGCAAGACTACCATGGCGAAACTGATGATGGGAATTTTAAAACCTACCGGGGGTGAAATCCTTCTGGAAGGAAAGCCTGTTTCTAAGATGGGACTTGCCCGCATAGGACAGCGGGTAGGTTATGTCTTCCAGAATCCCTCAAAGCAACTCTTTGCTCCAACAGTATGGGAGCAGGTGGCATTCGGGCTGAGCATGGGGAAAGAGGGGGCATTGGAGGGGTGTAAACCGGATGAAAGGGTCAATTACTGGCTGGATTTTTTTGAGCTTTCGGACGCGAGTTGGCAGTTTCCCCATTATCTCAGCCGGGGCCAAAAACAGCGGCTGGTGCTGGCGCAGGTATTAGCACGGGGAGCGGATTTTTTCTTCATGGATGAGCCCACGGTCGGCATTGACAGGCTGCGGCTCAAGAAACTGGACCAATGTCTTGAGGCTGTAAAAGACAGCGGGAGGGGGTATATAATTATCAGCCACGACATGGATTTTCTCAGAAGGCATACAGAGAGGCTGATTTTTTTTGCCGGGGATGGAACGGTGAGGGAGCTTTGAAAGATTTAGACCCGCGCACTAAAATTATAATTGTCATGGCCCTTTCCACTCTGGCTGTTGTTATAAAAAGGCCGGAAGTGCTTTTTTTCATCTGGATTTTTACTGTTGCCCTCCTGAAAATGTTTGGGGTAAGCCTTCTCGGCACTTTCAAGAGGCTGCGGCGGTTTATTGCGCTTTTTGCAAGCCTTGTGCTCGTACAGAGCATATTTTCACCGGCGGGAAACTCCCTTCTTACCGTATATGGAGTCAGGATAATCACCACAGGAGGCATCTTGACGGGGCTTTCGGTGATTTTCCGGATGTTTATAATAATTTCTTCTGCCTTGATTCTTTCCACCTCCAGCTCCACAGAGATTATTTACGGCTTGATATCCTGGAAAATGCCATATGAACTGGCCTTCATGGTGCTTCTTGCCATAAGATTCCTGCCCATATTGATGGAAGAAATAGTTGATTCAGTGATTGCAATACAGCTCGCCGGGGTGGATTTGAAGCGGATTCCCTTGAAGCGCAGGATATCCCTTTATACGTATATATTCATGCCAGTGGTGACGGCGACCCTCATGAGGGCAAGGCAGATTTCCATCGCCATGGAGTCCCGGGCTTTCGGAGCATATCCTTTTCGGACATATTACCGAAGGCTTATAATGAAACCGAAAGATTGGATGACTGTTGTCATGACGTTGGCAGCCGCCTTATCTGTGATGATATGGTATTGTACACTTTAATTTAGAACAAGCAGAGGTGAGCAGATTATATGAAGGTTTTTTCCGTTTACGGCATTACTAAATCCGGAAAAACCACCACCATAGAAAACATCATAAAAGAACTGAAACGGCGGGGGTACAGCGTGGGCTCTGTAAAAGAGATTCATTATGAACAGTTCGCCATCGACAGCGAAGGAACAAATACCGACAGGCACCGCAGGGCAGGCGCGGAACCGGTTACGGCCCGGGGTTATTTTGAGACGGACGTAATGTTTCACAAAAAGCTCAGTGTCGATGAAATACTTCAATTTTACCACCAGGATTATGTGGTGATGGAGGGGGTCACCGATACGGAAGTGCCGAAAATCCTGTGCGCCCACAGCGTTGATGAAATACAGGAAAGGATAGATGATACGGTATTTGCCATAAGCGGGGTCATATCACGGAGCCTTGACGAATATAACGGTATTCCTGTCATAAACGCCGTGGACGACATAAGGCGCCTGGTTGATGTGATTCAGGAAAAGGTCTTTGAAAAGCTTCCCAATCTGGGCGATGAGTGCTGCGGCTTGTGCGGCAAAACATGCCGCGAGATGGCTGTGGACATATTGAAAGGCAGGGCGAATAGAGATGATTGCAAAGCTGCCCGGGGATCTGTGGAAGTGTTGATAAACGGCAAATCCATGATTATGGTGCCCTTTGTCCAGAATATGATAGAATCGGTGGTTAAGGCTATGCTTTCCCAGCTCAAAGGTTATGAAAAAGGGGATATTTCCATTGTTATACGTCAATGATAATATCAAAATCATTGAAAAATATTTCAGCCGGCGCCATAGCGTGTATAAAGTTGAGATCCAATCGGAAAATAAAACACCGGCTGTGCTTAAGGTATATGAAGGCGAAAAAGCCACCGTACTGTGCCGGACCGAGCGTGAAAACCTGGAAAGGCTGCACCGGCTTGACCTTCGGGTGCCGCAAGTGCTGGCGTGGGAGGAAAAAGCGCTACTGATGGAATTTCTGCCCGGGATGACGGTAAGCCGGCTTGCCGAAAACCTTGATGCGGGTTCCTGGATTGAGAAGATGGCATACTGGTTTGCACGGCTGCACAGCGTCGAAAACGCCTCGAGTTGCATGTTAAAAGGCGACGCCAATCTGAGAAATTTCATTTTTTCCGGAGGGGAGATATTCGGCATTGACTTTGAAGAAATGGGCTTTGGCGACTTCAGGCAGGATCTTTCGGAAGTCTGCTTTTTTTTGTTGACCGATTATCCGCCATTAACCCCTGAAAAGGATCACATGGTGCGAAGATTTCTGAAGGCTTACGCAAAACATGCGGGCAAATCCATTGACGATATGGATAAGTTCATTCTAAAAAGCAGAAGCAATGCGAGAATAAGACGCGCGACACGGGGACGCGACACGGGGACGGTTCTCCGATTGTCGCATTTTAGGCTCTAAATATGATATCTTTGCTGATCCCGAGCACACTCGCAAGTTTTCTGACTGACATTGACGACTTTTCCTTGATATTCCTTAAAACTTCGTCTCTTTGCTTCCTATCTTTTAAATTTCTTATTTCATTCAGACTATATCCCTGGCTTTTCAGCAATTCCTCTATTATTTGTTCTGCATTTTTTGCCGGCTTTGCCGGCTTTTCAGCCTTATTATCGATATCTATGAATTCTTCTTTTGTTGTTTCATTTGTAAACTCAATAAATTTCTTGATCGCATTTTTTTCGTTGTGTGAAAATATTCCCAGTATTACTCTGGTGTTAACTCTTTCTGAATCTTTTCCAAACTCTACATATTCGCGGTAGCTGCTCCATAAATAATCTATAGGTTTATTTACTATACCAGCCTTTACAGGATTGTTATGAATGTATCTTGCAGCAGCCAGCAGGTAGCTATCATCTTGGATAGGTTCGCTCCTGAAACGGTCCTGGAAGACATGCCCCACACGGTCATATTTTTTGTTAAAGTAATACGCATAGCTTACGCCGATTCTCTTTAATGATCTTTGGACCTCGTCTTCTCCTTCTTTTAATAATAAATGAATATGGTTATCCATCAGGCAGTAGGCATAGATTTCATACTCACCTTCTTTTTTCATTCTGTCCATTGTTTCCAAAAACCTATTTCTGTCATTGTCGTCAAGGAAAATTAGCATCCTGTCTATTCCTCTTAACATCACATGATACACTTTGCTGTTACTCTTTTTTCTGGCATATCTTGGCATGTTGATCACCTTTTGTTGTTCTAATATCCACATTATACCACAAAATAATCTTAAAATAAATAAAATGCGACAAAACGAGAACCGTCCCCTGTCGCAACGTCCCCTGTCGCAACAAAAGCATACCATGCATAGGCTTCGAGCAATCATAAAAAATTATATATATCACCAGGACATATTTATGATATAATTGTAACACAATTTGAATGCTGATGAAATTACCCCCAACTTTGAGTTTGATGCAGAAAATCTAAGGGAAAAAGGATGGAGGTTTTGCGGTGGAACAGAATTTGCTTGAAAGATTAAAAAAACAGATAATCATCTTTGATGGCGCGATGGGTACCGAACTTATGAAAAGGGGCCTTGCTCCCGGAGAATGTCCGGAAACATGGAATATAAATCATCCTGAAGCGGTAGAGGACATACACAGAGCATATATTGAAGCTGGAGCCGACGTCATAGAAACCAACACCTTCGGGGCAAACAGGATAAAACTAGGCAATTTCGGGCTTTCCCACTTGGTCCGGGAGCTAAACTTCCGGGCTGTGGAAAATGCAAAAAAGGCTTCCGGCGGCCGGGCTCTGGTAGCCCTTTCGGTGGGCCCCACAGGCGAGCTTCTGGAACCTCACGGCTCTCTGTCTTTCGAGAAAGCCCTGGAGGTATTTCGGGAGCAAATCGAAGGTGGCCTTGAAGCAGGGCCTGATATGATCGTCATAGAGACCATGAGCCAGCTTCAGGAAGCCCGCGCCGCGCTGATAGCCGCAAGAGAGCTCACTTTTCTGCCAGTGGCGGTTACCATGACCTACGAGGAATCCGGCAGGACCCTCATGGGTACCGACCCTGCCACGGCCATTGTGGTTCTTTCGCATCTGGGGGCAGATATGGTGGGGCTGAACTGTTCCCTGGGGCCCGATAAGATGCGGGGAATCGTTTCTGAAATGGCAGGGTTCAACATCCCTCTCATCGTTCAGCCCAATGCGGGGATTCCCGAACTGATAGGCGAAAAGACGGTATACCGCCTGCCACCGCAGGATTTTGCCTTTCACTGTAGGAAACTTGCCGAAGCTGGCCTGAACGCCGTCGGAGGCTGCTGCGGCACCACGCCGGAGCATATAAGGCAGCTCAGGCAGGCGCTGTCCGACATGAGGCCAAAAGGAATAAAGGAAGACGCCGCGCTCTATGCTTCGGAGGAACCGGACGAAACCTCGGCATCGGCTTCGTTTTGCCTTGCACTGAGCTCAGAAAAAAAGACCGTTTTTGTTTCGCCGGGTGGGGAAGTGAAGGCCGTAGGCGACAGGATAAACCCGACTGGAAATAAAGTGTTAATAGAAGACCTGAAGCGAAAATCTTTAAACGCCGTCGTAGAAAAGGCTTTGATGCAGAAAAAAGCCGGCGCTCATATACTGGACGTCAACCTGGGAGTTCCCGGCATCGATGAAAAGGCGATAATGAGAAGCGCGGTTCTGGAGCTCCAGAGAGTGGTGGATTTACCTCTGTGCATAGACAGCATGAGAGCGGATGTGCTGGAAGAAGGACTGAAAGTTTACGCGGGCCGAGCTCTGGTAAACTCAGTAAACGGCAGCGAAAGAAAAATGGCCAGACTCTTTCCCATCGTAAAAAAATATGGGGCCGCCGTGATCGCCCTGGCGATGGATGAGGGAGGCATCCCCCGGACGGCAGAAGAAAGGGTGGACATAGCGAAAAGGATCGTGAGGCGCGCCGAAGAATACGGTATAAAAAGGCAGGATGTGGTAATAGACTGCCTTTCCCTCACTGCCGGCGCCCAGCAGGAATATGTGATGGAAGCCATGAAGACACTGCAAATGGTGAAGGAAGAACTGGGATGCCTCACCACGCTGGGCATATCCAATGTATCTTTCGGTCTGCCCGAAAGGCCCCTTTTAAACCGCGTCTTTCTATCCATGGCTTTGGCCTACGGGCTTGACCTGCCCATATTGAATCCCCTGGATTCAGATGTGTGGGAGGTAGTCAGAGCAGCGGGGGTGCTCACCGGCAGGGACAGGAAGGCGCAAAGGTACATCACCTATTATCAGGGCAAGGGCGGTGGAGAGGCCGAAGAAAAAAAGCACGATACAGCACAGGCCCTCGACCATACCCCTTCAAAATCCGACCAAGATGTAGACAGGAAGCTGTACAGCTGCGTCCTGGAGGGCAAAAAATCGTCAGTGGCCGGACTGCTGGAAACATTTGTCGAAATCGGAAAGGACCCTCTGGAAATAGTGAATAAAATAATTATCCCTGCTTTGAAAGAAGTGGGGGAAAAATACGAAACCGGCGAGTACTTTCTCCCCCAGCTAATTCAATCGGCTGAAGCAGCCCAGGAAGTTTTCAAGCTGTTGAAACGGCGCTTCCCGGCAAGCCGGAACATGACCAGGGGCAAAATCGTTCTGGCGACGGTAAAAGGGGACATCCACGATATAGGTAAGAATATAGTGAAGGTTATAATGGAAAATTACGGCTTTGAAGTTATTGATTTGGGGAAGGACGTAGCTTCAGAAAAAATTACCGAAGTTCTAAGAAAAACACCAGATATAAGGCTGGTGGGGCTTAGCGCCTTGATGACCACCAGCATCCCGGCCATGCAGCACACCATAGCGGAAATAAAAAACCTCGACCCGGGCTGCAGCGTGGTGGTGGGCGGAGCGGTGCTGACGCCGGCTCTGGCAGAGAAAATCGGCGCGGATTTTTATGCAAAGGACGCCATGGAAGGCGTGAGAGTGGCTGAAAAAATATATCGGCAGGATACCGCATAAAATCATACAAAATAAAGAATTCGGCTTTCGGGGAAAATCTCCCCGATTTTTTTCTCGAAAAATTCCTTAACCTCGTCCATGACTTCCCTGGGGTACACATATTTGCCGTAGCCGAACTGGCCGTATTTAAAAACCCTGTTTTTTTCATCCATTGGCAGCTTCGTTCGGGGGAAAACTTCCAGAATGTTTGATTTTGCCCTCCTTGTAAAGCGGTGGGTAATGAGCTCGAAACTGATGGCACCGGCAGATGCGGCACCAAGCTTTGCAGCCATCATCTCAAACATTTCTTCATAATCCTGTCTCCAGCCGGAATAATAAAATATAGGGCCTATTATAAACCCCAGGGGGTAGCCTGCTTCGGCCACCTTTGCAGCAGCCGCCATGCGCTCGAGGCCAGGAGGAGTTTTGTGTTCGAAGCTTTTTATTATAAACTGGTTGTTTATGCTGAATCGTATGGTGGTCCTGCCGTGATGGGCAGCGTCCAGCAGGGAATCCACATTCGTGAATTTGGTGACAAAACGGAATAATCCGTATTGGGCCTTGCCGAAAAACTCCACGGCATTTTTTAAAGCTCCGGTGTACGGCTCTACCGGCAGGGGATCCGATGTAGCGGCTCCTTCGAAAACGGTGAATTCTGGTTTTCGTTGAAACATATATTCCCCGGCTCTCTTCAATATATCATCAATATTAACATAAACCCTCACGTAAGGCTTTTTTCCCAAAGTTGTGTGAAGATAACAGTATTCGCATTCTGCCGTGCAACCGGTCACCAGCGGAAGCTGGTAATGGGCCGATGGCCTGCATGTCTGAAAGTCCAGGCTCCTGCGCACCCCCACCACAAGGGTCCTTTTGGATTCGAAAAACGCCTCCTGAGGGGTTTTGCCCGGTATGCTCGTAACTCTGTTGTGGGAGCCGATAAACGATGTTTCTACTCCGAGCTCCTGCATCTTATAATAAACCTGCTGTCCCACGGCGTAATCCAGTGCCTCGCGTTCAAACAGAGCCCTTTTGGGCAAAAACATATCCATTGCATTCACCTCCGCCTTAAATTTCCCAGAATCGCATTCTTTGTTGACATGGCAAGTATAAATCTGGTAAAATAAATTTAACAGAAAATATTTTTATATTAATTATATTAAGCGCTGAATTCTTTTCTTAAGAAAAGAAACGGGGGAACCAATAAATGGGGTGAATCCCTTTTGACTGTACCGTTTCAGTTAAAAGGGTAGGGTTACTCTTCGGCCCGAATCCGTCAGCTAACCTCGTAAGCGTTGTAAGAGGAGATTAATGGTACAAAATTTTGCAATTTATATAAAGCATTTTTAGGGCCGTTATAATCTCCACGGCTTTTATTTTTTCATAAAGCACAATTTTTATAACAATCGAGGTGAAAATTATGTGTGGTATTGCAGGAGGCTTTGGAAAGCCGGACGCGGAAAAAATAAACACAATGCTTCGCATGATGGAGAAAAGGGGCCCTGACGACAGGGGAATTTATACATCCCACGATGTGGTTCTGGGCCATAACCGCCTGACCATTATCGATTTGAATGCTGGCAGTCAGCCGCTGTTCAACGAAGATGGCACCATAAGCCTGGTTTTTAATGGCGAGATATATAATTACAGACAGTTGAGGAAATGGCTTAAGAATAAGGGGCATGTTTTCAAGACGGATACGGACAGCGAGGTATTGTTACACCTTTACGAGGAACTGGGGCCGGATATGGTATATAAGCTGGACGGCATGTTTGCCTTTGCAATTTACAGCAGAGACGGCTTTTTGATGGCAAGGGACCCTTTGGGCATTAAACCCCTTTACTACGGCAAAGATTCCGAAGGCACACTATACTTTGCGTCGGAAATTAAGGGACTTTTGCAGATAACCGGCGATGTAAAAGAATTTCCCAATGGACATTTGTACACCGATAAGGAAGGTTTTAGAAGATATTTTAGAATAGATTCTGGGAAGGAAATTTCAGCCGATGAAGAAACCCTTATAGAAAAACTGGAAGAAAAATTGTCTAAAGCAGTTCAAAAACGGCTAATGGCCGATGTGCCCCTCGGGGTGTTTTTGAGCGGAGGCCTGGATTCCAGCCTTATTGCAGCGATTGCTAGAAAATATGTGGATGGGCAGCTGCATTCTTTTGCGGTGGGGATTAAAGGCTCTGAAGACCTATATTATTCCCGGATGGTAGCAGAACATCTCGGGACCACTCACCATGTTTTTGAATATACTAAAGAAGATGTGATAGAGGCTCTTCCGAAAGTAATTTATTATTTAGAATCCTTTGACCCCGCTCTGGTAAGAAGCGCCATTCCTACATATTTTGTTTCTCGCCTTGCAAGCAAATATGTAAAGGTAGTGTTGTCTGGAGAAGGTGCCGATGAACTGTTTGCCGGGTACGAATATCTCAAAAGGCGAGATATAAAAGATATAAATGAAGAACTTCTGAGATTAACAAACGCTCTACACAACACCAATCTTCAGCGGGTGGACCGCATGACCATGGCCAATTCCATAGAGGGAAGGGTTCCTTTTCTCGACGTAGAAATTGTAAATTTTGCTTTTTCGATAAAAGAAGAATTAAAGCTTTCTCCGACAAAACACACTGAAAAATGGATACTTCGCAAAGTGGCGGAGAAATATCTTCCCCGACAGGTGGTATGGAGAAAAAAAGAAAAGTTTGCTCACGGCACCGGAACAAGCCGTATTCTTGCAAGTTGGGCAAAAAATGAGGCATCGGCGTATGTAACGGAAGGCGAAACGCATGGAGCGGGTGCAGGCAGCTGTAAGGAAGAGCAGGTTTATCGAAAAATATTTAAAAGGCATTTTCCAAAGGTGAAAGACGCATCCTTTGTCGGCAAAACCAGAAGCGTGTTGCCGGGAGAGATATCATAAGAAAAGTGGGCTGGCTACTATGAAAGCAATTTACTACCGCCGTATCGATACCAAAATCGGGAGGCTCCTGCTTGCCTCTGGAGAAAAAGGGCTGTGCCGTATAGCCCTGCCCGGGGAGGAAGAAAAACGGTTTTTGGATGACTTGAAAAAATTTTATGGAAACTGTTTATTATGGGATGAGGATGCCGAGGGGGAAAAGAGCCCAATAAACCGCAAAGCCCAAAAAGAGCTCCTGCTTTACCTGGATGGAAAGTTAAAACAATTTTCCATACCTCTGGACATGAGGGGCACTGATTTTCAGAAAAAAGTTTGGTGCGAACTTTTGAAAATACCCTATGGAAAGGTTGCCACCTACGGAGATATCGCCAGGGCTGTCGGAAAACCCGGAGCATCCCGGGCCGTAGGAGGGGCCAGCCACAAAAACCCTATCCCCATTGTGGTGCCCTGCCATCGGGTGGTGGGCGCCAACGGCTCCCTGGTGGGATACGGGGGCGGACTTGAGCTTAAAAAGAAGCTGCTTGACCTGGAGTCTGCTCCGCGGAAGGCTTGCACGAAGGAAAATACGGTTATGATTCTAAAGCAAGAAGAATAATGCTATGTGAAATTGCTACATAAATGCGTTAAAGCATGTTGAAGGATGCGAATGTGTGTTGACAATAATTCTAAAGTCTGGTATAATATAACCACAGCTATATATGCTCTTCAATCTTGAACGCTGAATTCTTTCCTACGGGAAAGAAGCGGGGGACCCAAACATACGGGGTGAATCCCCTTCGACCGGGAGTATTTATATTATTCTTGATCAAGGGGTAGGGTTACACTCTTCGGCCCGAACCCGTCAGCTAACCTCGTAAGCGTGGCAAGGGGAGATTGATGGCGTTGAGTGTTATTTGTGCGGCATTGACTCAAAGCTATGGATCTCCATAGCTTTTAATTTTGCAAAAAAACAATTTCCAAAATAAGGAGGGTGATTGTATTGAGAAATGCAATGAATGTTCGCTATGCGGTCATCGGAGCCGGTAACGGCGGAATGGCCATGGCGGGGTATCTGGCTTTGAGGGGATTTTCTGTGAATCTGTACAACAGAACCAGGGAAAAGCTGGATTCCCTGATTGACAAACCGGTGATCACCCTTTATGGTTCTATAGAGGGAAAAGGCGTACTAAATATGGTCACAGACCGTATTGGGGAAGCCGTTCAAGATGTTGATATAATAATGGTGACGGTGCCGGCTACAGGTCATTACCAAATGGCAAGGGCCATGGCTCCTTATTTGCGAGACGGCCAGATTATAGTGCTCAATCCCGGCCGCACCGGTGGAGCCTTGGAAGTTTATGAAGTTCTGAAAAAGTCGGGCTGCAATAAAAATATTGTGGTAGCTGAAGCCCAGACTTTCATATACGCCTGCAGGGCGACGGGTCCCGACAGCGCGCGCATATTCAGCGTAAAACATGAAGTAGCTCTATCGGCCATTCCCGCAAAATTCACCCGAAGGGTAATAAGCCTCCTTTCAGGAGCCTATCCGCAGTTTGTCCCGGCGAAAGACGTAATGGAGACCAGCCTAAACAACTTCGGAGCCATATTCCACCCGGCTCCGACGCTGCTCAACAGCGGACATATAGAGCGGGGCCAGAGCTTCGAGTATTATCTGGAAGGAATTACGCCTTCCATCGGTCAGATGCTGGAGAGACTGGATGCGGAGAGGATGAAGGTGGCGCGCGCCCTGGGAGTGAGGGCCGTTTCCGCTAGGGAATGGCTGGAAGAATCTTACGGCGCAAAAGGCAATACCATATATGAGGCCATCCAGAACAACCCCGCGTACAAAGGGCTTACGGCTCCAAAGGGGCTCGACACGCGCTATATCTATGAAGACGTTCCCTGCAGCCTGGTGCCTATCGCATCTCTGGCCGAACATCTGGGTATAGAGACTCCGGCCATTGACACAATAATCCGCCTTGCAAATATGATGACCGGCAGAAATTTTTGGGAGGAAGGCAGGACTGTAGAGAAATTGGGCCTGAAGGGCCTGAGCGTTATGGAAATACACCAACTGGCACAGTTCGGACAGATCAGGAAGACCGTCATTCATGAACAGGAGGTGGTGGCGTAATGAAAAAGATTATTGCGGCGACCATAGGCAACTGCGTCCATGTGGCAGGTACGATGAACTTTCTCGCACTGGCGGAAAAAGAGGGGTATGATACAAAGTTTCTGGGGGCTGCTGTATCCATAGATGAACTCATTTCTGCAGCAAAGAGCGAAAGGCCGGAATACGTTGGCGTAAGCTACAGGCTCACGCCTGGGCCCTTGAAAGAGATTTTGAGAGAACTGGCGGAGAAGATAAGAAAGGAAAATCTTCAGGGATTGAAATGGATTTTCGGCGGCACCGAACCCACCGCAGAGGTGGCGAAAGAAAGCGGCATTTTCTGCAGGGTGTTCGGCGGAACAGAGGACGTGGACGATGTAATAAGCTTTTTAAAGGGGAGAAAACTTTCGGAAGCGGAGTATTACGCAAGGGACCTCATCTCCCGCATAAAATCTAAATACCCGTATCCCATATTGAGGCATCATCTGGGCCTTCCCACGCTGGAAGAAACTGTATCTTCCATAGAGAAAATAGCGGATTCGAAAGTGCTGGACGTGATTTCGATCGCACCGGACCAGAACGCCCAGGAGCATTTCTTCGAGCAGGAAAAAATGGACCACCGCCTGGACGGCGCAGGAGGAGTGCCGGTAAGGTCGAGAGAAGATTTTCGGTCCCTGTACGATGCGGCTCAAAGGGGCAACTTCCCGCTGCTTCGCTGCTACAGCGGCACCAATGATTTGATTCCCTTTGCGGAGCTTCTCCAGGATACCATAAAAAATGCGTGGTGTGCGGTGCCGCTTTGCTGGTACAATGTGCTGGACCGGCGCGGCCCCAGGCCGGTGGAACAGGCCATCCGGGAAAACCAGCTGGTCATGAAGTGGCACGGAGAGCGGGGCATTCCGGTGGAGGTGAACGAATCCCACCACTGGAGCCTGAGGGATGCCCATGACGCCATAGGCGTGGCTGCAGCGTACCTGGCGGCATACAACGCAAAAAAGATGGGGGTAAGGGACTATATAGCCCAGTATATGTTTAATGTGCCGCCGTCCATTTCCCCAAAAATGGATATTGCCAAAATGCTCGCCAAGATTGAATTGATCGAATCCCTGCAGGACGAAAACTTCAGAGTCTACCGCCAGGCCAGGGCAGGCCTCGCCAGCTTCCCAGGAGATTTATCCCAGGCGAAAGGCCAGCTGGCCTCATCGGCATATCTGGCGCTTGCAATAAAACCGCACATCTACCATGTGGTGGGTTACTGCGAAGCTCATCATGCCGCCACCGCGGAAGACATCATCGAAAGCTGCAAAATAGTGCGGGGCGTCATAAGGAACAACTTCCTGGGCGTGGTGGACATCACCAGGGATAAAGATGTCCAGAGAAGGAAAAGTGAATTGATAGAGGAAGCCATGATTACTCTGGATGCCATAAGAGAATTAAATCCTACAGCAAAAGATCCTCTGGCGGATGCAGATACTATCGCCAGGGCCATAGAAATAGGCATCCTGGATGCGCCCCATCTCAAAGGCAATCCGGCTGCCTGCGGCAAGCTCGTCACCAGATTGGTGAACGGCGCCCTTTATGCGTATGACCCCGAAGAAAAGCGGATACTCACCGAAAAAGAGCGCATCGAAAAAATCATGAGGGATTATGATGCGGTAGCTTTTGAAAAAGCTGGCTGATTCGCCTCAAAATATATGCCTCCCTTAGAAGGGAAAGTGAGATATATGCCTCCTTTTCTTTGAAGGGAGGCATTATTAATTGTATCATCTGGAGAGAATCTGCCATAAATTAAGCATACTTAGGCATTCTTAAAACGAAAAAGAGCACGCAAGAAATAATTGGCGAACTGCGAGGCCGGAACTATGAAGACAGCCGTTGATACCTATTTGCGATTTTAATAAATGTGAAGGAAAACACTTTTACCTTTTGTTTTATACAAGAGGTATTTTTAATATTTACGTCGAAATACATAAATATCAATTTTAAATCATTACTGATAATACTGATTATATCAAAAATGACATATAGACAGAAGGAATCAAAATGAAACGGGGTAAAAAAATTCTGGAGTCGCCAACTAGGCTGCTTGGTTATGTACAGGGGTGACAATTGTTGGCAGAAAACTAATTTTACTGCCTGTCTATAAAAAATGGAATTATTAAATAGGGGAAGGGGTGCTCGCTATGCCGAGTAAGATAATATTTATTTCACCGGATGAAAAATTGACGGCTAAAGCAAAACAAGTGATTTCGGAACTTGGAGAAGATATAGAAGTGCTTCAGGGATCGCAAAGCGAGGGAGTGGAAATTGCCAAGAAGGCTGTCAAAGAGGGAGCCAATATAGTTATAAGCCGAGGCGGGACCGGAAGCTTAATAAAACGGAATCTCGAGATACCTGTAGTAAATGTGGAAATAAACGGATTTGATATAGTTCAGTCTATAAGCAAAGCTATGCGCTATTCGAACCGTATTGGAGTGGTGGGCTTTGAAAATTTGGTAAAAAGTGCTGAGAAAATGAACGAAAAAATGGAAAAGGCATTTCCCGTGCAGATATATACAGCTATGGTAAAAAACGAAAGAGAAGTTGAGCAAAAAGTTTTTCAATTGTTTTCAGAGGGAGTGGGAGTATTCATAGGCGGGAATGCGGTGGTGGAGTCTGCGAGCAAATTTGGATGCCGCGGCATGCTTATTGAATCCGGTAAAGAAGCTATTGCTGAAGCTGTGCGCGAGGCCAAACACATTCTCGAAGTGCAAATGAGAGAAAAGGAAAAGGCGGAATTTTTAAAATCCATTATTGACTTTGCATATGAAGGAATCATAGGCATCGATGCTGAAGGGAAAATCACTGTGTTCAATCCCGTGGCAGAAAAATTGACGGGCTGTAAATCCGACGAAGCCATCGGAAAAATGATAGACGAAGTTGTGGAGAATACATGCATGCTCAGAGTGCTGCGCACTGGAGAATCTGAATTGGGAGAATTACAGCAGATTGGCGAGGTTTCGATTATAACCAACAGGATACCGATAATTGTTAATAATGAAATAAGAGGAGTTGTGGCAACTTTCCAGGAATTAGAAAAAATACAAAAAATAGAAAGACAGATAAGAAAGAAACTTTTCCTAAAAGGGCATGTGGCAAAAGCTCATTTCGATGACATAGTTGGCAAAAGCAAGGCAATAAGGGAGGTAAAAATGCGTGCCAGAGAATTTGCGAAGGTTGACAGCACGGTTTTGATTTTAGGCGAGACGGGTACAGGCAAAGAGCTGTTCGCCCAGAGCATACACAATGCGAGCCACCGTTCGGACAAACCATTTGTAGCCATAAACTGTGCGGCCCTGCCGGAGAACCTGTTGGAAAGCGAATTGTTCGGCTACGTTGAAGGAGCTTTTAGTGGCGCAAAAAAAGGCGGCAAACCGGGGCTTTTTGAACTGGCACACAGCGGGACAATTTTTCTTGACGAAATAAGCGAGATGTCCCCAAAACTACAAGCAAGGTTTTTGCGGGTCCTGCAAGAGAAAGAGGTTATAAGAATCGGAGATGACAAGGTTATACCGGTAGATGTGAGGGTAATTGCTGCGACCAATCGCGACCTCTATAAGATGGTAAGAGAAGGCAGTTTCAGAGAAGACCTGTATTACAGGCTGAATGTGCTTGAATTAAAAATACCGCCTTTGAGGGAAAGGAAAGAAGACATCCCTGACCTTGTGAAGTTTTTTATCGAGACCAAGAGCAGGGAATTGGGCATAAAGCCGATGGGCATTGATAGAGAAGCTCTGGAAAAATTAACATTATTTTCCTGGCCGGGGAATGTAAGGCATCTGGAAAATATTATCGAAAGAGCCATCGTGCTTAGTGCCGGAAGGGAAATAGGGGTAAATATAATTGATGAAGCGTTGAACAGGCGTGGTCCAGACATTGCTTCCACATCATTGAAGGATAATTTGGAGATTGAGACTAACGAGGGAATACTGCGGGATATGGAGGAGGAAATGATTAGGAAGGTTCTGCAGGAAACGGGAGGTAACAGGACTTTGGCGGCCCAACGGCTGGGGATTAGCGTGACGACGCTATGGAGAAAGCTGAAACAATTAAAAAGATATGAGAAAATGTAATCCAAAACATTTCTTTTCAATATGAAATGCAAATTTAAATTTGAAATACTCGATAAATATAGATATTACGATTAGGTCCTGAAATAGAGCTATTTTTTTTAGTTTATTTTGAGTGGCATGACAATTGCGAATGTAAGAATTGAAACAAAAATTGGAGAGGATGATGGTATATGAATGATTCACTGCTGTACGATATTGACACCATTAAAGATTTTTGCGCCAACATATTGACGAAAGCGGGCACCAGTAGTCAGAATGCGGAAATTATAACAGAATCGTTGATTTGCGCTGATTTGCGCGGAGTAAAGTCTCACGGCATCGTGAGATTGCCGGCATATTTAGAAAGAATAGAAAAAGGCGTGCTGGACCCCAGCGCAAATATGGAATTCGAAAAAAACTTTGCCGCAATAGCTTTGCTGAATGCGCGAAACGGATTCGGGCAGGTGGCTGGATATAGGGCAATGAAAACCGCCATGGATAAAGCCCGAATGTATGGCGTTGGAATGGTTGGGGTTAAAAACTCCAATCACTTCGGAATAGCTTCATATTACTCAATGCTCGCCTTAGCTGAAGATATGATAGGAATTGTCCTCACTCACGCTTCGCCCGCTATCGCGCCGTACGGCACAAAAAAACCCTTGCTCGGGACAAACCCGATATCCGTAGCAGTTCCTGCGGGAGAAGAAATCCCCATTGTTCTTGACATGTCAATGTCTGTAGTAGCTCGAGGTAAGATACGCTATGCCGCTTTGACCGGAGAAGAAATACCTTTTGGCTGGGCGCTGGATGCCGAGGGCAAACCTACAAACGATCCGCAGGAAGCGTTGAAAGGCAGCCTTATTCCGATTGGCGGCGTCAAAGGCTCGGGATTGTCGCTGATTGTAGACATACTGTGCGGGATATTGACCGACAGCTGCTTAACGGGAGAGGTGAAAAACATTACTGATACAAATGGACCTTCCAATACTGGCCATATATTCTGTGCTGTCAATATATCGAGTTTCATAGATGTGGAAAGGTTCAAAACCAACATAGATGCGGTAATAAAAAAAATAAAATCTCTTCCGGCGATAGATAACAACGACATTTACACGCCCGGCGAAATTGAATACAATCTGGCGAAAAAAAGAAGAAAAGACGGGCTGCCGGTTGAGCGGGACGTCATTAAAGCCCTAGACAACCTGGCAGAGCGATACGGTGTTGCCCGGCTATGAATAATTCAATTGGACAATCGAAAACTAATTTAACAAAAAAAGTATTTCAAAATGAAATTTTATATATTTCAAATCGAAATACTGATATGAGCGATGAATTTGAAAATCCGCAATATATTAGAATCCATTTAAATGGCATACTTCTTGCTTTATTAAAAAATGAGATGATTTCAATTTTTAAAAAATGTCATGCTCATAAAAAATGGAGGTGCAAATAATGAAGTATAAAATTTCAAAAGGGTCCATGGACAAAGCCGACGGCATCTATTTTCAAAACATGACGGGATATCAGGTTGCAGAAAGGTTGAAACAGAATGATATTATCATCATACCTGTTGGAAGCACTGAGTATCACGGCAAGGGTCAGTGCTACGGCGAAGACACTTTTCTGGTGACGAGAATGGCTGAGACTGTGGCGCGTGAAGTTGGATGTACGGTGTCCCAACCCATTTGGTTCGGCTCTCATCCCTGGAATCAGATGGGTATGCCGGGTACTGTGATTATTCCCGAAGAAACCTTTACCAATTACCTTAGGGCGATAATAGCCGGTTACTGGAATGCCGGATTCAGGAAACAAATCTTGATCAACGGTCATGGGCAGGAATACGTTATACCCAATGCCATACAACAGTTCGGGAAGATATACCAGGTTCCGGCTGTTATTGCATTCGTAAACTGGCCTACTGTAATTCATGATTATATCAAAGACAAAGCCCATGGAGGGCCTTTTGAAACCGCGTTCAGACATGCGGATGAAGTCGAAGCGTCATATGCTCTGGCGCTTTTCCCTGAGATGAATGATAAGGAAAAGATGGAAGACACAGTTCCCACAGGCTTCATGCCTGAAGGCCATATCGATAAAGGTGGGGATATCTACCAATATCCGATTCCCGGACATGGGCAGATAGGATGCGGCGGTCTGGAAGTGATATTGTATCCCGAAGGAGTAATAGGTAAACCATCCCTGGCAGATGCCTCCAAGGCGGAAGCAGGCCTAGATGCATTGTTCGATTATTTGATCAAGCTGCACAATGATATCAGGGAAAAATTTCCGCCGGGGAAATTGCCGGATATTAGCCTTGTGACCGAGCGAGATAAAGAAGTAATAGAATCCGTAATCAAAGGGCCCTTTAACGGCGGCAAGAGCATATATTCTATTCACCATCCGGTATAGATTTAATAAAACTTATAATTAATATAAAGATATTGTTAAATTCGATGGTGTATCGGTGTTATAGAGGAGGAGATTAATTAATGCAAAAAATTGTTAGAGTAGATATGAGTACAAAAACGATCAAAAACGAAACAAAAGATGAATACAAGATGTTGGGCGGTAGAGCGTTAACATCAAGAATTACCTATGACGAAGTCGAACCAAACTGTGAGCCGCTAGGAATAAAGAACAAAGTTATAATAGCACCAGGTTTACTCTCTGGGACAATTCTATCAAGTGCGAGCAGGATATCTATTGGAGGCAAAAGTCCTCTGACAAACGGTATAAAAGAGGCAAATTGCGGGGGTGTTTCTGGAACTAAAATAACAAAATGTGGTATCAAAGCCATAATTATTGAAGGGAAATCATGTGATAATAACTGTTATGTTTTAAAAATTAATAAAGACGGTATAAGCCTAATAGAACAAAATAATTTAAAGTATCTAGGAACTTATGAGACTACTGCGAAATTGCGTGAAATGTACGGTGATAATGTTGGTATATTATGTGTGGGTCCGGCCGGGGAGAGGGGGCTCAGAGCTGCTGCTGTTGCTTCTAATGACCCTTTCGGCGAATTAAAATTCGCTGCCAGGGGAGGAATGGGGGCAGTCATGGGCAGCAAAGGTTTAAAAGCTATAGTGGTTGATGATGAAGGCACAGGGCCGATTGATTTTTACAACAAAGATGAATTCATGAGGATAGCAAAGGATTTCAATAAACAGTTGGCGGTAGACCCCAGATCTAAAAACAATCAAAAGTTCGGAACTGCAGGTATCGTCAAAGCCGTTAATGCTCTTGGCGCATTACCTACAAAGAATTTCAGGTTTGGTTCATGGGAGTTTGCGGAAGAATTAAGCGGTGAAAAACTATATGAGACTGTTATGAAACGGGGAGGAAGGGGTAAGACCGGAATCCCATGCATGAACGGCTGTGTAATAAGGTGCAGCAATGTATATCCTGATGAAAATGGTGAATGCATTGTATCCACTTTACAATATGAGAATATTGCTTTATTAGGATCTAATCTGGGCTTTGATAATCTGGATTCAGTTGCAAGGCTGAATCGGGAGATAAATGATTTGGGATTGGATGCCATTGAAACTGGCTGTGCTTTAGGAGTAGCTTTGGAGGAGGGATTGGGACAATTTGGCGATGAAGCAAGCTGCATGGCATTACTAAACGAAATAAGGAAAAATACTGTTTTAGGGAGGGTGATAGGCAACGGTGCTCTAATTACTGGGAAGGTACTGGGAAGCTGCAGAATCCCCGTTGCAAAAGGTCAGGGCTTTCCGGGTTATGACCCCAGGGCGCTGAAAGGTAATGGTGTGACATATGCAATGTCTCCAATGGGTGCCGACCATACGGCAGGCAATTGTTTTGGAGCAAGAAATCAAGTCAATCCGTTAGGAACAGAGGAACAAGGACAGCTTTCCAAGGGGTTGCAAATAAAAATAACTACTTTAGACTGTCTGGGATTTTGCATATTTGCACGAGGTCCACTGTTTAGTAATCCGTCGTTATTATCTGGCATGGTTAATGCATTATGGGGAAGCGACTTCAATGAAAATACAATATGGGATATGGGAATTAATACCGTTAAAATTGAAAGAAAATTCAATATAGAAGCGGGCATCAGCCCTGCTCAGGATAAGCTTCCGGAATATGTGTATTATGAGAAATTGCCGCCAATGAACTCAGTATTTGATTTATCGGAAGAAGAAATGAAAAGAGCAATAATTGATTAATAAGAGGATTAATTCAATATGGTAAATATTCGATTAAATCTAACATTAGTAGATTTTATTAAAAATAAAGATATAAAACTAAATATTCAACAACAAATTCCTTTGATGGATATCTTGAATCAATTAGGGATCCCGGAAAATCAGGTAGGGTTTGTAATAAAAAACGGTAAATGGGCGCCTAAAAATTGTATTGTATATGACAATGACACAATTGAATTATTTCCGCAACTATCTGGCGGATAAAAAAATTTATGTTAATTGCTAATTTAGGAAAGGAGAATTAACAAATGGCTAAAGTGATAGTTAAAGAAAGTGAAGTAGAAGGGACAAAAAAAATCCCGGCGAGAGTATCCAAGATTTTAATAAGTGAACATACTGTTGGGGCAAAACAGATTTCAATGGGAACAAACGTAACAGAAGTCGGGAGCAAAATTCCAATGCATTCTCATAAGGACTCAGAAGAAGCTATGTTTGTTATTCAGGGTAAAGGCAAACTGATTTGTGGTGGGGAGGAATATGATTTGTCTCCTGGGACTGCGATATTTTCACCGTTAGGGGTAGAGCATGAAATAATAAACGTAGGCGATGAACCGTTTAAAATTGTCTGGGCATATGCACCGCCATTAGCAGACCATTTAAAAAGTAAATAGAGTTAGATAATACGCTATATTTTATACAACTTATGCAGTTATTAAGCCGAGTTTAGCTTTAGCTGAAATGAAAATTGATTCGTTACACTGGTAGATCGATACCTATCATTTTTGTAAAATACAGGAAGTTCCAGCAAGTATTTATATTACGGAAACGTTTAGGAACGATTTTTATCATTTTCCCACTCTACAAGCAATCTTAGAGACAGTCAAAAACCCAGTCCAGTAAACTGGAAAACGACTTTTGTCAGAGTGGAGCTTAAGAAGGAGATCTATACCTTTGTCATATTATTTAATTTGGTAGAAGAGCGGTTCGAGC
Source organism: Tepidanaerobacteraceae bacterium (assembly GCA_029982615.1). GTDB lineage: Bacteria > Bacillota > Thermosediminibacteria > Thermosediminibacterales > Tepidanaerobacteraceae > JANLFP01. Next base: position 113 of record JARRBK010000024.1, on the reverse strand, counting down.
TGAAAATGCTATCTTAAGGGAATAAGCCAGTGAAAGGCCTCCCAGGAGGTATGTACATCGATACCACTCTTCTATGAGTAATTATACATTAAAGTCGCTTTAGGTCCCCCTGG
>JARRBK010000065.1 GCA_029982615.1 Tepidanaerobacteraceae bacterium | reverse complement strand
CAGCCAATTTCTGGGATACCCCATCATATACAATTCCATAACCAATTATGCCGGACAAAGCAATTATAAGCATTATTGCACCGATGTCCATGGCACTATCCCTTAATGTCTTCTTAAATGTCTCCCACGTAAGTTCTTTATATATAAAGGCACCAACAAAAATGGCATAAACTGCCGCAAAGGCACCGGCTTCGGAGGGTGTGAATACACCAAAACGTATCCCAACAATTAGTATGACCGGGAAAATAAGAGCCCAGATGCTTTCTTTAAGGGCAATGAGCACCTCTCTTAATGAAGCCGGTTTTTCTTTAGCAGGCATATATCCGCGCTTTTTTGCGGATATAGATACTGCTGTCATTAATGCCGCCATCATAAGGAATCCGGGTACAATACCGCCGGCAAAAAGCCTGCCTATAGATACTTCACCGATTGAACCGTAAATGACAAATCCCATGCTGGGAGGAATTGTTGAAGTTATTAATGATGTCCATCCGTTAACCGCCGCACTGTATCCTCTTGAATAACCTTTTTTGAGCATTTCAGGCCCAAGAATCCGTGTTTCCATAGCTGCATCTGCCGTGGATGAACCGGATACACCCCCCATCAAGGTGCTAAGAACAACACTTATCTGTGCAATGTTACCGTACATGTGTCCAGTAAGCACATCTGACAGTTTTATAAGCTTTTTAGTTATACCCGTATTATTCATCAAATTACCGGCAAAAATAAACAGCGGAATCGCAAGTAATGTAAAAGACTGAGTTGAGGTTATAACCCTTTGAACAACTATGGAGAACGGTATTTCGGGTGTCATAAGAAAAAATGTTACACCGGACACACCTATGGCAAAGGCTACCGGCATGCCAAAAGCCAGTAAAATCAAAAATATTATTAATACAAGTAACATAAATTCACTTCCCCTTGTTTGCCGGAGTTTTTACAGCTTTATAAAGCTTTATACCGGTTGAAATCATCATAAGAGTAGAACCTACCGGCACACTGATTGTTGCCCATGAATAACTTATCCCCAATGTCTGGAATAAACGCTTTTTACTTTCCAGGGCTAATGGTACACCATACATGATAAGAGAAGCTAGAAAGACAATTATCACAACTTGCCAAAGTATATAAATTGCCTTCTGTGAACTGGGTGAAAATTTTTTGACTATCATATCCACTTTTACAAGGTCAGCATTTCTGAGAGCCATGTCGGCTCCCAGAAATACTGTCCATGCATAGAGCAATAAAGAAAGGTCTACAGCCCAGTTGATTGGGACTTTTAAAGTGCGGCATATGGCTGATGAAAAAACCAAAAACACAATAGAGCATAAAAATATCTGAACGACCATTTCTTCAAATTTACAAAAGTAATTATATAAGGCTTTCACTTCATTCACCATCCGGCTATTTTTTGCCTATTTCAGCATAAATCTTTTCTCTAAGCTCTCTGTATCCGAGAACATCATAAGCTTTATCAGCTGCAGCCTTAAAGGCATTTATGTCAACATTTACTACTTTCATACCCTTTTCAACCATCTTTTTTTCATATTCATCAGAAAGCTTCATAACAAGCTGAGCATTTTCAGCGGCAACCGCCTTTGTTTCATCTAGCAGAATTTTCTGATATTCTTCAGGTAATGTATCGAACCACTTCTCACCCACAATAATGCCATTAACCAACTGGAAATGAGATGTCTTGTCTATATACTTGAGAACTTCATATAATCTCGATGTATAGGTAGCTGTATACTGTCCTTCTGCTCCATCAATAGCTTTCTGCTGCATAGCCTGGTATACTTCAGTCCACGGCATTGAAACAGGAGTAGCCCCCATGGCTTTTATAGACTCTGACCAAACCGGTGCCCCCGGTGTCCTTATCCTCAAACCATTAAGATCTGCAGGTTTTGTAACAGGCTTATTCGTGAGAAAATGCCTTGCACCGTCATACCAGTTAAACGAAAGCACTCTTATGCCGTCTTCCTTTACAAGCTGATCTTCCCATTCTTTAAAAGTATCGCTCTGGGTCACCTTCAATATATCGTCATAACCGTCTGCAAAATAAGGCATGCCAATAATGCCCATTTCTTTAACATAATTTGCCATTCGGCCACCGTCTGTGAGCACTGCTACATTTACACCTTGAATTGCCTGTTCGATTACATCCTCATCAGAACCTAGCTGGGCGCTGGGATAAACCTCGATTTTTAGCTTGCCATTGGTTTTTTCTTCCACGCGTTTTGCGAGCTCTTTAAATCCTTCTACCATTGGGTGTGTTTCATTCAGTTGTGTTGACATTTTTAGAACATAAACCTTTCCGTCAGCAGCTGGAGCTGAATTTTTATTGTCTTCTGGCTTGGAGCTGCCAGAACACCCCGTAATAACCACCAACACCATTGCAAGCAACAGCGCCACTGATAAAAATTTTTTCATCTAACTTCCTCCCCTTTTATTTATTTCTTAGCTACTGCAGTATGCAATAGCTTGATAAGCTTTTAAATATTCATATATTTCTCCAAAGTTTTCCTTACTGCACCTTTGCCTGCCACAAGTTCCTCGAACATGGCCTCGACCTTTGACGCAAGGCCGTATTCATACAGGTTTATGCCAAATATTTTGGTGTCAGATAAAATCGGCTTTAGTTTTTCTGTAAAAGGTCCTTTATCGCCGAGCGAAATCCCTTTGAGATGGCCCTGCAGCATTTCCAGCATCGGATCGGGGCTCGGTGTAAAGGGTCTACCATCATCGTCAACTCCTAGCAGATACCTGAGCCAGCCTGCGAAGAACAACGGTATATATGTGAGTTTCGATATATCTTTTCCGGCAGCAACATATGCTTTCAGGGTTTCACCGAATCGCACCGGGATTTTTTGCGACGTGTCGCAGGCGATCCTCTGAGGGGTATCAGGAACAAATGGGTTGGGCAGCCGCTTTTCGATTACTTCGTTTATAAAATCCTCGGGTCGGATAATGCCCGGATTGATAACTACCGGCAATCCTTCCTCGAAACCTGTCTTCTGAATAAACGCCTTTAGGTGACCGTCTTTCATTTCCTCCGATATTGAGGTATATCCGAGGAGGCAGCCGTAAATCGCAAGTATTGTATGAAGTGGGTTCAAACAGGTGCATACTTTCATCTTTTCCACCCTATCCACCGTTTCCCTGTCGGTGAATATGACGCCCGCTTTTTCCAAAGGCGGCCGCGAGTTTGGAAACGAATCTTCGATTACCAGATATTCGGTCTGCTCTGCATTCACAAATGAAGATATATACGTATTCTTTGATGTGCGTATAATGTCGGCACCCTCAAATCCCTCGGCTTCAAGCAAGGCTTTTACCTGCTCCGAAGGGCGCGGAGTTATTTTGTCAATCATGCTCCACGGGAAGGACACCGTGCTTGGATTGTTGATATAATCTGCAAAACCCGCATCCACCAATCCTTTTTGTATCCAGTGGTCCACAAAAGCTTTTACTGCATTATATAGTTTTGTTCCATTGTGGGAGCAGTTATCCATACTTACCAATGCAACCGGCAGTTTTCCTGCCAGATATCTTTTGTAGCACAAAAAAGCTATCATACCCATTAGGCTTTTGGGGTTTTCAGGGAGAGCTTCAAAGTCGCTTAGCACGTTAGGATAATATTCGCCTTTGGAATCGGTAAGCGAATACCCTTTTTCCGTAATGGTGAAGCTCACCATCTGCAGCGAAGGGGATGTAAATATTCTTTCAAGCTCACCTATATTGCCGTGTGCGGGAAATGCATGAACTATGCTGGCTATGACCTTTTTTCCCATGCTTCCGTCGGATTTCAACGTGACGAGCAAGCTCAGATTATCAAAAGGTGCATACGCTTTCTCAATGATTTCTTCATCAAAGGCCTCGCATACTATTACCCCCTTGTCAGAATAGCCTTTATCGAGGAGAGTTTGCTGCAACGCAGCCGGAAAGGCTCTAAATATGTTCCCTGCACCGAAGTGAAGCCATATGGGTTGTTTGAGTGTCTTCTGCTTGACTTCTTCGATGTCGAATGAGGGCAGTTCGTAACCTTTATTTTCCCATAACTGCCTGTTTTTTAAATCACTGATACAGAGCTTCATGCAATATCACCCGTATTTCCGGCGATTTTAATCCATCGCCTTATTCTTTACTTACATACTAACATATTAGTATGTAAGTTGTCAATATAATTTTTGATGGCAAAAAACGTTTTAAATTTTTGAATAAATGCACAAAACATTTTTTTAAATATAGCAGCAGAAAACCGCTCCGCCTTACTTAGCTATCAAGCTGAGCGGAACGGTTTATCAAGGCAAATGTATTTATAGCTCAAATACCAGAACCCGCATCTTGGGCCAATATATAAGGTTTGGGCCAAAGTGAGGGAACTATCCCGTTCACAGCGAATCCATTCTCAGGTCATGATGTGCGCCTTCAAGCCCTCAACCTTGCCTTCGGCAAATTGTGAGAGCATATAGTTTAAAGCATCATCCCCCATTTTCAAAATCGCATGATATTCATTTTGATGGTGTTTTATATATGTCTCTGGAGCAGAGTATTGCACGGAAGGTGACATAATGATTTTGAGATTTTTTTCAACCTCATATGCGACATCAAAATTATCCGGCCCTTCATTTTTATCAATGTAAGTGGTGATATTGCTGCATGAACTGGTAGTCTCCCGGCTAAAAACAGGTTTTATCGGGATGCTATCCAGGACGTTCGTCAGGCTAAAAACGCACATTATGGCAACTGCCATAAAAAATTGGCTATTTTAAATCCCTGCAGCATATTCTTCCGTACAAAGTTTCGGCTTGTTCCACCGCCCTGATCACAGCCTTGGCCACCGCCTCAGCTGCCAGGGCTCCAACGGTGGAAACATCCGCATCGATTTTACCCGTAGCAAGGCAAAATATGGTATCCCCATCGTACATGGTATGCACCGGCCTTATAGTCCTGGCAAGGCCGTTGTGGGCCATGGATGCAGCCTTATTGGCGCCTGCCTTTGAAAGCCTGGCATTGGTGGCTATCACTCCTATGGTGGTATTTTGCCCGAATCCTGCGCTTCCCGAAAAGCCTTTTTTCATCAGCTCTACTGTATCGACAAAGCCATTCTTTTCCATATTCAGTGTCCCTGCGATAATAGTTCCGTTTTCCGGGTCCACCACATCTCCCAGGCAGTTCACTACCACCAGAGCACCCACCAAAAGGTGACCGACTCTTATGGAGGCTGTGCCCAGGCCTCCTTTCATGGAAAATTCGTCTCCCAAGTACTTGCCAACAGTGGCGCCTGTGCCGGCGCCCACGTTGCCCATCATGTCGTTTTTATCCGAGGCGTTCAGGCACGCCTCGTAACCCATTTTAAAATCGGGTCGCTTTTTGGAGTTCCCTATGGATAAATCAAAGATTACCGCTCCCGGTACAATGGGGACCTTCGCGATGCCTGTGTCAAAGCCGATGCCCCTCTCTTCAAGATAGCGCATTACCCCGCAGGCTCCATCGAGGCCAAAGGCACTTCCGCCGCTCAAATACACCGCATGAACTTTCTCCACTAGATTTTTTGAATCGAGCAAATCCGTCTCGCGGGTCCCCGGTGCCCCTCCCCGCACATCCACTCCAGCTACAGCGCCGCTTTCGCAGAGCACCACCGTGCAGCCTGTGGCAGCTTGAAGGTCACTTGCGTGACCTACTCTGATTCCCTCTACATCGGTTAAACCATCCACACAAGGGGCCTCCTTTTTCATCGCTCGGCTTTTTTAATCAATTTCGTGATTTCATCCGCTATTTTGTAATCAGGCAGAACCATATCCACACAGCCGGTGTCGTACGCTGCTTTCGGCATGCCGTAAATCACCGAAGTGGCTTCATCCTGCGCTATGACCGTTCCTCCTCGGGACTTTACTGCCTTTACCCCGGCAGCTCCATCCTTTCCCATTCCGGTCAGGATGCAGCACAGCAGGGCACTGTTGTATCTCTCGGCGGCGGAAATAAACAGCCTGTCCACAGCAGGCCTCACGCCGTGCAGCGGCGGTGATGTGTCAAGCTTGATTCTATCGCCGGCCACCGTCATATGATAACCTCCCGGCGCGATATATACCTTCCCCGGTGTTATGAGTTCGCCGTCCGTTGCT
>JARRBK010000023.1 GCA_029982615.1 Tepidanaerobacteraceae bacterium | reverse complement strand
CGGCTTCCTCTCTTCGCTGCTTTTGTCCGTGACGCTTTTGTATATTACCATAGCCCTTTGCCGCTTTTCAATCCCGCTCCCCCTCCGTCTTCGGTTTGTTGCGACTTTAATTTGCGGATTTTCTTAAATAAATGTTTTATACTCATTAAAGCTTTACAATGCTTAATTTAGAATTGTAAACATCATATGCAGCAGCCTGTAGCTTCGAAAAAAAAACAGCAAAATATGCTGGCATCATCGGTTTTTGCACAATAATTGTCTTATGATATGCTGCTCTATGATTTTGGTCTCATAGTTGGAAACAGTATCACATCTCTGATAGAATAAGAATCCGTAAGCAGCATGACGATGCGGTCAATGCCTATCCCCAAGCCGCCTGTAGGAGGCATCCCGTATTCCAGTGCATTTACAAAATCCTCATCAAAAACGTGGGCTTCTTCATCACCAGCTTCCCTCTCCTTTAACTGTTGAAGAAATCTTTCCCTCTGGTCTATTGGGTCGTTTAATTCGGAAAAAGCATTGGCCATTTCACGGCGGGTGATAAACGCCTCAAATCTATAGGTCAATTCAGGGTTGTCCTCTTTTCTTTTAGCAAGAGGTGATATTTCTATGGGATAATCCATGATAAAAGTCGGTTGAACCAGGTTTTGTTCAACCTTTTCTTCAAAAACCAGGTTCAGTATTTTCCCTTTTGTATCCTGAGAACCGACTTCAGCAATATGTAAGTCTTTTGCTGCCATTCTTGCCTCTTCATCAGTTTTTATCTCATTAAAATCTATGCCAGTATATTTCTTCACTGCATCAATCATGGTCATTCTAGTCCATGGAGGCGTAAGGTCGATTTCTTCCCCTTGATATGTTACTTTTGTCGTGCCTAAAACTTCCATGGCTATATGTGAAATGAGGTTTTCCGTGAGCTCCATCATGTCATGGTAATCGGCATAAGCCTGGTACAGCTCCATCATGGTAAATTCTGGATTATGCTTTATGGAAATGCCCTCATTCCTGAAATCTTTGCCTATCTCATAAACCCTTTCAAAGCCTCCCACTATTAACCTCTTTAAATAAAGTTCCGTAGCAATTCGAAGATACAAGTCTATATCCAGAGCATTGTGGTGGGTTATAAACGGCCTTGCCGCAGCGCCTCCCGCCAGCGGTGTCATCATCGGCGTCTCCATTTCTATAAAGCCACGGCTGTCTAGGTAATCTCTCATACTCTTTATTATCCGGCTTCTTAAAATAAATGTCTTTTTGACATCAGGATTTACTATTAAATCCAGATATCTCTGCCTGTATCTAATATCTACATCTCTCAAACCATGCCATTTCTCAGGCAACGGCCTCAGAGATTTCGAAAGGAGGGTAAGCTTCTCAGCAGATACAGAAATTTCTCCCTTGTGAGTCTTGAATACACCTCCTTCTATACCCACGATGTCCCCAATATCGAGTTTCGAAAACAATTTGAAGGTTTTTTCATCCACGTTATCTTTTTTAATATAAATTTGGATTCTTCCGTCCTGGTCCTGCAAATCAAAGAACGCCGCTTTGCCGTGGCCCCGTATTGCCATAATTCTTCCAGCTACAATTACATTTTTGCCTTCAAATTCTTCGAATCCGTCTTTTATCTGTCGGGAACGGTGAGTAACTGGGAATTTTTCTCCGTAAGGGTTTATACCCATTTCTTTAATGTCTTTCAATTTTTGAAGGCGCGCTTTCATAATTTCATTTAAATCTTCTTGAAAATTTTCCATAAAAAACCTCCATCCGGTTTATTCATTTATAAACCATATTTTTATTTCATTATATCCAAAATTTCATACCTTATAAGACCTGCGGGCACATTTACTTCTACTATGGAACCCTTCTTGCTTCCCAGAAGAGCACTGCCAACCGGGGATTCATTGGAAATCTTAAACTCCATAGGATTTGCTTCTGCAGAGCCCACTATCGTATATTCAAATACGTCGCCCGTATCTAAATCTTTGACTTTAATTCTCGAACCTATGCTTACGGTTTCAGTTGAAATATCCACGTCATCGATCAACTTAGCATTCCTCAACTTCTCTTCTAAGGCGGCTATTCGACCTTCTATAAAAGCCTGTTCATTTTTAGCCTCGTCATATTCAGAATTCTCACTGATATCACCAAAATCTATAGCCTGTTTTATTCGCACCGCAATTTCCCGTCTTTTAACAGATTTAAGGTATTCCAGCTCTTCTTCCAATTTTTTCAATCCATCCTGTGTTAGCACTACTTCTTTTTTTGTCATTTATTTTCTCCCCTCTTAATAGGTTTAAAAATTGTATGTCTCTAATATATGCGATGGTAAAATTAATTATTCAATCGTACATTTTAGCCTAATAATTTAGACAAGCACCAATGGAAGCCATCAGTGCTTGACCGCAGTATTTTTCATTACTTCTTGTTATTATAATCCAGCAGTGCACTTCTGTCAAGAATTTTCTTATATTTAAAGCGAGAACATCGACATGTTGGCTTGTTGGCTTGCATGCTTAGTTTACACACAAATTAAAATTTCCAAAAGAAAAAAAACCCGATATCTCGGGATTTAAGCTTCCTGGTATGTCACACAAGTCGAGCGGTAAAGGCAGCGGACACGAGCCCTGCGGCTGGCACGCAATGCACATGCCGAATTGCCGGCGAACCTCAAAAACATGCTAAGAATTATTAACTACAGTCGCTTTGTCAAAATTAAGCTCCGACTCAAAAGCATTGGCAAAACTTTTCAATTCCATGATGGATAGGTCTTTTAGCTTTTTATTTTTCTTTATACAGTACTTTACCATTTTCCCCACCACTTCATGGGCTTGCCTGAAAGGCATTCCCTTTTTCACCAGGTATTCAGCGTAATATGTGGCATCAGCAAAGCTATCTTCTACGGATTTTGCCATGTTTTCTTTCTTGAACTTCATTGAAAGCAAAACTTTCGGAAGAATTTCCAGACAAGAACAAATGGTTTCAGCTGTATCAAACAGTGCTTCTTTGTCTTCCTGCATATCTCGGTTGTATGCCAGCGGCAAGCCTTTCATAACTGTAAGCATTGCCATGAGGTTGCCAAATACTCTTCCGGATTTGCCCCTGATGAGTTCCAGCACATCAGGGTTTTTTTTCTGGGGCATTATGCTGCTGCCTGTAGCAAACGCATCATCCAATTCCGCAAAATCGAATTCTGATGAAGTCCACAATATTATCTCTTCAGATATCCTGGAAAGGTGGACCATGAGGATACTTGCGCACGACAGGAATTCTATCACAAAATCCCTGTCACTCACGGCATCCATGGTATTTTCATAAATTTTTGAAAAGCCGAGGAGTTCTTTTGTGTATTCTTTATCCACTGGCAGCGTTGTGCCCGCCAAGGCACATGCCCCCAACGGCATTATATCGCTGCGTTTTTCAGCATCTAAAAATCGTTCCTTATCCCTTTCAAACATGTAATAATATGCTTTCAAATGATAGCCTAGAGTTACCGGCTGGGCCCTTTGAAGGTGCGTATAGCCGGGCATTAGAGTATCTGCATGTTTTTCCGACAGTTTCAGCAAAGATGCGCACATATTGTCCAGCAACTTTATCACTTGAGCGGTTTTTTCTTTAACATACAAGTGCATATCGAGCGCTACCTGGTCGTTTCGACTGCGAGCTGTATGAAGTTTACCCGCCACTGGCCCTATTTTTTCTGTAAGCCGGTTTTCTATGTGCATATGGATATCTTCCAGATTTGATGTGAATTCAAAGTTCCCCTCTTCTATTTCAAGTTTTATTTCCAGGAGGCCGTTTATTATCAGAGCTGCATCTTCCTTGGAAATTATACCTGTTTTCGCCAGCATCCTGGCATGAGCCATGCTGCCGATAATATCCTGATTATATAACTTCTTGTCAAATTCGATGGAAGATGTAAATTTCTCCACTAAAGCGTCAGTTTCTTTTTCAAACCGCCCTCCCCAAAGTTTCTTGCTCAAATTTCCACCTCCCTCTTCGTTAAAGATTTATTTTTTATTTTTAACCCCGATTATTTACCACAGCATTAACTTTTACGGGAAGCCCCCACAGAGTTATGAATCCTTTTGCTGCATTGTGGTCAAACATGTCTTTTACATCCTCGGCGTAGGTGGCAAGATTGAGGTTATAAAGGGAATTGGGCGATTTTCTCCCTACCACTTTTGCAGTTCCCTTGAAGAGTTTTACTCTTACAGTACCGTTTACCACTTCTTGGGTTTTATCTATAAAAGCATCTAATGCACTTTTTAGCGGGGAAAACCACAATCCATCATAAATTAACTCTGCATATCTCTGCTCAACACAATATTTGAAGTGCAGTACGTCTTTAGTCAGGGTAAGGTGTTCCAAATCCTGATGTGCCTTAATGAGCAACAGTGAAGCCGGGCATTCATAGTTTTCTCTAGATTTTATGCCTACTAAACGGTTTTCCACATGGTCAATGCGTCCAAAACCGTTTTGCCCTGCTATTTTATTCAAGGCTTTTACCAGGTCTACTGGGGGCATATGCTGGCCGTCCAGAGCAACTGGGATGCCTTTTTCGAAAGTAATCTCGATATACGTGGGGGTGTCAGGCGCTTTTTCCGGTGAAACGGTCCACTCAAAAGCCTCTTCAGGTGGTTCCACCCAGGGGTCTTCCAGTACTCCGCACTCGATGCTTCGCCCCCAAAGATTCTGATCGATACTAAAAGGGTTGTCTTTTCCAATGGGTATTGGAATATCATTCTTTGCTGCATAGTCTATCTCTTCTTCCCTAGACATAGGCCATTCCCTTACCGGAGCTATTATCTGAAGTTCCGGGGCCAGAGCTGTCACCGAAACATCAAACCTCACCTGGTCGTTGCCTTTTCCAGTGCAGCCATGAGCCACTGCAAAAGCCCCTTCCTTTTTTGCAACGTCTACCAGCAATTTGCATATGAGAGGCCTTGAAAGGGCAGAACTCAACGGATAAACCCCTTCGTACAGCGCATTGGCTTTTAATGCGCAAAAAGCATACTCTTTTAAAAATTCCTCCTGGGCATCCACCATATATGACTTTATGGCCCCTATTTTTTCTGCTTTAGACTTGACAAATTCCAGATCCTTTCCCTCGCCAACGTCTGCACAGAGGGCGATTACATCGCTGTCGTATTTTTCCTGCAGCCATTTGATGGCTACGGATGTATCCAACCCCCCAGAATAAGCCAGCACAATTTTTTTCTTCATTCTTTCGTTTCTCCTCCTAGATTTTGTTATCTAACCCATTATCAATGTCAAAATAGCTTTCTGCACGTGCAGGCGGTTCTCCGCCTCATCGAACACCACAGAATGCGGGCCTTCTATAACGTCATGAGTTATTTCTTCGCCGCGGTGAGCAGGCAGGCAGTGCATAACAATCACTTCATCGTCCGCAGCTTTAACCACATCTTCATTAATCTGATAGCCTGCAAAGGCTTCCTCCCTTATTTTTCGCTCGTTCTCCTGCCCCATACTTGTCCACACGTCCGTATAAAGCACATCTGCATCCTTTGCGGCTTCGAAGATATCTTCGGTTATCATTATCTCAGAGCCTGTGGTTTCCGCCACAGCTTCCGCCTTTTTCATGACCTCTTCCAGCGGCTGATAACCTTTAGGCGCCCCTATGGCTATATTCATCCCCACTTTTGTGCAGCCAAAGAGCAAGGAATTAGCCATGTTATTATTGCCGTCACCGATAAACGCAAGCTTCAGGCCTGCCAGCTTTTTCTTTTTTTCGTATATAGTAAATAAATCGGCCAGCACCTGACACGGATGAGAATAGTCTGTAAGCCCATTTATGACGGGGATATCAGCATACTCCGCCAGCAACTCTACATCCTTGTGACTGTAAGCTCTGATCATTATGCCGTCCACAAACCGCGACAGGACTCTTGCGGTATCCGGAATGGTCTCTCCCCTCCCCAGCTGCGTATCACTGCTGGATAAAAACAGCGCATGGCCTCCCAGCTGCCACATCGCCACCTCAAAAGACACCCTGGTTCTCGTGGATGATTTCTGAAAAATCATCCCGAGGCTCTTTCCCTTCAAGGGCTTATAGTCAGCCCCGAGATAATGCATGCTCTTCAAAGTTTCCGCAGTTTTTAGGATTTCATCTATCTCTTCTTTTGAAAGATCATATAAACTCAGCAAATCCCTGCCTCTCAGGCTCGTGGCTTCAGGTTTTACACAAGGCTGAATACTCATTTTAACCCACCTCCATATGTGTTTATAATTATACATTATATTGAATATATATGCAATAGGGCTATGAAAATTTACATAAAAAATTTTATAAGCTCTACCTGCACCAAAGAAATCTTAGCTCAAACAGCTTACATTGGAAATATTAAAAGCATTTATTGAACTGGAAAAAGCTTTTGAAAAAGAACCTCAGCACATCGTTTCATCTTAAAATTAAAACATTTCCCCCTCTACTGTGAGGGGGAAATTGTTTCCCTGAATTCTTCTTTTGCTTTTTCCAACAGCTGAGGGTGTAGAGCAAGTTCCACCGCTGTCATAGCCATAGCTTTTGCAGACACAAGGGCGGCCAATTTTCCCCGTTCAGAGCCGGCTGCCTGACAGAATTCAATGGAATGAGGAGCCACATTTTTTTCTGCTATAGCTATGTGCGGATGGATTGATGGCACCACTTGGCTCACATTGCCCATGTCCGTCGACCCGATGCCTTCTTCTTCATCGCTGATGTCTGAAACCCCAAGCTCTTTCAGATTCTGTTTAAAAACATCCGCTATAGTTGTGTTGGTAATAAGATTATCGAACGGCAGTTCAAAATTCTTGTATGAAAGCCTTGCACCGGTGGCTAATTCCGCCCCTCTGGCGCATGCAATCACCTTTTCCTTGACTTGTAGCATATATGCTTTTTCCTTCGCCCTCACATAAAATCGCGCTGTGGCTTTATCGGGAATGATATTTGGAGCTTTGCCCCCATCCGTTATTATACCGTGAATCCTGACATCGGACTTTAGCTGCTGCCTGAGAGCATTGATGCTGTTGAAAAGTATGATTACAGCATCCAAGGCATTTATTCCCATATGGGGTGATGAAGCGGCATGAGCTGCCCTGCCTGTATATGTAAATTCTATTGCTTCCATCGCCAGTGAAGTAGCATAAGCGCTGGTCCTATTGCCGGGATGGACCATCATGGCGGCATCCACACAAGAGAATATCCCTTTTTCCACCAGTAGCACTTTAGCGCCGTTGGTCTCTTCTGCGGGTGAACCCACCAGCATCACTTCACCTACAAGATCATCTCCAAGGCTTCCAAGAGCCGCCGCAGCCCCGAAACTCGCCGCTGCTATGAGGTTGTGGCCGCAAGCATGGCCTATCTGGGGAAGAGCATCATATTCCGCAAGAAAGGCTATGGTCGGACCTGGCTTGGTCCCCTTTTTTGAGGCGATAAAAGCCGTAGGTAGGCCTTCCACATCTTGGATTTTAAATCCATATTTTGTTATCTTCTCTTTCAGAAGCCTTGAAGCCATAAATTCCTGATTGCCCAGTTCCGGATTTTTATGGATTTCATCGGCAACTTCAAAAATTTCCTGCTTCAACTTGTCCGCCAGTATCATTACTTCTTTTTTAATACTTTCCACATTGAAGACCCCTTTCTGACCCAGGAGATTCTAAAGACTCTCCAGATATTTTCCCGCCTCGACGGCTGCAATGGCTCCATCGGCAACTGCAGTCACCACCTGTCGCAGCGGCTTTTTCCTTATATCCCCAGCGGCAAACAGGCCCGGCACGCCAGTATTCATGGTTTCGTCGGTTATTATATAACCCTGTTCATCCAATTTGACCAGACCCTTTACAAAAGATGTATTGGGCACCCAGCCGATAGCCACAAAGATTCCGTTTACAAGTGCAGAAGTTTTTTCTCCGGTCATAACATTTCTGATTATAACTTCTTCCACAGTATCCTTCCCCAAAATCTCGTCTACCATAGAGTTCCATAAGAACTTTATTTTTTTATTTTTGAATGCTCTTTCCTGCAGGATTTTTGTCGCTCTGAGGCGGTCGCGTCGGTGCACGACCTGTACACTGCTGGCAAACCTTGTGAGATAAAGGGCTTCTTCAATAGCGGAATCCCCTCCTCCTACAATCATAACCGGCTTGTTGGCATAAAAGGCACCATCACAGGTGGCGCAGTAAGAAACTCCCCTGCCTGTATATTCCTTTTCGCCCTTTACCCCTAATTTCCTGGATTCGGCACCCATGGCCAGAATAACAGCCTTTGATTCCAGGGATTCACTTTTTAACTTAATGATGAATTTTTCACCTTGTCTTTCTATACTTTCAACTTCACCGTTCAGAAACTCTGCCCCGAATTTTTCTGCCTGAGATTTCATGTTTTCAGCAAGCTCTGCACCCGCTACGCCTTCATTGAAGCCCGGATAGTTTTCTATGCGATCGGTAATGGCAGCCTGGCCTCCGGGATACATCCTCTCCACTATGAGCGTAGACAGCTTTGCACGGGCGGCATAAATGCCTGCCGAAAGCCCCGCCGGACCGGCGCCAATAATGGTAATGTCATGCACAAAAATTCCTCCATTTCTCGTTCGTATATTTGATTATACAAATATATTAATGCATAACCATCGATTTTTCAATAAAAACTATCCCAAAGCATACCAAGCACATTTTTATAATTCCCAAAAACAGTAAGATTATAAAAAAAGAAGGACTTTGTCCTTCTTTTACCTCTTGGAGAACTGCGGGGCTCGGCGTGCCTTCTTGAGCCCGTATTTTTTGCGTTCCTTCATCCTGGGGTCTCTTGTCAGAAGCCCTTCTTTTTTCAGCACCGGCCTGAATTCGCTGTCGATTTTCAAAAGCGCCCTAGCTATGCCGTGCCTTACGGCACCAGCCTGCCCGGTGAAGCCACCACCTCTGACACTGGCTATGACATCGAACTTGCCTTCAGTATTTGTTACTGCCAGAGGCTTTTTAATATCCACTTTTAGCGTCTCCAACCCGAAGTATTCATCCATCGGCTTTTTATTAATTATAATCCTGCCGCTGCCCGGCATCATCCATACTTTGGCAACGGACGTCTTCCTTCTCCCTGTGGCGAGAACTGCCTGTTTCATGGCTATCCTCCTTCCTCTTAAATATCGACGGATAACGGTTTTGGCTGCTGAGCCTGGTGAGGATGTTCCGGTCCTCTGTATATCCTTAATTTTTTAATCATACGGCGGCCCAATGAATTATGCGGCAGCATGCCCCATATTGCCTTGTATACAGCTTTTTCGGGGCTTCTTTTCATAAAGTCTCTGTATGTTTCGGATTTTATGCCGCCTGGATACATGGAATGATATATGTGCAGTTTTTTATCCAACTTTTTGCCTGTAAGCACTACCTTGTCGGCATTTACTATTATCACATGGTCGCCTGTATCCACATGGGGAGTAAAGGTGGGTTTATGTTTTCCCCTTAAAATCATGGCTACTTTTGCAGCAAGCCTCCCCAACGGTTTGTCCGTGGCATCTATCACAAACCAATCCCTTTTTATTTCTCCCTTCTTTGCCATGAACGTGCTCATCTTTTTCCCTCCTCGTCTACACATAGAACTATTTTATTATACGTTAAATTCGGTGTCAAGCCCGCTAATAAATTACTCTCACAAGGCACAATCCCTGAGGGGGCAAGGTTCTGCCCGCCCTAATCCTATCACCAGATGCAATTATTGAAGCCACTTCTTGGGGGAAAATCCTGCCAAGCCCCACTTCCAGCAAAGTGCCAGATATAATTCTCACCATGTTATATAAAAATCCATTAGCCTCCACTTCAATCTTAATAATATCCCCTGTGCGCTCTACATCCAAGCGGAAAATATGCCTTACACTGGATTTTACCGGGCTGCCCTGGGCCCTGAATGCAGAAAAATCATGAATCCCCAGGAAATATGCCGCTGCCTGCTTCATTGCATCAACATCCAGCTTAATCGGGAAAAAATAGGCAAATTTTCTGAGCAGAGGAGATGGAAATGGAGCGTTATAAATGGTATAGGCGTATACTTTTGCCTTCGCCGAAAGCCGCGCATGAAAATCTTCCGGAACCATCCGCGCCCTTTTTACTACAATATCTTCCGGAAGCCGACTGTTTATGGCATAGGGTAGTTTTTCCAGTGGTATTCTCGTGTTTGTTTTGAAATTTGCCACCTGCCCCAGGGCATGCACCCCGGCATCGGTCCTTCCTGCACCGACGACCTTTACTTTTTCTCCAGTAACACTCCCTATCGCCTCTTCCAGCGTTTCTTGTACCGAGCAGGCATTTTTTTGCCTCTGCCAACCGTGATAGCTAGTTCCATCGTATTCCAAAAGCAGTTCCACATTCACGCAATTCACCTACCACAAATACCTGCTGATCAGAGCTCCTAAAACAATTGTTGAAAATATGACGTATGTCATGTAATCGAGGCTCGTCATTTTTAGTTCTTTCATGCGCGTCCTGTTTTCTCCGCCTCTGTAGCATCTTGCTTCCATGGCCATAGCCAGTTCATCTGCCCTTCTGAAAGCGCTTATGAAAAGTGGCACTAGCAGGGGCACCATGTTTTTCGCCCGTTTTATAATATTGCCACTTTCAAAATCTGCTCCACGCGCCATCTGAGCTTTCATGATTTTATCGGTTTCCTCCAAAAGTGTAGGGATAAATCTCAAAGCTATGGTCATCATCATGGCCAGCTCATGGGCAGGAATGCCTAGTTTTTTGAACGGAGAGAGCAGCTTCTCAATACCATCAGTAAGTGATATGGGCGATGTGGTCAGAGTAAGAAGCGATGTGCCAACAATTAGCAGCACCAGCCTTATAGCCATAAACGCTCCCTGGTATAGCCCTTCATAGGTCAGGTCTAACGGACCGATTTCATAAAGTATTCTGCCCTTAATCATGAATATATTCAAAATAAAAGTCAGAGCTATTATAAAGATTAACGGCCTCAAGCCTTTTAACATGTATTTAATGGATATCCCTGAAAGCACCGATGCTAAAACTATAAATGCCACCGGGAAAACATATCCTTGAAAGTTGTTCAAAAGAAAAAGCAAAATCATATAAAACAGGGTTACAATTATTTTTGTTCTAGGGTCCAGCCGATGAACTGCAGAATTGCCCGGTATATACTGCCCAATGGTTATCTCACGCACTGCCCTTCCTCCTTAAGGCCTTCAAAATCTCCGCTCTGGCCTCTTCTACAGTCAATACGTCGCATGCCACATCCTTGCCCCTTTCCCGCAGCCTCATCATCAGTTCGGTTATCTGAGGTATTCCAAGGCCAATGGAGGTTAGGCCTTTGTAATCTCTGAAAATCTCGCGTGAAGAACCCTGTTTTATCATTTTCCCCCGGTGCATTACTGCAATCTTGTCAACCAGCCTCGCTATATCCTCCATGCTGTGGGAAACCAGTATAACCGTGATGTTTCGTTTCTTCCGCAGGGCAACAATTTCCTCGAGAATCTCATCTCTTCCCAAAGGGTCAAGCCCTGCAGTGGGTTCGTCAAGAATGAGCACTTCTGGATTCATAGCCAGCACTCCAGCAATGGCTACCCTGCGCATTTGGCCTCCGCTGAGTTCAAACGGAGATTTATCCTTCACCGCATCATAATTCAGGCCCACCTGTTCAATGGCTTCCCTTACTCTTTTGCCCACTACATCTTCCGGCAATCCCATGTTTTTCGGCCCGAAGGCCACATCCTTTTCAACCGTTTCCTCAAAAAGCTGGTGTTCCGGATATTGAAATACAAGGCCTATTTTTTGCCTTATTTCTTTTAACCGCGCGCTTTTTGCGTGGAGGTTTTCACCGTCTATTATAATTTCACCGGCCGTCGGTTTTAAAAGCCCATTCAAGTGTTGGATAAGTGTGGATTTCCCAGAACCGGTGTGGCCTATCAAGCCCCAAAATTCCCCATCTTCAATCTTCCAATTGATATCTTTCAAAGCAGTCGATTCGAAAGGCGTCCCCGGCATATAAACATGTGTAAGGTTCTTTACAATAATTGACATAAACAATCCACCGTCTCTTCCAATGTCAATAAGTCGGGCCTTATTTCTATCCCTGCCTTCCGGAGCTGATAGGACAGTTCAGTAACCTGCGGCACATCCAGCCCTATGCTTTTCAACTTTTCCACCCTGGTAAACACCTGCCTAGGGGTACCCTCCATAACCACCTGGCCATTGGACATCACGAACACTCTATCTGCCTGCACCGCCTCATCCATGAAGTGGGTTATCAGCACAATAGTTTTTCCTTCTTCCCTGTTGAGTTTTTTTACGGTGCTTATTACTTCTTTTCTTCCAACAGGATCCAGCATGGCAGTAGGTTCATCCAAGATTATACACTGAGGCTTCATGGCCAGAATCCCGGCAATGGCAACCCTTTGCTTCTGCCCGCCGGACAAGAGATGAGGGGCTTTATGGGCGTATTCCGTCAGCTCAACGGCCTCCAGAGCCTCGCGGACGCGAATACGAATTTCTGCCGGTGGAATCCCGAGGTTTTCAGGGCCAAAAGCCACATCTTCTTCCACCACAGTAGCTACAATCTGATTGTCCGGGTTCTGAAACACCATTCCTGCTTTTTGCCTTACTTTCCATATGTCTTCCTTGCTGGCCGTGTTTACACCATCGACGTATATCTCACCTTTTGTGGGTACGAAAATTCCATTGAGGAGCTTTGCCAGCGTGGATTTCCCAGAACCATTGGGGCCTATAATCGCTACAAATTCTCCTTTATCGATTTTAAAATTTATATCTTTTAAAGCCAGGTTGTTATCCTGAGCATATTGATAATATACGCCTTGGGCGATAATTTCGGCGGTCAATTATGCCGCCCCCTTTACAATTTGTACCGCTTATCTTTATAAATATTTCACCACCTGCGAAAAAAAAGTGTGCATTATATGTGGTGGCGTAGGAAAATAGAGTTCGTATTTTCTATAATTAATCTCTTAGATTAACTCCATCACTACCATAGGAGAAGAGTCTCCCCTGCGCGGGCCTATTTTTACAATTCTAACATATCCGCCGTTTCTTTCTTGATATTTAGGAGCAACTTTGTCGAAAAGATTTTTAACTGTCGTTTCATCAAGAACCTCTGTCAGCACCATTCTCCTTGCTGCCAAATCGTTCCTTTTTGCCAGGGTTATCATCTTTTCTGCAATTCGCCGGACCTCTTTGGCCCGGGTCTCTGTGGTGATTATTCTCCCGTGTTTAAAAAGTGATGTAACCATGTTCTTGAGCATCATTTTCCGGTGACCGCTTGGCCTTCCCAGTTTTCTCATCTTCTTGACCTCCTTAACTGTCATCCGATTGTCTCAACTTTAAATTGAATGCTGCCAGCTTTTCTTCCACTTCTTCCAGCGATTTTCTGCCCAGGTTCCTAACCTTCATCATGTCTTCCGAAGACCTCTGTATGAGTTCCTGAATAGTATTTATACCTGCCCTTTTCAAGCAGTTGTAAGACCTCACTGATAGGTCCAGCTCTTCGATGGGCATCTCCAGGATTTTTTCCCTGTCATCCTTTTCCTTTTCCGTCGGGACCTCAGGGCTTTTTACTTTAGTGGTCAAGCCAACGAACAGGTTGAAGTGGTCTATTAGAATTTTTGCTGCAGCACTCACAGCGTCATCAGGTTTGATGGTACCGTTGGTCCAAACCTCCAATGTAAGTTTGTCATAATCCGTCCTCTGCCCTACGCGCGTATGCTCCACTGAAAAATTTACCTTTTGCACTGGAGTGAATATGGAATCTACGGCAATGATCCCTATGGGTTGATTCGGCTTTTTATTCCTCTCCGCTGTCACATACCCCTTGCCTTTTTCCAAAGTCAATTCCATGAATAGTCTGCCGTCTTTATCCAGTGTTGCTATATGATGTTCTGGATTGACGATTTCCACATCCGCATCAGCGATGATATCCCCAGCTTTTACCTCACATTCGCCGCTGGCTTCAATTCTCATCAATTTGGGTTCATCGGTGTGCATCCGTATTGACAATCCTTTGATATTCATGATTATTTCCGTGGTGTCTTCCACTACACCCGGAATCGTAGAAAACTCATGCTGTACCCCTTCTATCTTGATAGAAGTTACCGCTGCTCCCGGTAACGACGACAAAAGGACCCGGCGCATTGAGTTGCCAAGGGTTGTGCCGTAGCCTCTTTCCAGTGGTTCAACGACTACTTTTCCGTAAGTTTCATCCTCACTTACCTCTACCAACTCAATCCTCGGCTTTTCAATATCCATCATCTAATGTGTTACCCTCCTTAAGTTAAATATTTTTGATGAGGGTCGATTACTTGGAGTAAAGCTCTACAATAAGGTGTTCCTGAATAGGAACGTCGATATCCTCGCGCTTGGGCAAGCTCAAGACTTCTCCAGTCAGTGTTTCATAATTCACCGACAACCATCCGGGCACAACTTTTGAGGCTCCTGCTTCAGATATTTCTTTAAACATCGGAAGACTCCTGCTTTTTTCTCTAATAGCGATAACATCCTTTTCTTTAACCTGATACGAAGGTATTGTGACCCTTTTGCCGTTCACTTCTACATGGCCGTACCTAACTATCTGCCTTGCCTGCGGCCTGGATGAGGCAAATCCCATTCTGTAAACCACATTATCCAACCGTGTCTCCAGCAATCTTAAAAGATTTTCACCAGTTATTCCTTTTTGACTGACGGCTTTATCAAAGTAGTTTTTAAACTGTCTTTCCAGAACTCCATATATTCTTCTCGCCTTTTGCTTTTCTCTCAGCTGTAAACCATATTCGGACAGCTTACGCCTCATTTGGCCGTGCTGGCCCGGAGCATACCCTCTCCTTTCTATAGCGCACTTGGGCGAATAGCAGCGTTCTCCCTTGAGGAAAAGTTTTATTCCCTCTCGGCGGCATAACCTGCATACGGGACCTTTATATCTCGCCATATAATCTTACACCTCCTGTAATTTTACACACGCCTTCTTTTGGGCGGTCTGCATCCATTGTGCGGAATGGGTGTTACATCTTTTATCATGTTCACTTCCAAGCCAGCCGCCTGCAGTGACCTTATGGCAGCCTCCCGACCGCCCCCTGGACCTTTCACAAATACCTCTACTGATCTCAACCCGTATTCAAGAGCTTGTTTTGCGGCCGATTCCGCCGCCATTTGAGCTGCAAAAGGTGTCCCTTTCCTAGAACCTTTGAATCCTACTGTTCCCGCACTGGCCCAGGTTATCGGTCTTCCCGCTTCATCAGTGATGGTTACTATTGTATTGTTAAAAGTGGAATGTATATGAGCTGCGCCCTTTTCTACGCGCCTTTTATCTTTGCGTTTTTTTGCTGCTTTTGCCAATCTAATCACCTCCACATGTTATTTGCTTCGCCTTACGCCAACAGTTTTGGCAGGACCTTTCCTGGTCCTGGCATTGGTTCGGGTCCTTTGTCCCCTAACCGGGAGACCTTTGCGGTGGCGTATTCCCCTGTAGCAACCTATTTCCACCAGCCTCTTAATGTTCATTGCCACTTCTCGGCGCAAATCTCCTTCGACCTTATAGTTCTTTTCTATGATGTCGCGCAGTTTGGTGATTTCCCTTTCCGCTAAGTCTTTTACTCTGGTGTCTGGATTTACCTCTGCCTCTTTCAAAATTTGCCTTGATCTGCTAAGGCCGATGCCATAGATATATGTGAGGGCAATCTCCACCCGTTTTTCTCTGGGAAGGTCAACTCCAGCTATTCTAGCCATTATTTACACCTCCTTTGCTTAGCCCTGTTTTTGCTTGTGCTTTGGATTTTCACAGATGACCATAACCCTGCCTTTGCGCTTTATAATCTTGCATTTTTCGCATATTTTTTTCACCGAGGGTCTTACCTTCATTGGGGTTCCTCCTTCTTTCAAAATCTATTTGAAGCGGTATTTGATGCGGCCTCGGGTTAGGTCATAAGGAGATAATTCTACAGTAACCCTGTCTCCGGGCAGAATCCTGATATAATTCATCCTGATTTTGCCGGAAACGTGGGCCAAAATCTTATGACCGTTTTTCAGTTCCACCCGAAACATTGCATTGGGAAGAGGTTCCAATACGGTTCCTTCAACCTCGATAACGTCTTCCTTGGACAAGGTCGCATACGCCTCCTTAAAGCTGAGTGGATGTTTCATTTCCGCTCGAATCAACCAGTTCTTCCAACGCTTTTTTTATTTCATCGTTATAAATTTTTCTTTTGTTTTGGAGTTTTTCCGCTATATAAGCGGACTTTTTGTTCAACACTCTGAGGTGTTTGATTTTCTTCTTCTTCGGGTTTTCCACTTTTCTTAAACTTCCATCGGCCACATAAACGAATTTATCGTCCAGAATTTTTACCACTATCATGAAGCGCCCTTTGTCGCGGCCGGCACATGATAATACCAGCTGACCAAGGGATATTTCTTGCATAAAAACACCTGCCTAAAGCATTGTTAATATTTCGGGCTCGGATTCCGTAACCAAAACAGTGTTCTCATAATGGGCCGACAGACTCCCATCCTTTGTTACCACCGTCCAGCGGTTGTCCAGGGTATAAACTTCATACCCACCGGCGTTCACCATGGGTTCAATAGCCAAAGTCATCCCTGCTTTCAGCCTGGGCCCTCTGTGAGGCGGGCCAAAATTGGGTATCTGAGGGTCTTCATGCATCTTTCTACCAATGCCATGGCCTACATAGTCTCTCACTACTGAATATCCCCGCTCTTCCACATACGTTTGGATGGCATGAGATATGTCTGAAAGCCTGTAGCCCGGCTTTGCGAAGGCCAACCCATTGAAAAAGCTTTGTTTTGTAGCCTCAATTAAATCCACAGCTTTTTTGTCAGCTTCCCCCACTATAAAAGTCCTTGCTGCATCTCCATTATACCCTTCAAAGGATGCGCCTACATCTATACTTATAATATCACCATCTTTCAGGACTCTTAATCCAGGAATTCCATGTACTACCTCTTCATTGATAGACGTGCAAATAGCAGCCGGAAATCCTCGATAACCTTTAAAAGTTGGATATGCACCCAAACTCTTTATGAATTCCTCTGCTATGCGGTCAAGCTCTCCTGTTGTAATCCCAGGCCTAATCGCTTTTTCTAGCTTTTCAAGGGTCATCGCCACTATTTTCCCTGCCTTTTTCATAATATCTATCTCGCGGCGGGATTTCAATATTATCATTTTGTTTCGCCTCGTAGAACATCCACGATGCTCTTATTAACCTCGTCTATGGGTTTGTTCCCGTCAATGTCAATCAATAAGTGGCGACTTTTGTAAAATTCGATAAGAGGGGAAGTTTTTTGTTCATATTCTTCAAGGCGCTTTTTTACTGTTTCTAATTCGTCATCATGCCTTGTGATCAGTTTGTTCCCGCAAGCATCGCACACTCCCGGCTTTTTTGGAGGGTTATATTTTATATGATAAGAGGCTCCACAAACTTGGCAAACCCTCCGGCCGGTAAATCTTTCAATAACGGTTTCTCGCTGCACTAGGATGTTTATAACCGCATCAATGTGGACACCCTTTTTTTCCAGAATTTGTTCAAGCCTTTCTGCCTGGTACAATGTCCTGGGAAAACCATCCAATACAAAGCCTGCATCCGCATCAGGCTTATTCAGTCTTTCCTCCACAATGCCGACGACTATATCATCTGGTACCAGCATGCCGGAATCCATATATTCTTTCGCTTTCTTGCCCATGGCGGTATTTTCCTCTACAGCCCTTCGGAAAATATCTCCCGTGGATATTTGAGGAATGTGGAATTCTTCGGCAATCTTTCTGGCCTGGGTCCCTTTACCTGCTCCCGGGGGCCCGAGCATGATTATTCTCATTTAAATCACCCCTATTTTAGAAACCCTTGATAGTGCCTCATCAGCATTTGGGCCTCAATCATCTTCATGGTCTCCAGGGCCACGCCCACCACAATGAGGAGTGCCGTTCCTCCAAAATAAATATTCAAGGATGTCACGCCTGTAATAAAGTACGGAAGCACTGCAATTATCGCCAAAAATATCGCTCCCACCAGAGTAATTCTGGTCATAATCCTATTGAGATATTCTGCTGTAGGTCTTCCGGGCCTTATACCAGGTATGAATCCGCCATATTTCTTCATATTATCGGCCACTTCTACAGGGTTGAACGTCACTGCTGTGTAAAAATACGTGAAAAAAATGATTAGCAGAGCATACAGGCTGGCATAAAGCCATCCGCCTGGCTTGATAAAGGATGCTATGCTCACCGCTATCTTGCTGTTGGGGAAAAATCCCGCAATAGTGCTCGGGAAAAGCAGGATAGACAGTGCAAAAATTACGGGGATTACTCCAGCTGCATTCACTTTAATGGGTATATGAGTGGATTGCCCGCCGTAAACTCTCCTGCCTACAACTCTTTTTGCATACTGTACCGGCACCCGGCGTTCAGCCTGCTGCACCGCAATTACGCCGACTATCACCGCCAGGGCAAATATGGCAAAAATAATCACGGTGAAAATGTTTGTGGTTCCTACTTTTAGTAGCGTGTAAAGCTGATAACCGCCGCTGGGGAGCCTTGATACAATACCCGCAAAAATCAACAGCGATATGCCATTGCCGATACCCTTATCCGTTATCTGCTCTCCCAACCACATCAAAAACGCTGTGCCCGCCGTCAGGCTTATCACCACGATGGCGCTGCCGAGAAATCCGGGGTGTTTCATGGCAGTCCGGAATCCTATAGAAAGGCCCACAGCCTGAAGGAGAGCCAGAATAACAGTTCCGTAGCGTGTGTATTGCGCCAGGACTTTCCTGCCGGCTTCCCCCTCTTTTGCCATCTCCTCCCATTTTGGAATGACTATGGTCAACAGTTGGACTATTATCGAAGAATTTATATAAGGCGTTATGCTCATGGCAAAAACTGAAAACTGTTTAAACGCACCGCCGGATATAATGTCGAAAAAACCCAGCAGAGCTCCCTTCTCAATTAAGGACTTAACTGCCGCAGGATCCATGCCCGGCACCGGGACGAATGCTCCGACCCTAAATATTATCAGCATCAAAACCGTAAACTGAATCCTTTTTCTAAGGTCCGGTATCTTCCATGCATTTCTCAAAGCCTCCAGCATGTCAAATCACCTCTGCCTTTCCACCGGCAGATTCTATTTTTTCTTTTGCCGACCTTGAAAATGCATGGGCTTTTACATCGAGCTTTACCTTTAACTCCCCTTTGCCCAAAATTTTAACGCCATCTTTTATTTTCTTCAAAATGCCGCTCTGAACCAATAGTTCAGGGGTTACGCTGGTATTTTCTTCGAATTTATTCAAGGTGTTGACATTGACTACAGCATATTGCTTTTTGAAGATATTAGTGAAACCGCGCTTTGGAATTCGCCTGTACAGTGGCATCTGACCGCCCTCAAAGCCCGGTCTTACGCCCCCACCGCTGCGGGCATTTTGCCCTTTGTGCCCGCGAGTGGACGTTTTTCCGTGCCCTGAACCAATCCCGCGGCCCACTCTCTTGGCCCTTTTGGTGGAACCATCGGCGGGAAAAAGTTCATGTAATCTCATCGGATGCACCTCCTTCTGAAGTTTTTTATCCTAAAAGTTCTTCAACAGTTTTATTCCTGAGCCTCGCCACTTCTTCAGCCCTTTTCATTTGTTTGAGTGCTTCAATAGTCGCATTTATCATGTTTCTGGCATTGGCTGAGCCCAGCGATTTGCTCACCACGTTTTTTATTCCAGCCAGTTCCATTACAGCTCTTACCGGGCCTCCGGCAATGACGCCAGTTCCTTCCCCAGCGGGCTTTATGAGCACCTTTCCAGCTCCGAAAACTCCAAGGCTCTCATGGGGAACCGTCCCGTTTACCAGAGGAACTTCTATAATGTTTTTCTTGGCGTCTTCTACGGCTTTGCGCACAGCCTCGGGTATTTCCAGGGCTTTACCCGTTCCAACGCCAACCTTACCATTCCTATTACCCACCACTACGAGCACCGCAAATCTAAAATTTTTTCCGCCTTTTACAACCTTTGCCACTCTGTTTATGGAAACAACTTTTTCTTCAAACTCCTGCGATTCCATGCTTTTGCGCTGCAATAACCTCGCCTCCTTTCTAAAATTCCAGTCCCGCTTCTCGGGCAGCCTCTGCCAGAGCTTTAACTCTGCCATGGTATACATAGCCGCCTCTGTCAAATGCAACTTTCTTTATGCCCTTTTCCACCGCTTTTTTAGCGATTAACTCTCCGACCTTCCGTGCCGATTCAACGTTGCACCCCGTCACAACATCCCTTATGGCCGGGTCCCGAGTCGAGGCAGCTACCAGGGTTGTGCCCGTCTCGTCATTTATGATCTGCGCATAAATATGCTTTAAACTTTTAAATACATTTAATCTCGGCCGTTCCTGGGTGCCGAATATTTTCTTTCGGACCCGCAAATGCCTTTTTCGCCTGGCAACTTTTCGGGGTTCTTTTTTTATCATCTGTCATCCCTCCCTGAAACCTTATTTTGCTCCGGCCTTGCCTACCTTGCGCCGCACCACTTCATTCTCATATCTGATGCCTTTGCCTTTGTATGGCTCAGGCTCCCTTACTTTTCTAATGTTCGCTGCTACCTGCCCTACCAGTTCCTTATCCACTCCTTTTACTGAAATCTTGTTGGGGGCAGGAACTTCAAATTCTATACCCTCTGGCGGTTCTATTTCCACCGGGTGTGAATACCCTACCGTCAGGACCAGCTTTTTCCCCTGCTTTGCCGCTCTATAGCCTACACCCTCCAAGGTAAGACTTTTTTCATATCCCGATGTAACTCCGTTTACCATGTTGAATATCAAGCTTCGCGTAAGGCCGTGCAGAGCCTTGTGCATGTTGTCATCTGAAGGCCTTTCTACGACAATCTGAGAATCTTCACATTTTATCTTCATGTCTTTGTGAAATACTCTGCTAATAGTCCCTTTTGGCCCTTTTACGGTAACAGTATTCCCCTCCACTTTTACTTCCACTCCCTGGGGAACTTTAACCGGCAGTTTGCCGATTCTGGACATTTTGCTCACCTCCCTGTTTTCTACCACACATAACAGATTACCTCTCCACCCACCTGCTCTTTTCTTGCCTGCTTATCGGTCATTATACCCCTCGATGTGGAGAGAATAACGGTTCCCAAGCCTCCCATGACCTTTGGTATATTATCTTTTTTGACATATATCCTCAGCCCCGGCTTGGAAATCCTTTTTATTCCGGATATGACCTTTTTCTTATTGGGGCCGTATTTCAGATAAACCTTTATTATCCCCTGCTTTGAATCATCTATAATTTCAAAATCCTGAATATAACCCTCGTCCTTTAGGGTCTGAATAATAGCCTTCTTCATATTCGAGCAGGGAATCTCCACCGTCGGATGACCTGCATCGTTGGCATTCCTTATACGGGTCAGCATATCTGCGATTACATCCGTCATAGCCAATTGAGCTTGCCTCCCTTCATTTACTGTATCGCCTACCAGCTTGCTTTTTTTACTCCAGGAATTTGCCCGAGATGGGCTAATTCTCTGAAACATATGCGGCACACGCCAAATTTTCTTAAATAAGCATGAGGTCTGCCGCAGATTTTGCATCTATTATATTTTCTCGTGGAAAACTTTGGAGTCCTTTTCTGCTTGGCAATAAGCGACTTTTTGGCCACGCCTTTCCCTCCTTCCAATTATTAAGACCCAAAGGGCATTCCAAGATTTTTCAGAAGTTCTCTGGCTTCTTCATCCGTGTTTGCCGTTGTCACTATGGTGATATCCATTCCTCTTATCCTATCTATTTTATCATAATCAATCTCAGGAAAAATTAATTGTTCCTTTATCCCCAAAGTGTAGTTTCCCCTGCCGTCAAAAGCATCCGGTGAAACGCCTTTGAAATCTCTTACCCTGGGAAGATTTATATTAAAAAGCTTATCCAAAAAATCATACATTTTTTCCGCTCTGAGGGTTACTTTAGCTCCTATAGGCATACCCTTGCGCAGTTTAAAAGCAGCTATAGACTTTTTTGCTTTTGTGACCACCGGTCTCTGTCCAGTGATGAGCGCCAAATCGTTTGTGGCTGATTCGATAGCCTTTGGGTTTTCTTTGGCGTCGCTTATGCCCATATTTATTACCACTTTCTCCAGCCTCGGAACCTGCATTATGTTTTTATAATTAAATTTCTTTATTAAAGCCGGAATCACTTCTTTTTCATATTTTTGCTTTAATCTGGACAATTGCTTGCCTCCTTTCCCTATTATTTATCCAGAACTTCCCCGCACTTCTTGCATATCCGCACCTTTGTACCGTCAGCCAGCACCGAATGGCCTACCCGTGTGGCGTTCTGGCATTTGCTGCATACTGGCATCAGTTTGGATGTGTATATCGGCAATTCCTTGTGTACAATGCCGCCCTGGGGCATTTTCGCCGAAGGTTTTTTATGCATTGTAGCCATATTTACACCTTCTACTATGGCCTTGGCTTTGTCGGGCATGACTTTAAGTATTTTCCCTTTTTTGCCTTTGTCTTTACCAGAAATTACTACGACGATATCTCCTCTTTTCACGTGGACCTTTGACAACAAACCCACCTCCTCTATAAAACTTCAGGCGCCAGGGAAATAATCCTCATGAAGTCCTTTTCTCTAAGCTCCCGGGCTACCGGGCCGAATATTCGCGTTCCCCTTGGATTTTTATCGTCATTTATTATAACGGCGGCGTTTTCATCGAATTTTATATACGAACCATCCGGCCTGCCGAGTGCCTTTTTAGTCCTTACTATTACTGCTTTTACTACGTCTCCCTTTTTAACAACGCCGTCGGGCGTTGCATTTTTAACCGAAGCCACAATCACGTCCCCCACATGGGCAAATTTTCGCTGGGAGCCTCCCAAAATCCTAATGCACATCAATTCTTTAGCTCCGGTATTGTCTGCCACATTCAATCTAGTTTGAACCTGTATCATGAAAACAACCTCCCTTCCCTACTGTGCTTTCTTAATTATTTCCACCAGCCTCCAGCGCTTATCATGGCTCAGGGGTCTTGTTTCCGAAATTTTTACTATATCCCCAATTTTACATTCATTGTTTTCATCATGGGCTTTGTATTTTTTGGTTCTCCTAATGGTCTTGCCGTACACAGGATGCCGCACTAAGCTTTCCACAGCCACAACTATTGTTTTATCCATTTTATCGCTGACCACAACCCCTGTGCGCACTTTTCTTGCCTTCCTCTGCTGCACATCCATCCCTCCTTTTTATCACTTTGCGGAGCTTGCTTTGTTATCATTTTGTCTTTCGGTAAGAACCGTTTTTATTCGTGCTATGGTTTTCCGAACTTCGCGAATCCTCCTCGGATTATCCAGCTGGCCGGTAGCCGCTTGAAATCTCAGGTTGAATAGTTCGCCCTTCAGGTCTTTTATTTTCTGCATAAGCTCATCATCGGAGAGATCTCTTATCTGTTTAATCTTCATTTTCATCACCGCCCAATTCTACTCGTTTTACTATTTTTGTCTTGATCGGCAGCTTATGCGAAGCTAGGGTCATGGCCTCCTTTGCCACCTCTTCCGATACTCCGCCCAACTCAAACAGTACGCGGCCTGGTTTTACCACTGCCACCCAATATTCAGGCGAACCTTTTCCGCTTCCCATACGGGTTTCGGCGGGCTTTTTGGTCACGGGTTTGTCCGGGAAAATTTTAATCCATACCTTGCCGCCTCTTTTGATAAACCTTGTCATAGCCACCCTGGCAGCTTCTATTTGCTGACTTGTAAGCCAAGCAGCTTCCAGGGCTTGAAGCCCGAATTCTCCGTAGGTCACTTCTGTTCCTTTGTGGGCCTTACCTTTCATCACGCCGCGCTGCTGTTTTCTATACTTCACCCGCTTCGGCATCAACATTTTCCACTTCTCCTCCTTCCCCAGATTTTTGCTTGTTCTTTACAGGAAGGACTTCGCCTTTGTAAACCCATACTTTAACCCCTATACGCCCATAGGTGGTGTAAGCTTCTGCAAAACCGTAATCTATATCAGCCCTTAATGTCTGCAAAGGTATGGTGCCTTCATGGTACATCTCAGACCTTGCAATTTCAGCACCGCCCAGACGGCCACTAACCATTGTTTTTATTCCTTTGGCACCCGCTTTCATGGCTCTCGATATAGCCTGCTTCATGGCGCGGCGGAAAGAAATTCGCCTTTCCAACTGTGATGCAATGTTTTCAGCTATGAGTTGGGCTTCGATGTCCGGATTTTTAATTTCCACTACATTGATTGAAATTTGTTTGCCGGTCATTTTTTCAAGCTCTTTTTTTAATTCTTCCACACCGGTGCCGCCCTTGCCTATAACCATGCCCGGCTTTGCAGTATTTATCGTAATTTTTACCCTGTTGGCAGCTCTTTCTATCTCTATTCTCGAAATGCCGGAGGAATACAGTTTTTTCTTTATATGTTTCCGCAGCCTGTAATCTTCCAGCAAGAGCTCAGCGAAGTCTTTTTTGGCATACCATCTGGAATCCCAATCTTTTATTATACCAACTCTCAGCCCGTGAGGGTGTACTTTTTGTCCCAAAATCTATCCCTCCTTTTCCTCTAATATTACTGTAATATGACTCGTCCTTTTATGGATCGTTGCTGCACGCCCTTGTGCTCTCGGCATATATCGTTTCAGCGTTGGGCCCTGGTCTACATAACATTTTGCAATATACAGCGCATCTTTATCCATATCATAATTGTTTTGAGCATTGGCAGCTGCAGAAAGCAAAACTTTTTCCAGAACCTTCGATGCAGATTTAGGCGTGTATTTTAAAATGGTAAGCGCTTCTGAAAGCCTCTTGCCCCGTATGAGGTCCATTACAACCCGTACTTTCCTGGGGGCAATCCTTACATATCTTGCCCGCGCCGTTGCCTGCAATTTATATACCTCCTTTTACCGATATCTCTACTTGAGTGCCGTGGATTTTTCCGTATGTGCTCCATGGCCTTTGAACGTCCTAGTTGGAGCAAATTCTCCCAGCTTGTGACCTACCATGTCTTCCGTGATATATATGGGAACATGTTTTTTTCCATCATGAACCGCTATGGTATGACCTACCATTTCAGGAAAAATGGTGGAATCCCTGGACCACGTCTTGATTACCTTTTTTTCCCGCTTCTGATTCATCTCGACAATTTTTTTAAAAAGCTTTTGATCGACGAAGGGGCCTTTTTTTGTAGAGCGACTCATTATCCAACCTCCCTTCTGTTATTTGCGGCGCTTGATTATGAATTTATCGGAAGCTTTTCTCTTTTTTCTGGTCTTGTATCCAAGAGTCGGCTTGCCCCACGGAGTAACCGGACTCTTGAGCCCTATCGGGGATTTTCCTTCTCCACCGCCATGGGGATGGTCGATGGGGTTCATAACGACCCCTCTGACGTGAGGCCTCCTGTTCATCCAGCGGGAGCGGCCGGCTTTCCCGAGAGTTATGTTTTCATGGTCGAGGTTCCCCACCTGACCTATTGTAGCCTTGCATTCCTCACGAACCATTCTCATCTCGCCAGACGGCAACCTCAATGTTGCAAATCCGCCTTCTTTGGCCATAAGCTGAGCAGCAGCGCCCGCAGCTCTAACCAATTGACCTCCTTTTCCTGGAACGAGTTCGATATTATGCACAATGGTGCCTACGGGCGTATGGGACAGCGGCAGAGCATTGCCAGGCTTTATATCGGCATTTACTCCAGATTCCACAATATCCCCAACTGCCAGGCCCACAGGCGCCAATATATATCTTTTTTCACCATCCATGTAGTGAAGCAGGGCAATATTGGCGGAGCGATTTGGATCGTATTCGATGGCCACCACTTTTGCCGGAATACCATCCTTGTCCCTTTTAAAATCTATAATCCTGTATTTTCGCTTATGACCGCCTCCGCGATGGCGGGATGTCAGTCTTCCCTGCATATTGCGTCCTGCAGAGTTTTTCAATATTTCCACCAAAGACCGCTCGGGCTCTTTTTTCGTGATTTCTTCAAAAGTTGAAACCGTCATTCCCCTTCTGCCCGGAGTGGTGGGTTTATACTTCTTAATAGCCACGAGATTCCCTCCTTCGTATGAGAACTACAGTGCTTCAAAAAACTCTATTCCTTTGCTATCTTTTTTCAATGTAACTATAGCCTTTTTCCAGTCGGGCCTCTTACCCACATGGACGCCCATTCTTTTCCTTTTACCTTTCATGTTTATGGTGTTGACTTTTTCCACCTTTACTCCGAAAATGGATTCCACAGCATTTTTGATTTCCGTCTTGTTGGAATTTTTGTCTACTACAAAGGCGTATTTTTTATCCTGCTTCATGCTCATGGTTTTTTCTGTTATCCATGGCCGGAGAATTATGTCATGCGGATCTTTCATCCAGCATACACCTCCTCCATTTTCTCTACTGCTTCTTTCGTGATTATGAGATTTTCATGATTTAAAATATCATATACGTTCAGGGTATTTACCTGGGTGGTCTTTATACCTGGCAGGTTTCTAGCAGATTTTTCCACATTCTCGTCCTTGTCCGGCAAAACTATCAGCGATTTTTTGTCAGCTTTGATATTTTTAAGTATTTCAACCATTATCTTCGTTTTAGGAGAATCCATTTTCAGGCTGTCCAGTATTATTAGCTCATTGTCAACATATTTTGAGCTCAAAGCCGATTTTAATGCATATCTCTTTAGTTTTTTGGGCAACGCGAAACTATATGAACGGGGTTTTGGCCCAAATACAATACCGCCTTTTCGCCACAAAGGGGATCTGATACTGCCATGCCTTGCTCTGCCGGTGCCTTTCTGCCTCCAGGGTTTCCTTCCGCCTCCGGACACTTCTCCTCTTGTCAGGGTAGAAGCAGTGCCCTGCCTTTGATTCGCCAGGAAATTTACCACCGCCCTGTGCATTATGTCAGGCCGAACTTTCACGCCGAATATGTCGTCGGATAATTCTATTTCACCTACCTGCTCTCCTTTTGTGTTGTATAAAGCTGCTTTAGGCATCGAGCTCCTCCTTTCCTGTTTATTTTTTGCTTTTTACTGTGTTCTTAATAAATAGTAGAGCTTTCTTCGGCCCCGGAACAGAACCCTTAATCAAAAGTAGATTCCTATCGGCATCCACTTTTACCACCTCAAGGTTTTGAACGGTAACGCGTTCGGCGCCCATATGGCCTGGCATTTTTTTGCCTTTAAACACTCTTGCTGGGTCTGTCGCTCCACCTGCTCCAGGACGCCTATGATACATGGAGCCGTGGGACATGGGCCCTCTATTGAAATTCCAGCGCTTTACACCGCCTGCATAACCTTTTCCTTTCGATATACCCACCACATCGATTCTATCTCCGGGTTGAAAAATGTCAACTTTTATTTCGTCGCCCACTTTGTATTTTTCAACATCCTGTATTTTTATTTCTCTTAAATACCGCTTTGGTTTCAACTTGTTTTTATAAAACTGGCCCAATTCCGGTTTTGTCAGACGGCTCTCTTTTACATCGCCAAATCCTACCTTCAGTGCGCTGTACCCATCGTTTTCTACAGTTTTCTTCTGTACCACAACGCATGGCCCTGCTTCCACCACTGTTACCGGCAGGGCCTCGCCTCTGTCGTTAAAGATTTGGGTCATACCGATTTTTCTGGCCAGTATAGCCTTTGAAATCATTGCTGTCACCTCCTGTGGCTTGCTTTTCTACAGCTTAATTTCTATATCAACCCCTGCAGGCAAATCCAGCCTCATTAGGGCATCTACTGTTTTTTGATTCGGCTCCTTAATGTCTATCAGCCTTTTGTGAGTCCTGGATTCAAACTGTTCTCTGGAATCTTTGTATTTATGGGGAGCTCTCAATATTGTGATAATGCTTCTATCAGTAGGCAGCGGTATGGGGCCCGATACCTTGGCGCCGGTCCGCTTCGCCGTTTCCACTATTTTCTGCGCTGACTGATCAAGCACACCATGGTCAAAGGCTTTCAGGCGTATCCTGATCTTCTGCTGGGCCATTTATCTCCCTCCTTGCATCTTAAAGTGCTTTTTGTTTCTCATTTATCGATAATCTCAGTTACAACTCCTGCTCCTACGGTCCTGCCGCCTTCCCTGATGGCGAACCTCAGGCCTTCTTCGATGGCTATGGGCGAAATCA
>JARRBK010000064.1 GCA_029982615.1 Tepidanaerobacteraceae bacterium | reverse complement strand
AGCGGATGATTCCTTTCATCCGCAAGGCGGTTCGCAAAGCGGTCCAGCACCGCAGAAAGCACGAACGGCGTAAAGTAGCCTCTGTATGCCTCGGATACTCCAGGCAGCGGATATTGTTTCGTGTCGATGATGACCAGCCTGTCCGTGTACTTCTTCGAAAAATCGATGACTCTATCGATAAGCTGCCTGCTGAAGTCCTCGCCTTTTAATATGATAAGATTCGCATTCTCGTCCACCACTTCAAAAGGACCGTGGAAGTATTCGCCTGCGTGGATGGGCTGGGCGGTAAGCCACTGCATTTCTTCCAGTATGCATATGGCAAATGCATAAGCCTCTCCCCATCCTAGGCCCGCGCCTAAAGTGTAGAATATCTTCTCATTTTTGTACGCCTCGGCGAATCTTTTTGCCTCTTCCTCGGCACTTTCTTTTATTTTTACAAGGCTATCGGGCAATGTATCGAGGCATTTTGCTATGTCTTCATACCTGTCATAATCTTTCATTTCCTTCATCAACTTGAACACTATCTGGTAAAGCATTATCAAATTCGCATCGGTCGCACCGACTTTCGCATTGTTTACAAAAACATTATCCACAGCTTTGCTGAGGGGGGATTCCATCTTCCCCGTAAATCCGATGGTTGCAGCGCCTTTTGACTTTGCGATATTGACAGCCTCTATTGTTTCCGGCGTTGTCCCAGAATATGAAGCAGTAATTACAAGAGAGTTTTTTCCGAATTTTTTGTGCGTCAGTTTGTTGAACTCACCGGCATTGAATATAAACGACGGGATATCGGAAAGTTCCTGCATGATGTACCAGGCGGGATACATGACCGCCAGCGAACCTCCGCATCCCACGAAAAACACATTTTCCACG
This sequence comes from Tepidanaerobacteraceae bacterium, assembly GCA_029982615.1. GTDB lineage: Bacteria > Bacillota > Thermosediminibacteria > Thermosediminibacterales > Tepidanaerobacteraceae > JANLFP01. The sequence goes on along the minus strand of JARRBK010000064.1, from coordinate 5,545 downwards.
CCGTTTTGAACCAGTTTTTCAACGGTAGACGATATCTCATCGCGCCTTTCTACCGCATTCATTAAAGCCTCTCTGTAGTCCTTAAATTTGTCAGTCATTTATGATTCCTCCTCAATAATATATATAATATCAGCCTTTTAAGCTGCCGGCTGTCAAACCTCTTATCAATTGTTTCTGGAACAATATGAATGTAATAATCATGGGAAGAGCCGAAAGCGCAAGCCCTGCCAGCAAAACAGGCCAGTTGGTGGTCAGTTCCCCTCTCATGTTCATAAGGCCCAGCGGGATAGTGCGAAGATTTTTATCCTCTATAAATACAAGGGCAAACATAAACTCATTCCATGAGAACATTGCCGTAAGAAGCGCCGAAGTTGCGAGAATCGGCTTGCTCATAGGCAACACTATGTGCCAGAAGACTTTAAAACTACCGCACCCGTCGATATACGCCGACTCTTCGACCTCCCTGGGCAGCGACAAAAAATACGAGCGCATTAAAAATACGGTGAATGGCACTCTGTATGCGACGTAAGGTATTATTAAAGCAAGATAAGTGTTATAAATCCCGAACGTGTGAAGAAGCCTGTACAGAGAAATTAATCCCACCTGAGGCGACAGCATCAAGCCGCCCACTATGACCATTAGAAACACTTCCCTGAGCCGAAACTCAAACCGGCTCAAGGCATAAGCCGCAAAGGCGCTTACCAGAATTGTGAGCAGGACTGTAAAAACCGTGACCATTATGCTGTTGAAAAAATATTTTCCTACGCCGATTTTCCAGGCCATGGCATAATTTTGCCATTTGAATTGCTCCGGGAGGGACCATGTGCTTATGAACAGTTCCCTGCTTGTTTTAAATCCGCTCAAAAACATCCACAAGAGCGGATATATGATGCATACGGCATAAAATGAAAACCATATAAAAATAATTGCGCGGGTGATTCTTTCCGAAAACGTCATTTTGTTCATTTTTATCCCTCCCTAAGCGTCTGCTCCCGTCCTGAACAGTTTAATCTGCAGAAAGGACAGAACAAATGTGATAACAAAAATTACAAAGGCGATAGCCGCCGCATATCCCATCTCATCATTTCTGAAAGCGGATCGGTAAAGGTAAGTCGCCAGCACCTCCGAGGAGCGGCCGGGGCCGCCGGCTGTCATTACATAGACTTCGTCGAATACCTTAAAAGCCCCTATTATGGTTATTGTGGTACAGACGAGAATCATTTCCTTTACCTGCGGAACGGTGACATTAAAAAACATCTGCAGGCGGTTTGCGCCGTCAATCATCGCGGCTTCGTACAGCTCATAAGGTATCTTTTGAATCGCCACCAAAAACAGAATCATGATATAGCCGGTGTACTGCCACTGGGATACTGCAATCACCGCGAATATTGCGGTTTTGCTTGAGCCTAACCAGTCCTGAGCATAGTTTCCGAGGCCGATTAATTTTAAAAATGCGTTAACTATGCCGATGTTGGAATTGTATATGAGCTGCCACAAAAGCCCCACCACAGTCAGAGAAATCACTGCGGGAGAAAAATAAACTGTTCTGAAAAAAGCCTGAAATTTTCTCATGAATTTTTCTTCCAGTATTGCCGCTATTATCAGGCCAAAGCCCACCTGAAATACAAGCGATATTACGGCGTACAGGGCATTGTTTTTTAAGGCCACATAAAAGACAGGGTCTTTGAAAAGCCTGTTGTAATAGTGCATACCTACATAAATCTTTTTTTCGGAAAAAGCACTCCATCTGTAAAGGCTGTAAAAAATATTCAATACAGCGGGATAATAAATAAACACCAGGACAAGAATGACTGCGGGAAAAAGATAAGTGTAGGCCAACCGCCTGTCGGCATACATTTTCACACGATATTCCCCCTGAAGGGGATGCCTCAAGAAAAGGCATCCCCGTTTTTCTTCAATCAACCTCACTTTGAACCGTCTTTGCCGTCTGCCTGACTTCTTTCATAATATCTTCAGGAGACTTGCTGCCGTTCAACAATTCCTGCAGCCCGGCAAGATAGGTTTCCGCCACTTTTATGTGCACATCGGTGTCAAGCCATAACGCCATGCCTTCCGCGCTTTCAAGGGCTTTCATGCCTTCAACAAGGAATTTCGGGGCATTGGTTTCATTGACTGCACCGATTACAGGACTCGGCCAGCCCAATGTTTTTACCAGTTTTTCCGCACTTTCCTTGCTCACAAGAAATTTTAAGAATTCTATTGCTTCCTGGGGATGTTTTGTTTTGGCAGAAATCATAAAGCCGTCCGGGGCTCCCGTCAAAAACTTTTGATTCCCTTCGCCCTCGGGTATTGCCGGCATGGCGAAGAAATCCCACCTGCCAGACATATTTTCTTCGACCTGCGCAAATTCTTCCAGCTCCACGTAAATCATGCCCGCCTTGCCCGCATAAAACAGCTGGTGAGCCATATCATGGGAAGTGGAGTTGACTCCGTCGTTGAAATACCCTTTGTCTTTTAATAATTTCAAATATTCGAGGGCTTTTACATAGCCCGGATGGGTAAATTCGCCTGTCTTGGGGTTATAGTCTTTCATCCGGACATCCTGCGGCACCAGCTTCTGGTTAAATGTCGTGAGGTAATGGCATGCGGCCCAGGGAAACTGATTGCCCAGCGCTATGGGTGTAATCCCGGCTTTTTTCAGGGTTTCGCATATATCCATGAAATCCTGCCATGTCTGGGGCTTTTTGAGGTTGTACCTCTCAAAAAGATCTGTGTTGTATACGAAAAATTTGCCGTTTATCCTGAAGGGCATGCCGTAGACTTTGCCGTCAAACGTGAATGGCTCTATCCCCGCCTTCATGATGCTGTTGTTCCATTCGGAGTCGGAGTTGAAGGCATCGGTTATATCCAGCACGCTGCCAACCCGCACAAATTTTCTGGCGAATTCCCCACTCCATGAGAAAAACACGTCAGGTTGATCATCCGAGCCCATAACAATGCGGAGTTTGTCTTTTATAGGCTCATCTGCGACGGCTTCCATTTCAATCTTTATGTTGGGATGTTTTTCTTCAAATTCTTTTACGATCTGTTCAAAGTATTCCATGTTCTGAGGTTGCGGCCATTTGTGCAAAAATTTCAGCACGACCTGTTCTCCGGCGTTTTTTTGTGAGTTTTCATCTGTCTGAGCGTTGTTGCCCTTTTGCCCGCAGCCTGTAATTATCGAGGCGAGCAAAACCGCAATCACTATCAGGGAAAAAATCTTTTTGAACATCATAACTTTCTACCCCTTTCTTTTTAATTTTCAAACTTTATTCCGTAACCAAAAGCCCCGTAATGGCCGCATGTCTCTGCGGCTGCATTGGCGGCGGCATTTAAGGTCTCTTCAACCCCCTTTCCGTTCAAAAGATTAACTATAATGCATGCAATAAAAGCGTCGCCTGCTCCCAGTGTATCTACCACTTTAGCGGGAACGCTTGGCTGCAAATAATACCTGCCGTTGTAATATAAAACGGCTCCTTCTGCTCCGCGCGTAATGAGGATGAGTTTCGGACCTTTTTTTGAAAACTCTCTCTGCAGATATTTAATCTCATCAAGGCTTTTATGACTTCCCGAAAAAAATGCAAAATCGACATATGGAAGAATCTCGTTTAAATAATCATCGTCGTATTTATCCGAGAAATCAAAAGAAACCATTCGGGCTTTCTCTTTCAGTGACTTCATTTCATTTTCAATGCCGCTATACACGCTGCTGTGGATAATGTCAAAGCCGCTGATAAAGTCATAGTCTTCACAGGTAAGTGTAAAATCAAACGATACTCCCTTGTCGCCGCCCACAAAAACCCTGTCGCCGTCTTTCAGCGTCACTGCGGCATACGCATTCGGGCCATTGATTACCTTCATATGCGACACATCGACGCCTTCGCTTTTTAAGGCGTTACAAATATGCCGCCCCGCTTTATCGCTGCCGACGGCTCCGATGTAAGCGGTTCTGGCACCGTGCCTTTTCGCAAGCACCGCAACATTCAGGGCATTTCCTCCAGGAAACATAAGGCCCAAATCTAGATACTTATCAACCACATTGTCGCCCACGCCTATTATGCTTGCCAATTGAATACACCTCCTTATCCAGATTAAGAACATATCTTTTTTCTTTTTTAATAATGGCTCTTGCTGAATTGAAACCGCGTATTTGGATGAATATGTTCATACCGTGAATTTATTTTTATCATTTCCATACCTGTTTTATGGTTTGTGGTATATACCATTTGTTTTATAATAATTCTACATTAATATCAAATTTCCTTCTTTGTTAATAAATTATTTTATTCTCAAACGACCCAATTTTATAAAATCAAAAAAACAGCGGGCTTTTGCTCGCTGTGTTGTAAGTTTGTTCTAAGGAAAAATTGGCACTTTGTTCCTGCGAAAGTTGAGTTAATTATTTTTAAGAAGCTGATCAACAAATTCTTCATACTGTCCTTTTCGTATAGATGCCAGTTTATATGCAATCATGCCGTCTCGCTCTGCTATCCCAGCAATAATAGCAACTTCCACTATATTCCCTTGGGCAACTTTCCATATAATTCTTATAGACTTATTGTCTGCGTAAATACTTCGGTAACCCGAAAGAGGTCTGCCTGCTTGATTCTCAAGTTCTTTCCCGAAGCTCGAAGGCACCCTTGATATTTTCTGCAGCGCTTTGATTATCTTTATTTGGCGGCTTTTGTCAAAAGCAAGGAAATCATCAACGGCAGCAGGAAAAAATATTATGTTTTTCGGCAAGATATCAGTCAGTTTCAAGTTCGACATCGGGAGCGGCCTCCAGGTCTTCTGCAGTTATGTTTGCTCTTGAAACTACATCAGCAAAAGATACATATTCTCTGTTATTTTTTACGTTTTCTATCATGCGACACAGTAGTTCCATTTTTAATTCGATTTCAGAAGCTTCTTTTACCTTTTTCCATAATTCTTCAAAGCTATCATAGCTCAAGATAGTTGCTTTGGGTTCCGTTCCGGAAAACATCATTAAGAAGGGGAATTTACTTAATTTTGGTTCAATTACACTTCTCCATTTTCTTTGAATGTCACTTATACTGATAATCTGATCGCTTGAGAAAAGCGGTTTTTTATTCATTTGAAAAACATATCCTCCCATGTTTTTTCTCGTTATCTATTATGTGTTGTTTTATTCAATATTATTATCGCATATTTTTTCGTATAATGCAACGTATAATAATAAGTGGATTTGCTCCAGTTCTTTATAAAGTCGAAGACGTTTTTTCTATAGTTAATGTATAAAAATAAAGGGTTTGCGAACACTTGATATTTCCGGCGGCTGAGCTGCCGGAGGTTTTAATGACAAAAGCCTTGGATAATAATGTTAATTACGCTAATCATCACCACCCGCTTAGCGGGTGGTTTGCACTAGCCCTATAAGGGCATTTACTGGCTGAGCCTTAAGGCTCGTTGAATGGTCTGCCAACCACGTATTTTTTCAGGCTGCCCCTAAAGGGGCATTTTTATTTTTTGCCTTTGTTTACCGGCTCACCCGTAAACGGGTCAATGTATTCTTTTAAGCTTATTT
>JARRBK010000063.1 GCA_029982615.1 Tepidanaerobacteraceae bacterium | reverse complement strand
TGAGTTTTTTAACTCATCCTATGGGAGGATGGTGAGGTCTTTTTTCTACGTAGATCAGCCTTTTTCCTGCTAATTGACCTAATAAAATTTTACACTATCTCATTATAATTTTGATATTGAAATTAATTCTAATGTATTTTACAATAGTGTGTAAGAATTTATTACTTTAAGTAAGGAGGTTGGAATTGTGAATTATAATATTGTAAAGGTAACAAGTAAGGGTCAGATGACTATTCCGCATCTCATTAGAAAAAAGCTGAATATAAAAAAAGATGATTCTTTAATCGTCTATTTACAAAATGACGAAATCAGGATAAAGAAGCTGTCAGTAGTAGAACCATTGGGAGATAATGATCCTATATGGAAATTCGCAGGTACTCTGGCTGATGAGCCGGATGTAGCCGAAAATCACGACAAATATTTAGTAATGGAAGAAAAAAAGCGATTGGAATATAAAGAGGATGAATAGGATGGGGAGAAAGATACTGGTCGATACCAGTGCCTTATATGAAATCTTCAATAAGACCGGTTATTATCATGAATCTGCTATGAATATCTTAAATAATATGTCTAGATATAAAATGATTCCAATACTGACTAACTTCATCGTAGCGGAAATATATACATTGATTTTAGTCAGGGTGGGAGCCGATAAGGCAAGATCCTGGATAAAAAATAATGTATGGCATATTGAAAGAATAACGGAAGAAGATGAAAAACGTGCGATAAATATTTTATTAAGCTGCACTGATAAAACCTTTTCTTATACTGACGCAACAAGTTTTGCATTAATGGAAAGGTTAAATATTGATACGGCCTTTACTTTTGATAAACACTTTATACAATATGGATTTAAACAACTACAATAAAAAGCTTCTACTTTATTTATCAAGTAGAAGCTTTTTTATCTTATCTCATAAACAGCGGCGCAAACACCAGTGCCACGATTGTCATCAGCTTTATCAATATGTTGAGCGAGGGCCCGGAGGTGTCCTTGAATGGGTCGCCCACAGTGTCGCCCACCACGGCGGCGGCATGGGTGGGTGTACCCTTGCCTCCGTAATTGCCCGACTCGATGTATTTTTTTGCATTGTCCCATGCGCCGCCGGAGTTTGCCATCTGAATGGCTATCATGACGCCGGTCACCAGCGATCCTGCAAGTAACCCTCCCAGAGCCTCTTTCCCGAATATCAGGCCCACTGCCAGAGGCGCAACCACAGCCATGAGTCCCGGTATTATCATTTCTTTCAGTGCAGCGGCGGTACTGATATCAACGCACTTTGCATAGTCGGGTCTGGCTTTGCCTTCCATGAGGCCGGGAATAGTCTTGAACTGCCTTCTCACCTCTTCTATCATCTGAAATGCCGCCTTGCCCACGGCTTCCATTGTCATGGCTGAAAACAGGTAAGGCAGCATGCCGCCTATTAATAAGCCCATTATTACGTCTGCCCTGAGCAGGTTTATGCCTTCTTTTAATCCCGCAGCAGTGGTATAAGCAGAAAACAGAGCCAAAGCCGTCAACGCTGCAGAACCTATCGCAAAACCCTTGCCTATGGCCGCAGTGGTGTTGCCCACGGAATCGAGCTTATCGGTTATCTTTCTCACCGCCGGGTCCATTTCCGCCATCTCCGCTATGCCTCCAGCGTTATCCGCTATGGGACCGTAAGCGTCCACTGCTACCGTCATCCCGGTGGTGGAAAGCATTCCTATGGCGGCCAGCGCGATGCCGTATAATCCTGCAAATTTGTAAGCTATGATTATTGCAAATGCTATGAACAGGACCGGCCATGCGGTGCTCTTCATGCCTACCGCCAATCCGGAGATGATGTTGGTAGCCGGGCCTGTCTGGGAAGATTTGGCTATACCCTGCACAGGGGGGTTGTCGGAAGATGTATAGTATTCAGTAATCATTCCTATGACAATGCCCACAATAATCCCTGATGTTACAGCATAAAACACTCCCAGCTCTCCCAGAATGAATCTACTCAAAAAGAAGGAAGCCACTATTATGAGCATACCGCTGGCAAAGGTGCCGTTCGTAAGAGCTTTCTGGGGGTTGGCTCCTTCGCCGGTCCTGACAAATAGAGTGCCGATAATGGAGCACAGGATTCCGGCAGCAGCTATTATCATGGGGAAGATAATGCCCTTTATTCCGTAAGCTTCACCCGTAGCAGTGCTTACCGCCACGGCTCCAATGGCCATCCCTGAGACTATAGAACCCACATAGGATTCAAAGAGGTCGGCGCCCATTCCGGCTACATCGCCTACATTGTCGCCTACGTTGTCTGCAATGACCGCGGGATTTCTGGGATCGTCTTCAGGGATGCCGGCCTCCACCTTGCCCACGAGGTCTGCTCCCACATCAGCGGCTTTTGTATATATTCCGCCTCCTACTCTGGCAAATAGAGCTATTGAGCTGGCACCCAAAGCAAATCCGTTAATCACATCAAAGCTCTTAACGTCCGCAGGGTTGCCGAAAATAAAGTATAATACTCCAAGACCTAAAAGCCCCAGGCCTACCACGGACATGCCCATAACCGCTCCGCCGGAAAAGGCAATAGAAAGTGCCTTATTCTGCCCTTCCGTGGCGGCATTCGCCGTGCGGACATTGGCACGGGTTGCCACATTCATGCCTATAAATCCAGCTAATACCGAAGCTATGGTTCCCGTTATATAACATACCGCAGTCTGCAAGTTTATAAATATGCTTATCACGGCAAACATGACAATGACAAATACGGCCAGGGTTCTGTATTCCCTGAAAAGAAACGCCATAGCCCCTTCATGGATAGCGTCGGAAATCTCCCTCATGCGCTCGCTCCCAGCCGGGCTTTTTACAACGCGCATAGCCAGCATATATGCAAAAGCAAGGGCTATGAGGCCCATTACCGGCGCTGCTACTATAAGGTTTTCCACAAGCATCCCTCCATTGTTGTTATAATCTACTGAAAAAAAGCCGCTTCTGCGGCACTTACTCACTATTTTAAGAAGATCATCATAACGATCGACATCGCCAGAAAACCTACAGCCAAAAACTCCGTATATCTTGCCAGTTTCTCATCAATGCCTTTCTTTTTTCCAAAAAAGGTTTCAGCTCCTCCGGCAATACTCCCTGAAATGCCAGCGCTTTTGCCCGATTGAAGCAGAACTGTCGCAATAAGGCCTACGCAGATAATCACGTAAGCGACTGTTAAAAATATCTCCATCGGTGCACCTCCAAAAAAATTTACAAAGGTTATTTTACCATAAAGTCTATAAAAACTCAATATAAATTCTATATAATTTACACATTTTTTATATAAACCTGAATTATTGCAGCCTTATTTAGAAATCTTACTCATATTAAACCGTAATTATGCGGTTACATGATATACTTTTTAGGTTCAATTTGTTTTATGATTAAGCAGCAGGTGGCTGAGATTCTCAGCCACCTATATAATCCGGCCTTTCCTAATTTAAATGATCACCGCTTGATGTTGTAGAATGCGCTCAGACCCAAATATTGGGCTGCCATGTCCAACTCTTCTTCTATTCGTAACAACTGGTTATATTTCGCCACTCTATCTGTACGGGATGGAGCCCCGGTCTTAATCTGGCCAGCATTCACACCTACCACAAGATCAGCGATGGTGGTATCTTCGGTCTCTCCAGAGCGATGGGAAACCACTGCAGTATAGCCAGCCCTTTCTGCCATCTGGATTGTATCCAGAGTCTCGGTAAGAGTACCTATCTGGTTCAATTTAATCAGTATGGAGTTGGCTACGCCCATTTCTATACCCTTCGAAAGTCTCTGGGTATTGGTGACGAATACGTCATCTCCCACCAGCTGCACCTTGCTTCCCAGCGCATCGGTGATGAGTTTCCATCCCTCCCAGTCCTCTTCAGCCATACCGTCTTCTATGGATATTATCGGGTATTTTTCCACAAGCCGGGCATAGTAGTCCACCATTCCGGCAGCGTCATACTCCAACCCTTCGCCTTTCAGCTGATATTTGCCGTCGCTGAAAAACTCCGAGGATGCAGGGTCCAGAGCCACATAAATATCCTTTCCGGGGGTGTAACCTGCTTTTTCAATAGCTTCCACAATGAACCGAATAGCTTCTTCGTTGGAGGAGAGATTAGGTGCAAATCCTCCCTCGTCTCCCACGGTGGTGGATAGGCCTTTGTCTGCCAGCACTTTCTTGAGGGTATGGAAAGTCTCTGCCCCCATTCTCAAAGCATGGGCGAAATTCTTGGCGCCGACAGGCATAATCATGAATTCCTGAATATCTACGTTGTTGTCGGCATGTTTTCCTCCGTTTAAAATATTCATCATGGGTACTGGCAGTACCTTGGCATTCACCCCGCCTATATACTTGTAAAGGCTTACTCCCAAGAAATTGGCAGCGGCCTTTGCAACGGCCAGGGAAACGCCCAGTATGGCATTGGCTCCAAGTTTACTTTTGTTGGGAGTCGCATCTAGATCGATGAGCGCACGATCTATACTCACCTGATCCAGAGCGTCCATTCCTTGTATTTCCGGTGCAATTATGTTATTTACATTTTCTACAGCCTTTAATACGCCCTTGCCGTTAAACCTCTTCGCGTCTTTATCCCTCAGTTCCACGGCTTCAAACTGCCCCGTAGAGGCCCCTGATGGCACTGCCGCTCTCCCCGCCGTACCATCCTCCAGGATTACCTCCACTTCAACGGTGGGATTGCCGCGGGAGTCCAGTATTTCCCTTGCATATACATCCATAATCGACGACATCTTTCATGCTCCCTTCTATATTTAAAACTTGTTTTTGACGGTAGGAAATTTTATTAAAGTTTAACCTTTGCTTGCGCCGTTTTTGCGGCATTGTAACTTTGTCAGCCTATTTTTCGGAATCTATAAGCGACTCTCCTGTCATTTCTTCTGGTTTTTCGATACCCAACAGCTCCAGCATGGTAGGTGCCACATCAGCCAATTTTCCTGGATGCAGCCGATACGGCCTATCGCTCACCAGAATAAAGGGCACCGGATTGCTGGTATGGGCAGTGTGAGGCTCGCCTGTGTCATAATCCACCATCTGTTCCGCATTGCCGTGGTCCGCCGTGATAATTACTGTGCCGCCCTTTGCCCGGATGGCTTCCACTACTTTTCCGATGCATTCGTCGACCGCTTCCACGGCTTTCACTGCAGCCTCAAAAATCCCTGTATGACCCACCATATCTGAATTGGCATAATTTAATATTATGACGTCGTAAAGCTCTTCCCCAATTTTTTCAATTACCTTATCCGTGACCTCATAGGCGCTCATTTCTGGTTTTAAATCATAAGTGGCAACTTTGGGCGATGGAATTAGGATTCTATCTTCGCCAGGGTGTGATTTTTCAACGCCTCCGTTGAAAAAGAAAGTAACGTGGGCGTACTTTTCGGTCTCAGCGATGCGGAGTTGTTTTAATCCTTTTTTAGAAATCACCTCTGCAAATATTTTTTCAAGAGACTGAGGTTTATAGGCTACTTGGGCGTTTTTAAGTTTTACATCATACTGGGTCATACATACATAATATACTTTCAAAAAGCCGCTCTTACGTTTAAATCCCTCGAAATCCTCATTGCAAAAGGCATGGGTTAGCTGACGCGCCCTGTCAGGCCTGAAGTTGAAAAATATTACGGAATCCTTTTCTTTTACCGTGGCTTTGGGGTTTCCTTCTTTGTCCGTTATGACCGTCGGGACCACGAATTCATCGGTCTCCTGTCTGGAATAGCTGTTTTCAAGAGCAGTCAGTGCATCCTTCGCCTTTATGCCTTCACCTAAAACAATGGCATTGTACGCCTTTTCAGTCCTGTCCCACCTTTTGTCCCTGTCCATCGCATAATAGCGGCCGGCAATGGTAGCGATTTCGCCGATGCCCAGTTCATCAATTTCTTTTTCCAGGCGCTTTATATATATCTCCGCATTCGCCGGAGGAACATCCCTGCCGTCCAGAAAAGCGTGCACATATACCCTGGTCAGGCCTTGCTGCTTTGCCATTTTTAACAATGCCAACAGATGGTCTATATGGCTGTGCACCCCTCCATCGGACAAAAGCCCCATCAAGTGAAGGGAAGTACCATTTTTTGAAGCATTGTCCATGGCCTTCAGCAAAACCGGGTTTTTAAAAAATCCCCCTGTTCTTATGTCCTCGCTTATTCGGGTGAATTCCTGGTAAACAACCCGTCCTGCTCCGAGATTCAAATGGCCCACTTCCGAATTGCCCATCTGACCTTCGGGCAGGCCAACGGAAAGGCCACTGGCCTGCAGGGTGGTGTTGGGATAATGCCGCATGAGTTTATCATAATTTGGGGTTTTTGCTTTCAGGATGGCATTGCCCTCGGCATTCTCGTTGATGCCCCATCCATCCAGTATCATCAACATCAATGGTTTTTTTGACACCGTTTTCAACTCCTAGCTCCGATTAAATGCTGCAATCTTATAAAATCCATCGGCTTTGAGGCTGGCGCCGCCCACAAGGGCGCCATCGATAT
>JARRBK010000022.1 GCA_029982615.1 Tepidanaerobacteraceae bacterium | reverse complement strand
CACGAACTAATTTTAAGTGTTCTTTAAGTAAAACGATATTCGAGATACTCCTAGGCGTTGGAGTAACTAATGGCTTGTTGCTGTAAAGTTTATCAATTATATCTTCAGGTAAATCAGCCAGCATTGCTTTGCCCGTGCCAGCACAATGAGCAGGAGCCCGTTTACCGATACGACTGGTATACTTAATAGATGTAGGGGCCTCAATGAGATCGATATATACAACTTCGGTTCCATCCAGTATTGAAAGTTGAACAGTTTCAGCGTATTTTTCTACAAGACTCTTCATAATAGGGGCCGCTTCACGTCTCAGGTCAAGGCGCTGGTTAAACAGTTCTCCCATTTCCAAAAGTCTAATACCCAAACGGTATTTACCATTATCAGGGTCCTGTTCCAAGTAATGATTTGCTTCTAATGTAGCAACCAATCCATAAACTGTACTTTTTGCAAGTCCCATCCTTTCCGCTATCTGGGTCAAACCCAATGAAGATTCTTCACGAAATAATTCTAAAATGTGTAAAGCCCTATCGACACTTTGAACTATTATTTTATCTTGCTTCATAGCTCATCCTTTTCGTTATTAGCGAATATTGTTCATTTATCTTATGTTTCTATTTTATGTTTTATATATTCGACGTCAATTTATAAAATCCTGCTTTAACTTTAAATTTTTGTTAAATTTTTTTTAACAGGTATTTCTCTGGTATCTTAAAACACCAAAGTTAAATTTCCGCATATAATAAAATAATTTTACATTAAAAGAATTTTTAAAACATGTAACGAATATATATACACCATGGCCATATACCGGGATTCAATTATACACCAATTCAAATTTACCTATTTTAGAAAAAAGGGAGGGATTAAATGAAGATAGTCATTAAAGGCGGCAGGGTGATAGATCCGGAGACCTCATTCGACAGGTAACGGATGTAACTGTATCAGACGGAATAATTTTACGCATCGGCAGCACATCTGAACCGGCGAATTATGAAATAGACGCGGAAGGCAAGGTTGTATGGCCGGGATTCATCGACATTCACATGCATGAAGATGGATAAACCCAAAAGATACCCAAAATATGCTCAAGACTCAGGTTCTTGACTGCATGCTGAACATGGGTGTCACGACGGCGGTGGGGGGGCAACTGCGGAGAAAGCCCCGAAGATTTCGGGCAGTACCGGGATGCTTGAAAAAACGGGCTTGCCGGTAAACTTCTGCTGCTACATGGGCCACAAAACTTTAAGTGAACTGTGGGCCTCAATAACCCATATATCCCCGCATCCAACAGTCAGATAGAAAAAATGAAGATTTTATTGAAAAAAGCCCTGGAGGATGGATGCATTGGCATTTCCTTCGGCCTGGAATATACTCCGGGAGCGTCTACTGAAGAAATGATCGTGCTGGGAGACGTTCTGCACGGCTATGAAAACCGTCTTATGGCGGCCCATTACCGCTATGATGCGGACAGAGGCATTGAGGCGCTTCAAGAGCTAATCTATGTATCCAGCACAATGCATATTCCCATGCAATTATCCCATCTGGGAAGCTGCTGCGCTTTCGGCAATATGAAAGAAGGATTGGAGCTAATCGACAATGCAAAACGGCAGGGAATAGATGTGGAAGCAGACTGTTACCCTTATGCCGCCTTCAGCACCACCATAGGCTCACCGGTCTTTGATCCCGGCTGCTTTGAAAGATGGAAATGCGGTTACGGTGCCATACTGGTGACGGAGGAAAAATACAGAGGAAATTACTGCGATGAATACATTTTTGAATCCTTACGAAAAAACTATCCCGTAACTCTTGTGATAGCATTCGTTATGAACCAAAATGAAGTCATGGAAGCCATACAGCATCCCAGTATAATGGTGGCCAGCGACGGTTACATCCATGACGGTCAGGGCCATCCCCGGGTGGCAGGCACATTCCCGAAAGTGCTGGGCAGATTTGTAAGAGAAGAAAAAGTATTGAGTCTGGTTGACGCTCTTTCAAAGATGACCATTTTACCTGCAAAGAGGCTAAAACTTTCCAGAAAAGGCAGGATTCAGGAAGGATGCGATGCGGACATTGTCATTTTCGATCCGGAACAGATCATAGACAGGGCCACTTTCGAAAAGCCTCTGGAACCTCCTTTGGAAATCGAATGGGTTATCGTAAATGGCGAAGTCGCACTGGAAAAAAGCCGTCTTGTTTATAAACAAAACGGAAAAATAATAAGATTTGGAGTAATGTAGTATGGCAGAAAATGAAAACAGACAAAGATACAGCTTCAGGATTCCTCATACTTTCGTAATCATGTTTACCATAATAGTTATTGCTGCAATTTCTACCTTGGTAATTCCCGCCGGTCAGTATGACAGGGTTGAGAATCCTGTCAACCACAAGATGACCGTGGTGCCAGATTCATTTAAATACATAAAATCTTCTCCTGTGGGATTTTTCAACACTTTTGTGGCTGTCCAGAAGGGAATGGTGGATGCTGCACAGATTATTTTCTTTATATTTATCGTGTATGGCTCATTTTATATAGTCATCAAGACCGGAACCTTGAACAACGCCATTGCCCATGCCATCAGAAAAATGAAAGGCAAAGAGCAGTTAATGATTCCGATTTCCATGTACATATTCGGCCTGGCGGGAGCCATATTTGGAATGTTCGAGGAAACCTTCGGATTTATTCCCATTCTTGTCTCTCTCGCCATCGCCCTCGGTTATGACGCCCTGGTAGGCATATGCATGGTCTCTTTCGGCGTGGCCATAGGGTTTGCCGAAGCCTTTATGAACCCCTTCACCATCGGAGTCGCCTAGGGCATTGCAAACCTTCCGCTCTTTTCGGGGCTGGGCTTTAGAATTGTAAGCTTTTTGGTTTTCGAAACCCTTGCCGTGTGGTGGACTATGCGGTACCCTCCAAGATAAAGAAAAATCCTTCCACCAGCCTTGTGAAGGACATAGACTATTCCGCAGCCCCTTTCCCTCTTCCCGAAATGGGTAGCAGCGGAAGGCATGCTCTTTGTTCAAACATTGATAAATTTTCTGATACCATCCGGCAGCGGCCAAGCCGCCGTTACCATGCCCATCATGGCACCTCTTTCAGATGTTTTGCATATAACCCGCCAGACGGCAGTGCTGGCTTTTCAGTATGGGGACGGCTTTTCCAACATTTTCTGGCCCACAACTCTGCTGCCGGTCATCTGCAGTATTGCCAAAGTCCCTCTGGACCGCTGGTGGAAATTTTTCACGCCATTTTTCTTTCTGATATTTGTGGTCCAGATGATTTTCATAGCCGTAGCAGTGGCCATAAACTTCGGGCCGTTCTGATTAATGTTCAGCAAGCTATATTTGCTCACCGATTTTTTTTGCAGCATTTTGAGCTGCTTCCACAGTCCTCTCTATGTCTTCGTCTGTATGGACAGCAGACAGGAAAAATGTCTCGAACTGGGCAGGCGGCAGATAAACGCCCTGTTTGTTCATTTCTTTGAAGTATGCGGCGTAAAGGGCAGTGTCTGATTTTGTGGCGCTTTCGTAGTCCACAACCTCATTCCCACTGAAAAATAGGGTTATCATGCTGCCCATGCGGTTTATCACAAAGGGGATGCCGGAACCGTCAAGAGCCTCTTTCAATCCCCGGCACAGTTTTGCGGCTTTGTTTTCCAGTTCTTCATAAATTCCGGGGTTTTCCGAAAGCGCGTTTAATGTGGCAAGGCCTGCTGCCATGGCAAGCGGGTTCCCCGATAATGTTCCTGCCTGGTACACGGGGCCGTCGGGCGACACCATCCGCATTATTTCTGCTCTGCCGCCATAGGCCCCCACCGGCAGCCCTCCGCCTATGATTTTGCCAAGTATGGTAATGTCCGGAACTATGCCGAAAAGCCCCTGGGCGCCGTAATAGGATACCCGAAAGCCTGTGATCACCTCGTCGAATATCAAGAGGGCACCATATTTGATGGTTTCTTCCCGCAGGGTGTTCAAAAAACCTTCTCTCGGAAGCACGGTGCCCATGTTGCCCGCCACCGGCTCAACTATGACAGCAGCTATTTCCTCTCCGTATTTTTCGAATATACGCTTCACCATATCCGCATCGTTGTACCGGGCGACAATGGTGTCCCGGGCGGTATATTCGGTAACACCTTTTGAATCGGGGATGCCGAAGGTGAGGGCACCGGAACCGGCCGAGATCAGGAGGCTGTCGGCATGGCCGTGGTAACATCCTGCAAATTTCACTATCAGATTCCTGCCGGTATAGCCTCTTGCAAGCCTTATGGCGCTCATGGCGGCTTCGGTGCCCGAATTTACCATTCTGACGATTTCCATGGAAGGCAGGGCTTCCCTTATTTTTTCAGCCATCAACACCTCCAGCTTCGTACACGCACCGAAGCTGGTACCGTATTCAGCCTGCTCTTTTACGGCGGATACCACATCCGGGAAGGCATGCCCCAGTATGAGCGGGCCCCAGGACATTACGTAATCGATGTACTCCCTGCCGTCTTCATCCCAAATGCGGCTCCCTTCTCCCCTTTTTATAAAAGGCGGGTTCATGCCCACAGCCCTGAAAGCCCTGACCGGGCTGTTTACACCTCCCGGCATGACCTTTTTCGCCCTGATGAATAACTCTTCCGAAGTCATTGTTATTATCCCTCTTTTCCATCGCAGACTAACTTGTAATCCTGAATAATGCCGTTATAGATTTTAACTTTCTCCTCCTCAGAAAGCTCCTGAGCTTTCACTTTTTCTCTTGCTTCCCACAGCCTGTTCAACAATTCCTCATACTCATCGGTCAAAATGTTTTCCAGCTTTCTTCTCAGCGTCTTTGCCAGCAGGGGGCTCCTGCCGCCGGTGGAAACGGCCACCGCAAGCTCCCCCCTTCTTACTACCGAAGGTACTATAAACGAGGAAAGATCCAGGTCGTCCGCCACATTCACAAGAATGTTTCTTTCGGAGGCTTCCAAAGCCACCCTCTTGTTGACGTTTCTGTCGTCGGATGCGGCAACGGCCAGGAAATAACCCTCCACATCCCCTTTCATGTAATTTCTCTCCATGAGGCGTATCCGCCCGTCTTCCCCGAGCTTTCTTATTTTTTCATTGGCGAAAGGAGCTATCACGGTGACGCGTGCACTGCACTCCAGGAGGCCCTGTATCTTTCTTAGTGCGACACTGCCGCCGCCCACCACAAGGCACCTTTTTCCTTCGATATTCAGCATCACCGGGTAGCAAGCCATCCTGCCACATCCTTTGCAAAGTACGTTATTATCATATCAGCTCCTGCCCTTTTTATGGACGTCAGAATTTCCATCGCCGCCGCTTTTTCATCCAGAAAGCCCATCCGGCCGGCAGCCTTTACCATGGCGTATTCGCCGCTCACATTGTAGGCTGCTAAGGGGATATTGAAGGTTTGCTTTGCCCGCTTTATCACATCAAGATAGGCGAGTGCAGGCTTCACCATGACTATATCCGCTCCTTCTTCAATGTCCAGAGCGATTTCCCTCAGAGCTTCATCGGAGTTGGCCGGGTCCATCTGGTAGGATTTCCGGTCCCCGAATTGCGGCGCGGATTCGGCAGCATCTCTGAATGGGCCGTAAAAGCAGGAGGCATATTTTGCGCTGTACGCCATTACGGGTACATTTATGAAGCCTTCCTCATCCAGGAGTTTCCTGATGGCGCCGACCCTTCCATCCATCATGTCGGAGGGCGCCACTACATCGGCTCCCGCCCTGGCATGTGACAGTGCCGTCTTTGCTATGAGTTCTACGGATTTGTCATTTGACACATATCCATCCTCAACTATCCCGCAGTGGCCATGGGAAGTGTATTCGCACATGCACACATCGGTTATGACTATTATTTCGGGGACCGATTGCTTTATGGCTCTGACAGCCTTTTGGACAATGCCGTCATCGGCATAGGCTTCGCTTCCAATCTCATCCTTGAAAGAAGGCACTCCGAAAAGCAAAACTGCAGGAATGCCCATGCTTTCCACTTCTTTTACCTCGCCTATCACCGTATCTATGGAAAAGCGCCGGATACCCGGCATGGAAGCCACTTCCTGCCTTACACCCTCTCCGGGAACCACAAAGAGCGGATATATCAAATCTTTTACATCCAGCGTCGTTTCCCGGAGCATATCCCGCATGGCACTGCTTCTCCTGAGCCTTCTAGGCCTCTTGACAAGGTCCATTTTACATCCCCCTTTTCAAAATCTCTCTTATTATTCCTTCAAGAGTATGTTCCTCAGGCATGATATCCACCTTAAAACCCTCTTTTTCGATGGCCTTTTTCGTGGTAGGGCCTATGGCTGCTATCCGGGCGCTTTTTATCTTTTCAATGCTTTCCCCGGCGAGCACCTGTATGCTGCGGAAGGTGGAGGGGCTGGTAAATATCGCGATATCGATACCCCTGTCCAGTTCCCTTACGAGCCTGTCCCTTTTTTCATAATTGGGCTCGTTTTTGTAGGCCACCACCTTTCTGGCGCAAAACCCCGCCCGTCTCAGACCCGATATCAGTTCCTCGCCTCCTATGTCGGATGTAACCACAGCAACGTTCCCGACGGATTTTTCCTGTTCGAGCATCTCCAGCAGGTTTAACGATGTATATTCCTCTGGAACCACATCCGGAAATAGAAAATGTTCCTCCAGCATTTCCCGGGTCCTGGCGCCTGTGGCAGCAATTCTTACATTTTTCAATCTCCTCGCGTCAAATCTTTTTTTGCCCAGCGCCGCAAAAAAGCTTTCCACTCCATTTTTGCTGGTAAAAATCAGCCAATCAAAACATTCTATTTTCTCCAGCAGTTCCTCCAAATCATGATATGCCGGGGAAATTTTTAACACAGGACAGTGTATCACTTCCGCCCCTTCATTTTTTAATAAAGCTACCTCCTGCGGCAGAAATCTCATCCCAGTGTCCTTGTCTTCTTCGGAAAGGCTTCCGGTTATCAGAATCCTTTTCCCTGACATCTCCCTTTCCCTTGCTCGATTTAATCCCTTTTCATACCAGTCGAGGTCCTTGCTCAAATTAACCACATCGCCGACCACAATCAGCGCCGGGTTTTTCATAGCAGCGGACCTGACCTTTTCCATTATATCCGAAAGCCGCCCGCAAACCGTCTTCTGGCGCAGGGTGGTGCCTTCCATAATGACGGCTATGGGAGTTTCGGGGGATTTTCCATACACGAGCAGGTTTTCGACTATTTTATCGATTTTTCTCAATCCCATCAAAAAAATCAAAGTCCCATCAAGCTTTGCCACAATTCTCCAGTCAATATCCTCTGTGCGTTGCGCGCAAGCGTGGCCGGTGAATATATGAAGGGCGGAGCTCGTATTTCTATGGGTGACAGGTATCCCGGCATAGGCCGGCACGGCAATGGCAGAGGTAATGCCCGGAATCACCTCGAAGGGTATTCCCATTTTGGTCAGAAAAAGGGCCTCCTCTCCTCCCCTCCCAAACACAAAAGGGTCGCCCCCCTTGAGCCTGACTACCCGTTTCCCCTCCAGGGCCTTTTTCGCGAGGATTCGGTTTATTTCCTCCTGGGGTACCGGATGGCGGTCAGGCCGCTTCCCCACATCCACCAGTTCGGCATCATCCCGGGCAAGTTCCAGTATCTCATGGTTTGCCAGCCGGTCATATACAATCGAATCGGCATGTCTTATGACTTCCACTGCCTTCAGGGTCAGCAGGCCCGGGTCTCCGGGCCCAGCTCCCACGAGAAACACTTTTGCTTCCATTACAGCTCACCCAGCTCTTTCGCAAGTTTTTTGCCTAAGTCTTCGGCTTCTGAGATTTTTCCGAATATATTTCCTCTTTTTACCTTGCCATTTCCTTCCATCATTCCAATTATATTCAGGATGTTGCCTTCAATCCACGCATAAGCACCCATGGGGACTTTGCAGCTTCCTCCCAGCGCCCTCATAAAAGCCCTCTCGGCCCTGACAGCAGTGGCGGCATCGGGGTCATCAACGCACTTTACAAAACGGACCCTTGCATCCTCCTTCCTCATCTCGACTGCCAGAGCTCCCTGGCCCACTGCGGGCACCACCATATCCGGGGAAAAATATTCGCAAACCGCATCCTCCATGCCCAGTCTTTTCATCCCGGCAGCTGCCAGGACAACCCCTGCGAGGTTCAGTTCTTTCATCTTTTTAATTCTCGTGGGCACATTTCCTCTCAGCGGCACTATTTCAATATCGGGCCTCATGCCTTTCAGCTGTACGGCCCTCCTCAGGCTAGATGTGCCTATGCGGGCACCCTCCTTAAGTTCCGCAAATCTTCTTCCGTCTACGGAAATAAAAACATCCCTGGCATCTTCCCTTTTTGTTACAGCGGCGATGTAAAGGCCTTCAGGGATTTCATACGGCACGTCCTTCATGCTATGCACCGCCATGTCGATGTCCCCGCAAAGCAGCGCATCCTCGATTTCCTTGACGAAAAGCCCTTTGCCTCCCATCTCGCTCAAAGCCGAATCCAGAAACCTGTCCCCCCGGGTTTTAACCAATACTTTCTCGAACTTCCAGTCAGGGTGATGTTTTTTCAATTCTTCTATAACCATATCGGTTTGAATTAAAGCCAGTTTGCTGTCCCTGGTCCCCACCTTCAAGAGCATTACAGTTCCACCCGCCTTTAATTTTGTTGAAAAACTTCATACACCGCACCGTCCAACCTGCCTTCTTCAGCCAGGGCCTTGAGCCCCATCAGATAACGGTTGACAATTTTCGCCCCCACTCTTTCCAGGGCAATTTTTACTTTGTTTTTTTCATCTTCAGTAATTCCGTCCAGTTTGTTTATCAACCGCTCGTACTCCGAAAGGCACACCTTTTCTGCAAAATCGTTCAGGTGTTTTATCACAGGAATTATCGAAAGGGAATTATACCATGCTAAAAATTCCCGCACCGCCTCATCCACCATTTTTTCGATGACCCCTGTCAGGCTTTCCCTTTTTTTTCTGTTCTCTTCCGCCACTTCCTGCAGGTCATCCATTGTGTAGAGGCTTACCCCTTCCATACTTCCAATGGCCGGGTGTATATCCCTGGGCATGGCAATATCTATCATGCATATCTTCTTACCTCTGTGGCTTTTCCTGAATTTATCATAGCTTATGGTGTAGTGGGGGGCGTTGGTGGCGCTTATGACTATATCGCTTTCCGCTATTTTCTGGTATTTTTGCTCGTAGGGAATCACCGAAAGCTCCGGTATCTGGTGCTTCAAAGCCTCAGCCTTTTCCCGGGTCCTGTTTGCTACATAAACATTCCTGATTCCCGCCGCAAGCAGATATTTTATGGCAAGATGCCCCATCTCCCCGGCGCCTATAACGAAGGCCACTTTATCGCTTAAATCTCCGAACACTTTTTGAATGAATTTTACAGCGATATAACTTATGGAAAGCGGATAGTCAGTAATGCCAGTTTCAGACCGGGCTTTTTTGCCCAGGGTTACTGCTTCTTTAAAAAGCCTGTTTAAGATTTTACCGACGCTTTTTTCCTCCCGGGCCAGGTCCCATGCCTCCCTCACCTGGCCCAATACCTGGTCTTCCCCCAGGACCATGGAGTCGAGGCCGCAGGCCACCCTGAAAAGGTGCCTGGCCGCATCTTTGCCCCGGATGGCGCAAAGGTACGGGCTCGCGTCTTCTTCTGAAAGGCCGGAAAAGTCACAGAAAAAAGACTTCACGCGGCTTTCGCCGTGAGAGGCTGAAATAAAATAAATTTCGCTGCGGTGGCAGGTAGAAAGCACCACCGCTTCCGATACATCCTCAATTTTTTTCAATTCTCTCAAGGCTTCAGCCGCCCTGATGCCGAATGCCGCCTTTTCCCTGACTTCCATCGGCGCCTTCCGGCCAATTCCCACCATCATGAGAGAGTCAACTTCCATTTGCACAAAACCCCCTTCCCATCGGTGCATCTTGGAATCACGATTCCCCTTTCCGTATTTCCTCCAAAACCTCCTCTATGCTTCTTGCCACTAAAGGATAATCCACAGCAGGCCTTTTTACCATTATTACAGGTACATTCAATTTTACAGCCGCCCTCAATTTTTCCACCACTCCTCCCCCCGGGCCGCTGTCCTTGGTAACCACCACATCGGCCTTGTAGTCTTTGAACATACAGTAATTCATATCCACGCTGAAAGGCCCTTCCATAGCTATGATTTCCCCCGGCAAAAAGCCGAGGTGTTCACATTTTTTCAGAACCTCGCTGGTGGGGAGGACCCTGGCTATAATGTGCTTGCCCTGTTTCTTGAGGGCTGCAAATCTGTCCAGATTCTTGCTGCCAATGGTGAGAAATATCCTTTCATATTTTAGTGCTTCGGACACAGCCTCATCGAAGTTTTCCACCCGTATCACACCAGGAAAACAATACTTCCCCATATCTTCCCGCTCATACCTCATGTATTTGATTTTCGCATTTTTGCAGGCTTCGATGGCGTTGAGGCTGATTTTGCTTGCAAAGGGATGGGTGGCATCGATCACCAGTTCCACATTTTTCTCCCGGATAAAGCTTTCAAGCAATTCCCGGTCTAAAGGGCCCGTCCTCGCTTTCGCCTTGCCCTCCAGAAGCTTGCCTCCGTAATCTGTAACCGTGCTAGCGATAACGGGAAAATTCAGGCCTGAAAGCATTTCCGCCATCTCTCTGCCTTCTTTTGTGCCTGCCAGAACCAGAATCAAAAGGCATACCCCCTGGGCGTAACCATTTTTCCTTCAGTAATAAAAGTGCTGCTGTTCCCTATAATTATCAGTGTGGTCATATCGATATCGTGTTTTAATAAATCTCCAAGTTTTGTGACAATGGTGCTCTCCCCCTGCCTTGAGGCATTTTTTACGATGCCGCAGGGAGTGTTGAAGCACCGATATTTGAGGACGATATCCAGCGCCCGGGACAGATTATCTTTTCTTTCACGGCTTTTCGGATTAAAAAGGGCTATGACAAAATTCGCCCGTGCAGCCATTTCCAGCCTTTTTGCAATGGTTTCCCATGGAGTCAGGTGGTCGGAAAGACTTATCGATGCAAAATCGGTCATCAGCGGCGCTCCCAGCAGAGAAGCTGCGGCATTCACGGCGCTTACCCCGGGTATAATTTCAATGTCTGCCTCGATATCATTGTTTTGTGCAAGCTCGTATAAAAGCCCTGCCATGCCGTATACTCCCGGGTCTCCGCCGCTGACAAGCGACACTTTCCTGCCCAGGTCGGCCAGCTCCAGGGCTTTTCTGCACCTTTCAGCTTCCTGCCGCATGCCTGAACGGATTATTTCTTTATCCTTTACTAGATTTCTGATGAGGTTTATATACGTGGTGTATCCGATAACGACGTCGCATTCCCTCAGCGCCCTTATGGCTCTAACTGTCATGTCCTGATAATGTCCGGGACCAATTCCCACAACTTTAATCCAGCCCATAAAGCCCTCCGAAAATCATACATTGATTTTAGTGTAGAAAATCAATCTCGGTGGTAGTGACGGCCCCTGCACCTGATCGTTCGGTAAACCGCTCTAAAGTCCGGCCCTGCGCTTCGCAGGGTAAGCCGGCAATTCGGCATCCTGCCTCAGGTGCCGGCCGGCATGCATCCGTGCATGCCGCCCCTGCTTCGCTAGTTCCGGACTCAAGAGCGGTTAAACCTCACTTTATGGTGCCTTTGGCCGTCACATACCACCTTCAATTGGTTTTTACACCAGAATATCCATGCCGCCAAGCGGCACAAGGAAAAATAAAATTTTTAAGTCAGCCTGTTGAAAAAATAAAAATTTCATACCAATCAATACATTTGTTTTGAGTGACACATTAGACAGCATACTTAGAGATTTCAGTTGCTGCACCAAAAATTGCATTTATATACTGCTAGAGTACTTCCTTTCATTTTGCAATATTTCAATTCCGTACCGCGCATGCTGGCAAGATAGGCTGCAGGCCTTGCCACCGAGCCCACCCCAGTCGTCTTCTTTACGAAATATGAAATGGGAAATTTTTCCTCTACCTTGGCAAGCTCTCTGGAACTGTAATATTTCACCGGCACATCGAGGTGCCGCGCCAGCATGTTTATGCATTCTTCATCTCTCTTGATATCAATGGTGGCGATGCATCCTATTCTGTTTTCGTCAAAATCCAGCTCTTTCACGGCTGCTTTAACCGCCGCAAGAAGCTCTTCAAAGGCTGTGCCCCTTTTTGTACCGATGCCCAGCACTATGTTTCGGGGCCTCAATATTATATGGGGAATGGCCGGAGACCTGATTTTCCCATCGGCTATGAAAACCGCTGCTGCAGCATCGCAAAAAATCATGTCGCAGGCGCCTGCTGCGGAATCATCGGAAAAATCCCTGCTGCAAAAAACCGCCGTCGTATCCCGGAGCTTTTCTTTCATTTCATTTAGCGCCTTTTCCGGAAACCCGGGTTCTGCCGCAAACACCACCTTTTCGCCATTGACGAGGCAGGCGCTAACCCTTTTGAGTTCAAAAAACCTTTCTATGTAAAATCCCATTTTCTTCGCCATGACGTCGATGCCCTCAAATCCCGCGCTGTCGCTGGCTGTAGTCACCACCGGCACGGCTCCCAGCACCCCGGCCACCCTGACGGCCAGTTCGTTGGCGCCCCCCAGGTGTCCTGACAGGAGGCTCACAGCGAATCTCCCCCGCTCATCCACTGCCACCACAGCAGGGTCCACCGTTTTTTTCTCAATCACCTTCGCTATGGCCCTAACCGCTATGCCTGCCGCAGCAAGGAATACAAGACCGTCATATTTATAAAAGATGCCGTGGACAAATTCTATAAAGTCCCCCTTTATAGGATGAAAACATTGGCAATCCTGAGGCACATTTTTTTCCAGGATATAGAGGTCTCCGCCCAGTTCTTTTACTATTTTCTCCCCCAATCGGGTCCCGTTTCTGGTAACGGCAATCACCGCCAGCTTCACGGCGTTTCCTCCCGCAGCTCAGGTTTTCCGCAGCATTTTCCGGCACCCCTGAAGCCATGGCTAAATTCTGCATGGTACAGCCTGGAGCATTCATATCTTTCGCCCAGGAAATCTCCCACCAGGATTACGGCGGTCTTGTTTATCCCCGCTTGTTTTGCTTTATCCGGTATGTCTTTCAGAGTGCCTTCTACCACTTTCTGTTCCGGCCATGTAGCCTTATACACCACTGCCGCCGGGGTGTCCGGGCCGTAAGATTCCAGAAGTTTGCCCGCCACTTTTTCAATCATGCCGGCACTTAAAAATATGGCCATGGCTGCCCCGGGCACTGCCAGGGATTTCAGGCTTTCTACGCCAGGGACCGGCGTCCTGCCCTCCATCCTTGTCAGGATGACGGTCTGGCTTACTCCTGGCACTGTTAGTTCCTTCTTCAATACCGCCGCAGCGGCGGTAAAGGAACTCACGCCCGGGCATACTTCGTAACAAATCCCCAGTTCATCCAGCTTCTCCATCTGCTCCCTTATGGCACCGTAAATGCAGGGGTCTCCTGTGTGGAGCCGGGCCACATCTTTATTCATTTCATGGGCTTTTTTCATTATTTCAATTATTTCCTCCAGATTCATGCGGGAACTGTCATGAATTTCCGCGCCCTTTTTTGTGTACTTTAATACATCCGGGTTGACGAGAGAGCCGGCATAAATTACCACATCGCAGGAGCCTAGAAGCCTCGCTCCTTTCACTGTGACGAGTTCAGCATCCCCGGGGCCCGCGCCGATGAAATAAATCATTTGACCACCTTCCTTCCGATTATAAGGGAAAGGTAATCCAGCTTTTTCCCCCTATATTTTTCCAAATCAAACGTTGCCTCCTCATCCCCATGGCCTCCCCTTATGACAAGCCCCGCCTGAAAGCCTTCCGATTTCAACAGGTCCACAGCCCTATCATAGTTTCCGGATACCTTCATAAGTACAACGTTATCAAAGCATCTGAGGACATCCTGCATAATTTTTTCGTCCCCGGCAGGCACCACTGCAAAGGGCCGGCTGCCCCGCGCTATGGGCATCTGAAGTTTTGAAGCGGCTGCGGAAAAGGAAGTCACGCCGGGAATGGTTTCAATTTCGAACCCTTCCAGCCTTTCCATTATGTATATATAAGTGCTGTATATCATCGGGTCTCCCAAGGTGATGAAAGCTGCATCCCTGCCCTCCAGAAGCAACTCTTTTATCCTCTTTGCATTTTCGTCCCATATGGATTCAAGGGTGCCTCTGTCCCGGGTCATGGGAAATTCAAGCTCCAGGACCTCGCCTCTTATGTATGGCTTTGCAATGTTGAAGGCAATGCTCTCGCCGCTCCCTGAAGGGATCAGCACCACGGGAACCCGTTCGAGAATCTTCACTGCCTTCAGAGTAATCAGTTCCGGATCGCCCGGGCCCACTCCTACGCCATATAATTTGCCGATGGGGATTTCTGACATTTGCGGTATTCCTCCCTTAATTCGCTTATTCTGCGGATTTTGCCGATAGGATGAACACAGGATTTCTCGCCTGCATTAGAGTGCTGCCGCCGGCCCTCATGGACTTCGAAATATTAACAAGAATTGTCTCCACTTCATATCCTCCGCCACTAAGGCAATCTTTAGCCCGATGAACGGTTTCCAGAGTAACGGCGTTTATGACTATAACGCCGCCCGGCTTAAGCCTCCGCATCACCAGCGCCAGTATGTCTTCGATTTTTCCGCCGGATCCGCCTATGAAAACCCTGTCTGGGTCCGGCAGATGGCACAGCGCTTCCGGCGCCTTGCCGGGCACCGCTGTAAGATTTGATGTCCCAAAGGCTTCGGCATTTTGCCTGATAAGTTTTAATGCCTCATCATTTTTTTCTATCGCATACACCCGGCCTTCCGAACAGTACAGCGCCGCCTCCACAGAAACCGATCCCGTGCCGGCGCCGATGTCCCATACCGTAAAATCCTTTTTCAGCCTTAATTTGGAGAGGGATAGTGTCCTTACCTCCTCTTTCGTCATGGGCACATCACCCCTTATAAAAAGGCTGTCGGGGATGCCGAAGGCATATTCCCACACGTTATCACCACCACGTTTATGTCAAACTTTTTCCGGCACTGGGCCAGCTCTTCAACGGTATATCTTGCTATGACTTCATTGTCATAGGAAAGGTTTTCCCCCACGTATAAAACCCTGTCCCTTATCCCGCTTTCTTTCAAAATCCGGGCTATGAAAGGCGGGTCGTGATTTTCGTCCGTCAGTACCACCAGGGTATCGTATTTTTTCGCATGTTCGGCGATTTCTGCCGTACGCCCGTGAAGGCTTACCACAGCAGAATTTTTCATGGGAAGTAAAAGCTTTGCCATGATGTACTGGGCGGAACTTATGCCGGGAATCACTTCCACTTCTTCTTTTTTTACATATTTCAACACCGCATCCAATATACCGTAAAGCCCGGGATCTCCCGACGCCAGTATCACCACGCGACCATTCCGGCTCAAGACCTCCGCAAAATTCAATCCCTTTTCCAGGGGTATTTTTTCGCACTTCAGTTCTTTAAACAGATTCAGGTGCCTTTTTGCTCCCACCAGCACATCGGCCTGCTCTATTCTTCGAAGGGCTGCCGGAACAATGTATTCCCGCGCTCCGGGCCCCACTCCCACAACGGTTACCAATTCTCATCCCTCCGCACCCTGGCAAGCAGCCCTCTTTTTTGGGAAATGAGGTCAACGCTTACTTTCAACCGTCCGCCGGTATACCATGAGCATTTATCCGCAATTCTTTCGGCCACGAATTTTGAGAATTCTCCGATGTCAATACCTGCCTTTTCCAGAATTTCCATGGCTTCCTCCGACGTGCCGGATGAAAGTATTTTGTCCACCGTTTCCTTTTTAGCCCCAAAGTGGGCTCCATAAGCCGCCATAATCTCTGCCCTGGCGTCGGCGACGCGGCCTGCGGTGTTGAATATTCCCGCCGCCACCTTTATGAGCTTTCCTATATCGCCAATGAGCCATATCTTTTCAAAGCCGTATTCCACCGCCTTTTCCAGCATAAAGCCCAGAAAATTTCCGCAGGACACTATGATGCTCTCATCCACGCCGCTTTTTAAGACATGGCTTTTTCCATAATTTCCGGGAGTGAGCACCGCTTCTTTCTGCCCCCGGGCCGCTATCATGGATAGTTCCAAGGCTAGAGTGTCTTTCAGGGCTTCCGTGGACATGGGCTCCACTATTCCCGTGGTGCCGATAATGGAAAGGCCGCCTACGATTCCAAGCCGCGGGTTGAAGGTGCTTTTAGCAACTTTCTCTCCGCCGGGAATGCTCAGGGTTATCTTAACGCCTTCGCCTTCCGGCAGCACCTTCATAACTTCTTTTATTATCATTGCTCTGGGGACGGGGTTTATGGCAGGCTCGCCGGGCTTTACGGAAAGACCTGGTCTGGTAACGGTGCCAATACCTTCTCCGGCGGCTATGACGATGCCCTCGTTGTCGGTTTTTTCAGCCCTGGCATATACCACCATGCCATGGGTAACATCGGGGTCATCGCCCGCATCCTTTCTCACACCGCACTTTGCCCATCCCTTGCCTTTCTCCGGATCCTCAATATTAAGGGTAAGAAGCCATCCTTTCGGTGTGTCAACTTCCACCGTCTCCGGCACATCCTCATGAAACAGCATATATGCGGCGGCTTTGGATGCGGCGGCGGCGCATGTGCCTGTGGTGTAGCCGTAACGGAGCTTTTTGTCAGACTTTACTACATATTTTTCCATTTTCACTATTCGACATATATAAAAGAGCATTTATTACAGCTACCGCCACGGTGCTGCCGCCCTTTCTGCCCCGGGTGAGAATAAACGGGAGGCCGGAGGCCTCCAGGGCTTGCTTTGACTCCGCCGCCCCCACAAATCCCACAGGCACGCCTATTACCAGATCCGGCTTTATTCTTCCTTCCTCTGCCATCTCCAGCAGCTTGAAAAGCGCCGTAGGAGCATTGCCGATGGCAAATATCCCATCCCTTCCGTCCCTTGCCGCCGCCATAATGGAGGCCATGGCCCTGGTTATCTTGAGTTTCCCGGATTCTGCAGCCACATCCGGATCATCAATGTAACATTTGACCGAACATCCCACAGCTTCTAAGGCTTTCCTGTTTATTCCAGCCTTTGCCATTCGGGTGTCAGTAACTATGCGACACCCTCTCCGCATGGCACAAAGCCCGGCTTCCACCGCGTCTTTGGAAAAATTCATGATATCTGCATACTCAAAATCGGCCACCGTATGGATTACCCGCCTCACAACGGCCCATTCCCTTTCATCAAACCTTCCCCTATCCACATGGCTTTCAATGATTTCATAACTCGTCTTTTCGATGGCCGCTGGGTCTCTTACGTATTCCATTTACAAACACCTTCCTTATATCTCCACGATATTCCCCTTCGCCCTTTCAGATATGATGCTGCAGAGCCTTTCATCATATCCTATGGGCTCTGCCAGAACTATGCGCACATTTGGGAAAAGAGCCTTCGCTTTTTTCAGTTCCTCGGGAATATCTTTTAACACGTGATTGCCCGCAAAAAGGAATGCCGGCACCGCTACAATTTCTGTAATACCCTTTTTGACAAGTTTATCCACTGCTTCGGCTATGTTCGGCCTTTCGAACTGAAGAAAGGCCGCTTCCACATCTTCGTATTCCCCGGATTTTCTTAGGCCTTCAGCTATTTTATATATCGTCTCTGACGACCCCTCAGCCCTGCTTCCGTGGGCCAGTATCAACAAAGCGCTCTCCATTTAACCCAGCTCCTTCAAAATTATTGTTTTAAAACTTGCAACGTTAAAAATTTATGATTCGACATAAATCAGAAGCTCTTCTCTAAATTCCGGGATGTTTCTGGGCATTTTGTTGAAAACAAATCCCTTCTGCTTTAAAATATCGCAGATTTCCAAGAGCTGCGGCTTTCTCAAATCCGCCTCCTTTACAAGGGTTTCGTTTTGGAAAACTTCTTGCGGCGTACCTTCAGCAGCCAGTCTCCCAGCTTTCAGCACGAATACATAATCAGCCCAGGCATAGGCCAGTTCCACATCATGGGTGGATAAAATCACCTGCTTTCCCTTCCTGCAGAGTTCCTCCAGGAGTTCCACGAGTTTTTGTTCATGCTTAGGGTCCAGGTACGCCGCCGGTTCATCCAGTACAAGCACCTCCGGATCCATAGCCAGCACATCGGCGATGGATACCCTCTTTTTCTGGCCGAAGCTTAAAAAATGAGTGGGTCTGTGCTTTAATTCTTCTATGCCACAAGCCTTCAACGCCTCCACCACCCTTTTTTCGACCTCGGGAATGGAAAAGCCCAAATTCATGGGGCCAAAGGAGACTTCCTGAAAGACGCTGCCTGCAAAAAGCTGGATGTCCGGGTCCTGAAAAACTATGCCCACATTTTTTCTGAGATTCACAAGATAATCGCGATGATACTTTATCTGCTGGCCTCTGTAAAAAACCTTGCCGCTCTTCGGCCTTAATATGCCGTTGAAGTGGAGAAAAAGGGTGGATTTTCCGGACCCGTTGGGGCCCAGCACAGCGATTTTTTTGCCTTTTTCTATTGCCATGGAAATGCCGTTTAAAGCCCTTATTCCACCCGGATAATCGAAAACCACATCCCTCATTTCAAGGATGTATTCGCTCATCTTGCTCCACCTCCGGAAAGCCATGCGAAAACCAAAAGCAAAAACTCCACCGACGTAATGAGAAAAATATTTTTTATGGATATGGGAAATTTTTTCGTCAGAACTTTCACCTCCCCCTCGTATCCTCTTGCCTCCAGTGCTGTATACAGACTCTCAGAATCCTTCCAGGCTTTTATGAATAGCGAAGATATGAGCCTCCCGAGAGAACGGACGGCTGTCCCGGCATTCATATATCCCAGCCGGGACGACTGGGATATATATATTCTTTCGGAAGTTTCCATCAGCACAAACAAAAATCTGTACACCAGCTCCATGAGCTCCAGGAAAAGCCCCGGCACTTTCATGCTTCTCAGCACAATAAAGATATCTACCATTGGGGTTGTAAATGCCAAAAAATACAGGCAGCAAACCATAGCTAAAGACCTGGAAAAGAGCACAGCCGATGCTTTTATGCTTTCCTGGGTAATGCCCAGGGTAATGCCCAGCAGCGAAAATTTTATCAGCGCACTGCTTCCGGCAGGGACGGCATTTATCATTATTGTCAATATGCCGATTAAAACAAACCAGAGCGGCAGAAGAAGCGTCTTTAGAAACACCTTCGCTGGTATTTTCGCATTAAAAACCAATAAGGCTCCCATCATGGATACAATGGCCATATTTAAATATATATTCGGGATAAAACCCATGGCCATGGTCGTCATAGCAAAATACAGCTTTTCAGCCGGATGAACGTCTTTTAGCCTGTTTGAATATGCATAATTATCTATCAGCATTTTTATTCGCCCTGGCAAATCCGAAGTAATAACCTATAAACCCCGCTCCTATGGCAGCCTGAAGGGCAAACAGAAGGCTTTCTATCTCGCCGCTGGGAGGTTCCCATAACGGTGCAAACCACGGCTTGTAGTTTCTGTCCACCTGGGTAATAGCTTCTTCTGCCATGTCATCTGCGCCTCCAAATTCTGCATCTTTAAGGTACAGAATTGGATAGATCGAAAGCAGTATCACCAGCAGAGCGAGAATCAGATTTTTTATCAAAAAATTTTTATCTTTCATGGTGGGCCTCCTTTGGAATCATCAAAAGTCCGGTGAGCATTTCTTCATTATATGAGGCAAGCAGATTTAAGACCAGTACTGTCAGGAGCCCCTCGCTGATGGCCAGAGGCACCTGGGTCACCGCAAATATTCCCATGAATTTCAAAAAAGATGCATTAAAACCTCCGGGATTTGCGGGAAAGGCAAGAGCCAGCTGAAGCGAAGTGGTCACATAAGTCAGTAAATCCCCCACGGATGCCGCCAGAAATATCGAAAGCCATCTGGGACTGCCGATTTTGTTCATGCCCCGGTAAATCAGGTATGAAGTGACAGGGCCCACCACAGCCATGGAAAACGTATTAGCTCCCAGAGTGGTGATGCCCCCGTGGGCCAGCAGCAGTGCCTGAAATATAAGCACAATCATACCCAATACGCTCATGACCCACGGCCCGAAAAGAATAGCGCCGAGGCCCACTCCCGTCGGATGGGAACAGCTGCCCGTGACTGACGGCAGTTTTAGGGCAGATAGCACAAAGGTAAAAGCCCCTGCAAAGCCCAGTAGCATTTTCAACCTGGGGTTTGCGTCCACCAGTTTTCGTATGGAGTAAAGCCCCAGTATAACAAAGGGAAGGGCGAACAAATCCCAGATTAGTGTCCACTTAAGCGGCAGGTATCCTTCCGCTATGTGCATGGCCATGGCCATCCGGGGAATCCATAATATAATAGCCGTAGAAAACAGCAGCTTTCGCATCATTTTTGCCTCCTTCACGAATAATAATTCGATTTTGATTTCGAGCATTAAAAATCCCCTCAACTACGAACAGTTAAGGGGGTAAGTCTCGTATGAAATGCGCTTTCATAACAACACCTCCCTATCTCTCGTAGGATCAGTGTTTGCACGGTGTACAGGCAGGTCTCCTGGCTCAGGTTCATCACCACCTTATGCCTTCCCGGATTCCCAGTGGCGCATATAAGGCGGCTCACCATTACAGTGGCGGGACCGCGCGGGAATTTCACCCGACTTCCCTTTTGGTTCAACCTTGAAAGTTGAACACCTGCACACGAAATATTCAGTTTTGCTTGATTATAGCACAATTTACAAACTGTGTAAAGGTCGGCTACATGCGTATTTTCACCGCACCGTCACTTTCAGTCTGCGGTAAAAGCGCCCCAATATCTTTATAAATCCTTGGCCGAAACAAAAATATAATACCGCATTTCCCGCTGCATGAAAGCTGTCAAGCCATATGCTGGAAATACATGCTGCGATAAAGCTGTTTATGTTGAG
This sequence comes from Tepidanaerobacteraceae bacterium, assembly GCA_029982615.1. Classification (GTDB taxonomy): domain Bacteria; phylum Bacillota; class Thermosediminibacteria; order Thermosediminibacterales; family Tepidanaerobacteraceae; genus JANLFP01. The sequence continues at coordinate 9,086 of JARRBK010000022.1, read as the reverse complement.
CGGCCTTATGAATGCCGACCAGTACCAGAGATTCATAATCCAACCAAAAAAATATCCCCACAAAAAACAAAATATAATCATTCCAGCTCTGCTTATGGAAGGAAAAAGCTTTTTTATAAGTCCGGCTGAAGCTCCCGAAAGCCCCCACGCCAACATTTGCCATGGAGTCCACGGCCCTTGGCCCATGAAAAAATTCGACACCAGAGCCGCCGCAGCCCCCACCATGAATCCGGCAGAGGGCCCCATTACATATCCCGACACCATCACTATGAAGGTGGTGGCCTGGACATTGGGCAGTGCAGCAAACGCCACCCGCCCAATGGCAGCCACTGCGGACATCACGGCCACAAGGGCTATTTCTTTTGAAGACGTCCGGTGCAATTCAAAGCTAAAGAACATAAATCCCAGAACAACAATCACCATAACAGTGGAGAACATTTCAGCCCATGCCCCTTTCCGCAGCATTTGCGCCTGCTCGGAAAATAATTGGCCCCAGTATATCTAGCGCTTCTTCCACTGTCAGGATATCTTCGGCAAAACCCTTACACATTCTGGCCATTTGCGTCGAATAAAACATCGAACTGCCCAGTATTTGCTTTGCATTGCCATCGCTCACAATTCTACCGTCGTACAGGATTATCACTCTTTCGGCGTATTCGGCAGCAAATTCCACATCATGGGTCACCACTGCCACACTCACCCCGCCTTTACACAGGTCAGCAAGATATCCCCCAAGATCAGCCTTGAGAGCGTAATCCATGCCTCTGGTGGGCTCATCCAGGAGCACCAACTCCGGTTCCGTCACCAAAACGGAAGCGAGCGCCACCCTCTGCCTTTCACCGCTGCTCAAATCCCTGGGGTTTCTGTGCTTATGCCGATTTAAATCCAGCTTTTCCAGGAGGTTGTCTACTCTTCCTTCATCGGGCTTATCAAAATTTTTCAGCGTAAAAAACAGTTCTTGTTCGACAGTATCCTGAAAAAGATAATCGTTGGGGTTCTGAGAAAGGTATGCCACTTTCCCCTGTCGATAAACTTCCAGATTTTTTCCGCACGCTTTTCCCCGAAACATAATCTTGCCCCTGTTGGGATATAAAAGGCCTGCCATAACTTTTAAAAGGGTGGACTTGCCCGCTCCGTTGGCACCCAAAATAGCCACAAATTCACCAGGAAATATTTGTAAATCAATGCCCCGCAGCACTTCTTTTTTATCGTCATAGGAAAACCAAACTTTTTTCAGAGCTATAGTTTCACCATTTTTTCTTTCCTTGTTATTATCGAAACCGGTTTGCGTAATGGAATCAGCATCATTATTTTGTAAAGGCAAGTAATTTTTTAAAATACTGCGCCCTTCTTTTACGGTAACGGGAATATTTGAAAAACCCGCCCCCGCAAAAAACCGGGCCACCGGCGGAATAAAAGGTATGCCGCTGTCAATGCTCCCCGATGCCACTTCTTGAGGCGTGCCCTGAATTATTATTTCCCCATCTTTCATTACTGCCACTCTGTCGGCCAGATGGAAACACCTCTCCAGCCTCTGCTCTATGAGAACCACGGTTTTCCCCATTTCTTCATTGAGGCGTTTAATCAAATTTAAAAAATCTTCCGCACATGTTGGGTCCAGCTGAGATGTAGGCTCATCAAGTATTATCGCTTCCGGCTGCATGGCCAGCACCGATGCCAGGGCTATTTTTTGCTTTTGCCCTCCAGAAAGTTTATCTATAAACCGGCCCTTTGCTTCTTCAAGGTTGAGGAAATCCATGACCTCAGCCACCCGCCGCAGCATTTCCTGCTGGGGAAGCCCTAAATTCTCAAGGCCGAAAGCGATCTCAGCCTCAGCTTCGGTTTTCACCAGCTGCTTTTCCGGATCCTGAAAAACCATGCCCACATGCCTGGAAAGCTTTCTCCGGTCCATCCGACGTATATCCTGACCTTTAAAAAGCACCTTGCCGCTGAAGACTCCCCCGTAAAAATCCGGCACAAGCCCCGCCAGCGTCCGGGCTAAGGTCGACTTGCCCGAGCCCGAGCCACCGACCACCAGCAAAAATTCTCCTTCTTCCACTGTAATATTAATGCCTTTCAATGCCGGTTTCTCGCTTTCAGGGTAATAATAACTGAGGTTATTTACCTGAAATATCGGCAACGATGCCACCCCCAGCTCAAAAGTGTGGGAACGGAAAGCATTGCCAGCATAAATGCCAGCAAATATATGTCACCCATGGAATACACTGAGCCCAGATAAGGATAAAAGTTCATGACGCCGTATCCCTTCACTGCACCCAATGCCCCGACAAACAAGGCTGTCATGCTGGACGCAGCGCAGATGAAATCTTCGGGTTTAAATACATCTCTAACGTAGCACATCCGCCTTCCACTGCCGAAGGCTCTGGCCTGCATAGCTTCAGCCATCTCCATGGAATCTTCCAAAGACGACAGCAGTAGGATGTATATCAGGTTTGTGTATTTATCCAGTTTTTGCCTAAAGGAACCTGTGGAAAAATCCACTCCCCTGACCACCTGAACCTGTTTAATATTCTCAAGATGCCTTATCATCGCAGGAAACATTCTCGTAGCAAGTGACAGCACCAGAGCAGATTTGAAAGCAAACCGTTCCAGAATATTCAGCGCTTTGTCCGGATGCACCATTATATTGTATAGGCAGAAAATACTTATCACATCCAAAAGCCTCATGCTCATAACAGCACCGTAAAACACCGCTTCCAGCGAAACAGTTATTTTGCCAAACACGGGCAGTCGGGGGCCATGCCACAAAATGGTAGCTCCGGCTCTTGATACCAGCGGGTTAATTATCATAATTGGAACAGTCATCAATAAGCCGCCCTTTATAAACAGCTTCCATGTTTGGAGCCCTTCCAGCGCATAAACGGAAAGCCCTGTGCACAAAAAAATTCCCACAAGGTATAGGGGGTTTGTGAATATCAGGGAAAGCACCAGCAATGTGCAAATATGGAGCATAGCCGCAGCAGGGTGAAGTTTTTGCAAAAATAATTCCTTTTCTTGATAAAAGAGCTCTTCCAGCATATTTTTTCTCCTCACTGGGCTTTTTCTAATTTATCCCATGCCGGGGGAGGTTTATCCAAACTCTCGCTGTACCACCACAACACCCTATCGCCTTCTACCAGTTTCATGTCAGCTGCAGCCGCCATGGGAACCTTGTCATTTACTTCATACATCCAGCCTTTCATCCCTTCATTGGCTTGACCGGCGATACTCGTCACAAACCCGGCGTACCTGGAACTGACAACGTATTCAACGCCTGAGGCCTCCAGTGCACCCAGTGCCGTGGCGCCCCATTTGTTGTCATCCTTTATAATTACTTTGGCAGGGCCGAATATTATTTTTCCTCCGCTACCCACTACAGCCAGACTTACTTTAATGCCTTTTTCCGTTTCCGCTGCAGCGTCATCTGGGGAAGCTTTGTCTTGTTCTTCTTTCTCCTCAGGAAGCATAGAAGCGTTTTTATTGGCGCCATCATTTTTCTGTGCTGCTTTTGAAGAATCGGACGGCACTTTTTTTTGAGTTTCGCTTTTGTCCGGCAGATTCTTTGAAAAATCGTCTTTTTCATCACCCGGGTTCTCATCAGAGCCCTTTTGCATCGATGAAGAATCCGAGGTGTTCCCCTTTTCCCGGGAAATACCCGCTTGACTCTGCTCCTGTGCCGAACCGACCGAATCTGAATTTTGCTCCGAATATTGCTCCACAGGATTTTCTGCATGAGTTTCCAGAGCTTTTGGCCCCTGCACTGCTTGCTGTTTTGAAAGGGCAGCGCCCGGGCCGTTGCCGGAATTTATATGCGGTAAAATCATCGGCCCGAGCAGGCACAGCAATATTGCAGCAAAAATGAGTATATAAACGCTCTTCTTCATTTTATATCAAGCATCCTGTAAATGATAACCGCACATTCAGCGCGGCTTACGGCATTTTTGGGCCGGAATGTGCCGTCCTGGTATCCTTTCAACAGCCCTTTTTCAACAGCGGCAAATATCGCGGGTCTGCTCCACGAGGATATGCTGCCCTCATCTTTAAAGCCACTGGATTGTTCACTCCCAGAAAGCTTCAGGGCCCTTGAAAGAATCACTGAAATTTCCTCGCGGGTAATGGTTTCGTCCGGGCGGAAGGTGCCATCTTTGTATCCACTGACAAGTCCAGAGGCTGAAGCCGCCGAAACCGCTTCGTAATACCACGCGCTTTTTTTCACATCCACGAATGAAGTTTTCGCATCCTCGGGCGCGGCAAGGCCCATGGCTTTTTGCAGCATGCTCACGAATTCCGCTCTGGTCACAGGCCTGCCGGGCTCAAACCTGTCGCCACCTACTCCGCTTAATATGCCCGCTCCTGCTAGGGTTTCCACATAGTCTTTCGCCCAGGCAAAGGATTCGCCGATATCTGCAAACGATTTTTTCTCGTCTTTTATCATTACCGCATATTTGGAAAAATGCTTTACCCGTGCAAATACAAGGTTTTTCTCTAAATCCATCACGGCGGGAACTGCTACCCAATGCCCGGTTTTTTCATCGTAACACGCCAAAATGGCGTTTTCCGGCTTTACCATAGGAGGCAGGATCACCTTTAAAGTTATTGTCACAGGTATTTCAAAAGTGATATTATCCGGAGAAAAATCATATATCCCGGATACCAGCCCGAATCCCTGAGGCATCTTTTTTAAACTTTCTTCAGCCTCTTTGGCAGGCTGAGAAACGTCTATTTCCTTGATTCTAATCTGTGTATCTTTGCTCAAGGCACCAGCTGGTATAACCAAACCCACTTCCTGACCCGAATCCACCAGCACCGCCCCGTTTTCGGCCGAAACGCTATCTTCGATATCCGCTTTGTTTTCGTCAAGTTTTGACTTCTGAGTTTTTAAGTCGTTTATGTTTGAATAACTCCGCACTCCATGCACAATCACTGCCGCACCCTTTAGATCCTCCAGCGGTTTTTTGTCATCCTGCTTTAGCCCCAGTTTCTCATCTATATTCCCAAGGGCGGCGAGCGCATCTTCAGACGCGCGCAGCATCTCCGGCAATTTTTTGTTCTGCTCCTTCAGATCCGAAGAAACAGCAGTGGTGTCCGCAGTCGCCGTGCTGAGGCTGGACAGGCTCCCCCAAGACGGACCGCTCGAATTGTAATCCGTGCTGTACCACCATATCACCTTGTCGCCTTCGCTGAGCGTTTTTTCTGAAGCCTTGACATTGGGTATGCTGCTGTTTACCTTGTACATCCAGCCGTTCATGCCGCTGTTTGCCTGACCTTCTATGCTTTTCACAAAGCCGTCGTCATCCACATAGTCGAGCCCAGTGGCATCCAGCGCCCCAAGGGCTGTCAGGCCCCATTTGTCATCCGACGACAGCGTGACCGAATCGGGTGCAAACAAAAGCTCATTGTTTTTGCCCACCACAGCAACATATACTTTTATTTTCTTCTGAACTGTCACTGGAGCTGTGCTTCCGCCGGAACCCGAATCGGACTCGCCTTCAATCAGCAGAAATGCACTGAGGGCTTCCGCCGCATCCATGGTGTTTTTAGTAGACCCGAAACTTCCGTCCGAATTCAGGGCTTTTTTCAGCATATAGTCTACCGGTGTATTTCCTTCGCTGCTCTTCCAGCTTTTTGGATCCATGCCCAGCATTGCCAGCGTCACGATGGTCTCGGCGGTATCCACCACCGGGTCATCCGGGTAGGGCGTTGTGGTGTACACGCTTCCGTCGGGCTGAAGCTGCTTTTTCATGTACGCAAGGCCGCTTTCTATGGCAGCCTGTATCTCCGTATCGCCTGAGGCTCCGGGCAGATAAGACAGAGCCCTTATGGCCTGGGCTGTGGACATGAAGTCCGGATAAAAAGTAACTTCCCATGTCTCTCCCCAGGCTCCAGCGGTACCCTGGGCTTTGCTCTGCTTCGACAGGATGTAATTTTTTGCGTCATTGGTGCTTATTTCGCCTATCTTCCCCGCTTCTCCCAGGGCGATATACGCCCACATGTCGCTGTACACGCTGTTTTCAAAACCATTGGCGGAATGCCGGGCCTTCAAAATGTTTGCCAGCTTCTCCATCCTTTCGGTATCCTGCCACTGGTTCAGAGCCATCAGTGTCTGGGCTACGGTTTTGGTCTTCGAATTTTTCACCCATGTAGAATTGCTTTCCAGGTAATCGTTGCAACCATTAGACTCCAATGCTATAACAGTTTCAGCTGTAGCAAAGGTGCTGTCAAACTGAGTATAAATAGCAGCAGTATCCGAATCCTGGATATCATTAAGATAAGCTAAGCCATCCTGTATTGTTTTATAAACCTTACTGTCTTTATCGCTGGCTCCGTCAAAATAACTCAGTGCTGTCAGAACCTGGGCAGTGAGATCCGGCTCCTCAGAATAATACACCCCCCACGCGCATCCGGCAGAATATCCCCATGAATCTTTGTGATCATGTTTGAAATCGCTGCTATTTATATAGTTCAGGGCTTTTTCCTGGTCAATTCCATCGAGGTTCCCCGTTTTTCCCAGTGCTGTAAGTACCATTACATCATCATATAAGTTGTTTCCAAAGTATACAGCATTTTCCACAGTGTTAACCTTGCTCTTAATTGCATCGGCAAGGGTAGTTATGAGATCAGATTCCGGGTCAACAGCATGTACCGCGGTCAAATTTTTGGCAAGGGATACTGCGTCTTCTTCATCGGCACAGGAGGCTGCATTTTCAGCGGAGCTTAATACTTCATCTTTTAATGTGCTTCCGTTTTTTTCCCATTCATCGGACGAAAGGTTCTCGCCCGCCAATGCCAGGGCTTCAACACAGCGATAATCAAATGCCCATCCCGCAGAATCATATCCCTTGTTCATATAAATCGATTTGAAATATTCCACAGCTTTTGATATGCTCTGCTCTGCTTTTTCGTATAACGTGTCTGCTTTCGAAATCCGCGACTTTGCCATAGCCAAAGCCTGCAGCGGTGCTTTTGTTCCATATTCATTGGCATAAGGCCCGAAACTGCCGTCCTCATTTTGAGTGGCCACAATGTACGATATGAGGCTTCTATTGTTGCCAAGCAGGTCGGCAAACTTCTCTATTTCTTCCTTCAAAGATACGCCATCGCGAGTCCATTTTTCCGATGAAAGGTCTTCACCAGCTCTCATAAGAACATAAGCCGTGTAACCATCAATTTTCTCGCCTGATTTAAATTTATCATTTATAAACTGTATAGCCTTGTCCGCCAGCTGTTCAGAGGTATAGGTGCTGTCTGCAGCAAACGCCTTGGGCTCTATCCCTTTTAAAGAAGCATATGTGAAAATATTAATACAGATAAACACTGTTACTAATAAAGACATTAATCGCTTTACATTCTTTACATTAGAAAAACCCATATGTACCCACCCCTTTAATACATAATGATTTAAATGACATTAAACAGGCTAATATTAAAATTCATTCCCCCTTTCTTCCTTTTGCTGTGTATATAGGTATATATAGGTATATATATTTATATTTATTATTTGTTGCTCATTTGTCGAACCGTAAGTTTCATTGCAAATTAAAAACCCTGCTCTCCATAATAGGCAGGGTAGATCGCTTCCCTATCCTGCGTAGGGAGCTACAGGCACCTTGCAGGCCTCGGGTCTCCTGGCTGCGGTTCATAGCTTGCCACGCCTTCCCGGTTTCCCAGTGGCGTTTTGTGGCTCGCTCCCCTTCACAGTGGCGCGACCGCGCCGGAATTTCACCGGCTTCCCCTTTGACCTGCGAATATTTTTTAAAAATATTTGTCCATAAATAATAATAATTGAAACACTCCAATATGTCAAGAACCGGAAACCAATGCCAGCACACAAGCAAATCCGGCTGTGACGGCAACCACCATAAATGGGCTGTACAAATGCTTTACCATGTCAAACAATTTCTTGGAATAGAGCGGATTATATGCCGAAAAAACCAAACCTGCTCCGACAGAGACCAGAATAGAAACTGATGCGGTAAGCCATGTCCATCTCTTAATCATAGAGCCCGCGTATCGTTCAGGCATTGTGGAGCCCACTTGTTCCATGTTATAGAGAGCAAGTATAATCATAGAAAGAATTATATACAAAAAAAGAAACGGCAATGCGTATTTATGTTTAAAAATATTGCTGCCTTCCCATTGAAACTCGTGTCATATTCCCTCACCATCAATTTTGCTGTCCTGGCGGAAGCCTTCCAGTCTATGTTCCTTATGCTGTCTCCTGGAACATAATCTCTCATTCCAGAAACATTATACGAATCTTTAAACACAAAACTTTTTCTGATGAGGCTTCCCGCCGGGCTGTAATTTGCGCCGCTTTCCGCCTTCACATCCACTATTCGGGGATAGACCACAAGTTTTGCCGGTGCATCATTTATCATGCTTACTCTAACAAAACCAAACCCCCAGCATATTACCTGCCCCATTCCTCCAGATTTTCCACCGGCACCGGCACTTTTTCCAGTATTTCCGCAATTACCTGTTCGGGCCTTACATCCTCCAGCAGATTTCTGGATGTCAGGACTATGCGGTGGCTCAAGACAGGCACTGCCAAATCTTTTATATCATCCGGAACTACATAAGTTCTCCCTCTCAGGGCAGCCAGAGCTTTTGCACTTTTGTAAAGAAAAAGCGAAGCTCTGGGACTTGCGCCCAATCTCATGGAAATATGGTTTCTGGTCTCCCGCACAATGTTCAACAGGTAATCTTCCACTAATCTATCAATATAGATCTCATTTATGTGGTTTTGCATCTCTAAAATATCTTCTCTGCCTACAGCGGACCCAATCTCGTGCAAGGGATTTTTTTCTCCAAAACGGTGTATAATCTCCCGTTCTTCTTCATCCGACGGATATCCCATGTCGATTCTCATCAGAAACCTGTCCATCTGGGCTTCAGGCAGCGGAAAGGTTCCCTCCATTTCAATGGGATTCTGGGTGGCTATGACCATGAACGGCATTTCCAGCACCCTTGTAACCCCTCCAACGGTGAACTGCTTTTCTTCCATGGCCTCCAGCAGGCTGGACTGAGTTTTCGGCGTGGCCCTGTTTATTTCATCGGCCAGCAGGATATTCGTCATGATGGGGCCC
>JARRBK010000062.1 GCA_029982615.1 Tepidanaerobacteraceae bacterium | reverse complement strand
TCTTCTGCATATTGTTTTTTTGTCATTAATGTCAACCCCCTATTGTTATATTATCACTTATACGGGCTTTCTCCAATTACGTTAGGGGGCTATATAGATTTGCAAGGCTCGTCTTCAATGACAAAAGACTGGTCATCTTGTTCCTTTTTTCTGAAGCGTAATTCAGCAGGTCTATTACATCGCTTTTGAGGTTTTCAATCAGCTGCTCCTTTTGTTTTATCAATTCATCCTTTTTGGCAAGTTCTTTTTCTTCTTCCGCTATTTTAAGTTCCAAGCTGTTTATTTCTTTAAATTTTTGCTCAAGAAGTCTTGTTTTCTGTGCCAATGTATTTTTTGATTCAGATATTTTCTGCTGCAGATTCTCCTTACGGCTGTTAAGTTCTTGGTGTTGGACCTGAAGCCTTTTCTCCTCTTGTTTCAACCAATGCAAATCCTTCTCCATATTTTTCTTTTTTGAGACCACATCATAAGCTCTGTCCTGAACTTCATTATATTCTCTCTCATAATTCTCAAGATTTGTTTCATCCTGCTCCATTTTTTGCTTCATGGCCTTTCTTTTCTCAATAATTTTTTGCAAACAATCCTGATTGTCTTCAAAGACACGTTTAAGATTAAATAATTTTTTTTCAATCATCATTATTTCGGAAAGCAAGATGTTGATATCGAGTTGTTTTAGCCGTTCATAAAGCTTTTTGTAATTTAAAGCTTTTTCCTTCTGGATTTTTAAAGGCTCCAATTGATTTTGAATTTCTGCCAGAATGTCATCTATCCTGGCCATATTGCTTACAGTTTCTTCTAAACGTTTTTCAGCTTCTTTTTTTCTGGCTTTATGTTTCATTATGCCAGCGGTTTCTTCAAATATAGCTCGTTTATCATCGGGATGACCTGTGATGATTAAATCCACCTGTCCCTGCCCTATTATGGAATAACCATCTTTGCCTATTCCGGTATCCATTAAAATCTCCTGAATGTCTTTTAACCGGCAAGGGGTCTTATTCAAATAAAACTCGCTCTCCCCCGACCGGAATACCCGCCGCGTAAAACAAACTTCTGAGTACTCCAGTGGCAATAATTTATCAGTATTATCCAAAGTTATTGAAACTTCTGCCATACCCATAGGCTTTTTTTTGCTGCTACCAGCAAAAATTACATCTTCTAATTTACTTCCTCTGATACTCTTCATGCTCTGTTCTCCAAGAACCCACCTGATAGCATCCGTTATGTTGCTTTTTCCGCTTCCATTTGGCCCCACAATTGCATTAATACCGGGCCCAAATTCAATCTCAATTCTATCTGCAAAGGACTTGAATCCTTGAAGTTCAACTTTTTTTAAATACAAAGGCATCCCTCCAATTAATAAATTTTACCATAACATAGACAAAAATAAAAAACCTTTTTTTATTATTCAGTCACAAACTGACCGCCAAAAAATATGTATGAAGGTTATAATAAAAAAACCTGCCCCTATAAATAAAATAAGGGCAGGTGCGAAATTCATATATTGCATTTATCGGGGTTCTACAATAAATTTTATTGCTGTGCGTTCTTCGCCATCGATGTCAATTTCTGCAAACGCGGGAACAGTAACCAAGTCAATGCCGTTAGGAGCTACGAAACCTCTTGTAATTGCAATCGCTTTAACCGCTTGATTTACGGCTCCGGCACCTACTGCCTGAAGTTCAGCCATGCCTTTTTCCCTTAAGACGGCTGCCAGAGCTCCTGCCACAGATTTGGGTTTTGATTGAGCTGACACTTTTAGTACTTCCATTCAACAAATCCCCCTTAATTCAAATATAAATTAGTTCTAAGAATATATATTCTATGAGGGAAATAAAATTCCTTCTTTTTCAAATATTATATTTTTAATATTTTTAACCGCTCCAATGCTTGTCTCGCTGCCAACTGCTCTGCTTCCTTTTTGTTTTTTCCAGAACCTTCCCCCAGGACTTTACCTTTCCATATAACTGCTACATAGAAAACCTTAGCATGATCTGGCCCTTCTTCTCTTAATAGCTCATAATAAATTCTGTCAGGCGAGGTTTTTTGTAATCTTTCTTGTAGTAACGTCTTGTAATCCCGGTCTTCTTCACCTTCTGCTGCTTTCATTATAACATCTTTGAGGTGATATAATATGAATTTTTTAGCAGTGTCTAGATTTTTGTCAACAAAGATGGCACCCACTAAAGATTCAAAAGTATCTGCCAAAATAGACGGTTTTTCCCGGCCCCCCGAGTTTTCCTCTCCCTTCCCCAACACGATAAAATCCGTCAATGACATATTTTTTGCAGCTTCTGCAAGGCTTTGTTCACATACTGTATATGCTCTGACTTTTGTCATTTGACCTTCGCTCATTGTGGGATATTTTTCATAAAGATAATGGCTCACAACCAATTCCAGCACCGCATCCCCCAGGAATTCCAATCTCTGGTTGCTTTCTGAAATCTCAAAATCTTGTTCATGGGCATAGGATGGGTGTATAAAAGCATTATTTAGTATTTGAATGTCATTAAAATAAATTCCTATTTTTTCTTGTAATATCTTTAATTCCCTAAGCCTATTTGAATCAATCAACATGTTTATCTAATCCTCTTTATATTTTTTTACAATTACACAAGCATTGTGACCGCCAAAACCCATAGAATTTGACAAAGCAATATTTACATCCTTTACAAGAGGCTTATTAGGCACGTAATTTAAATCGCATTCGGGGTCCTCAAAATCATAATTTATTGTAGGGGGAATTTTATTATTTACAGTTGTCAGAACAGTTGCTATAAGTTCCACTGCTCCTGTTGCTCCTAGTAGATGACCTGTCATGGACTTTGTAGAGCTTATAGCAAGATTATACGCATGTTCACCAAACGTATTTTTAATCGCTAGTGTTTCAAATTTGTCATTCAGCGGTGTCGAAGTGCCATGAGCATTAATATAATCTACCTGTTCTGGCTTAATACCAGCGTCCTCAATAGCCGCTTTCATAGCTCTTGCGGCACCCTCTCCTTCTGGCGCAGGCTGGGTCAGATGATATGCATCAGCAGTAGAGCCGTAGCCTATGACTTCTGCATAAATTCTGGCCTTCCTTTTTAAAGCATGCTCCAATGTCTCCAATATCATTACTCCAGCACCCTCACCCATTACAAAACCGTCGCGCTCTCTATCGAAAGGACGGCTTGCCCTCCAAGGCTCATCATTGCGGGTAGAAAGAGCTTTCATCGACGAAAATCCGGCCAAAGAAAGCGGTGTAATGGGCGCTTCAGTTCCGCCGCTCACCATGATATCCGCATCATTCCTTTGTAGAATTCTAAAGGCTTCCCCTATTGCATTAGTGCCTGAAGCACATGCAGTAACCACAGTGAAGTTAGGGCCTTTCAGATTAAAATACATGGATACTTGAGCAGAGGCCATATTTGCTATTATCATTGGGATAAAAAAGGGGCTGATTCTTTTCGGGCCTTTTTCCAAAAGGGTTTGATGCTGCTCTTCCCATGTTTGGCTTCCACCTATTCCCGACCCCATTACAACACCTGCTCTATCCTTATCAATAGAAGAGAGATCCAGATTTGAATCTTCAATAGCCATTCTGGTAGCGGCAATGGCAAATTGTGTAAACCGATCCATTCTTTTTAACTCTTTTTTCTCAATGTAATCTTCGGGATCGAAATCCTTTACTTCTCCTGCTATTTTTGAGGGAAACTCATCACATGCAAACCTTGTAATTAAATCTATACCGGATTTCCCTTCAATAAGGGAATTCCAGAACTTTTCTTTTCCTGTACCTACAGGTGAAACAACTCCTATTCCTGTGACTACCACGCGTTTTTTTTCCATAAGCTTCCTCCTGGCATATTATGATATCTATTATTGAAGGAGCAACTCTCCTTTGTTTTCTAAAGTAAAGTCCCGTAACAATATACGGGACTTGTTGAGGTTATGCGGTGTGATTTTTTATGTAATCTATTGCATTTTGAACAGTCTTTATCTTTTCAGCTTCTTCATCGGGGATTTCTAAATCAAATTCCTCTTCAAAAGCCATTATAAGCTCTACAATGTCCAAGGAATCTGCTCCAAGATCATCGATGAAAGAAGCTTCCGGTACCACATCATCCTCATCAATGCCCAGTTGTTCGGCTATTATTTTCTTTATTTTATCCAATATTTCCACCATCTTCACCCCCCTTCCTCAGTAGCATATTATGATTACATTTATATATTTTATTCCATTTTAAAGATATTATAAAGTAAACCCTCCGTCAATAGCTATTATTTGTCCGGTTATATATTCTGCTCTGGGAGACGCAAGGAAAACCGCCATATATGCCACGTCTTCAGGTGTGCCCAGCCTCTTTATCGGGATTTTCTCCTCTATTTCTCTGCTCTTTTCGATTATGGAGGATGTCATATCGGTCTTAATGAATCCCGGTGCAATGGCATTCACAGTAATTCGCCTGCTGCCCAATTCTTTTGCCAAGGCTTTGGTAAAACCTATAATTCCTGCTTTCGCAGCAGCGTAATTTGCTTGCCCAGCATTTCCATATATGCCCACAATTGAAGAAATGTTTATAATTCTTCCTTGCCTTTGTTTAATCATATATCTTACTACATTCTTTGTGGCGTTGTAAATCCCTGTCAAATTTGTCGCAATAACATCGCCCCAGTCTTTTTCGCTCATTTTAAGCAAAAGCATGTCTTTAGCAATACCAGCATTGTTTACAAGTATGTCTATTCGCCCGAATTTTTTATAAATCTCATCCATCATCTGCTGTACCTGTGAAAAATCAGCAATGTCTGCTTTGAAAGCCTGGGCCGGCCGGCCAAGGCTCTCAATTTCTGATACCACATCCTCAGCGGCTTTTTGGTTGGAAAAATAATTAACCGCAACAGCAGCCCCAGCTTTAGCCATTTCTATGCAAATACTGCGGCCTATGCCCCGAGATCCACCTGTTACAACACATACTTTGCCATCAAGCTCCATTAGAGTTACCTCCAAAATATTTTAAAGTATTTTTAAGGGAGTCCGTATCTTCCACATTCAGGGTAATTAAATTTTTATCCACTTTTTTAACAAAACCCGTTAATGCCTTACCCGGCCCGAGTTCCACAAAGGTGTCAACTCCATTATCTATCATTTTTCTTATACTGTCTTCCCAGAGCACTGGTGAACTCACTTGTTTTACAAGAAGCTTTTTAATCTCTGAAGCTTTTCGAGTATATTCTGCGTTGACATTGGATACTACGGGAATTTTCGTATCTTTTATTTCAATACTATCCAGTTCTTTCGCCAGCTTTTCCCCGGCGGGCTTTAGCAAACTGCAGTGAAAGGGGGCACTCACGGCCAGGATCATAGCCCTTTTAGCTCCTTTATTTTTTGCGATCTGTACCGCCTTGTCCACCGCTTTAACTTCGCCGGATATCACTATTTGTCCAGGGCAATTAAAGTTTGCTGCCTCAACTTTACCTTCTTTAGACGCTTCCTGGCATATCTGGAGAACGGTTTCCTTATCAAGGCCCAAGATGGCTGCCATTGTGCCCTGCCCGAGCGGCACGGCCTCCTGCATATATTTTCCTCTTTTCTGTACCAGCGGGACAGCTTGAGCGAAATCTATGGATTCTGCTGCTACCAGTGCGGAATACTCGCCAAGGCTAAGGCCTGCTACCACATCAGGGTAAACACCATATTCCCTCAAAACCCAATAACATGCCATGCTGTGAGTCAATATAGCCGGCTGGGTATAAGCTGTTTCTTTTAATTTGTCTTCAGGACCTTGAAAACACAAATTCGAAATGCTGAAATTTAATGAATCGTCTGCTTGTTCAAATATTCTTCTCGCTACAGGGAAATTGTCATATAGGTCTTTGCCCATTCCAACATACTGGGCACCCTGGCCTGAAAACAAAAAGGCTATTTTTGACATATACATCACCTCTACTCAGGTATGTTGGAAATGCTATCCAAAACCTGTTTTGCTTCATTCATCAATTCTTTTATTATTTCAGCTGCAGGTTTAATATCGTTTATCATGCCAGCAATTTGGCCCGCCATGACAGAGCCGTTCTCTACATCGCCTTCTACCACCGCGGCTCTTAATCTCCCGGTTCCAAGCGCTTCAAGGTCTTTAATATCCGCTCTCCGGCTTTCTAAAATCTCGAATTGATGAGACAGTTTGTTTTTTAACACTCTCACAGGATGGCCTGTAGGTTTCCCTGTAACTACTGTGCTTCTGTCCTTTGCCTTAATTATAGCATTTTTGTAATTATTGTGTACAGTGCACTCCTTCGCGCATATGAATCTTGTTCCCATCTGAACTCCTTTGGCTCCGAGGGAGAGGGCGGCAATAAAGCCGCGCCCATCGGCAATGCCACCGGCAGCGATTACGGGAATCTTAACTGCATCAACTACCTGGGGAACAAGAGCCATGGTGGTAATCTCCCCAATATGGCCCCCACACTCCATTCCTTCAGCTATTAAAGCATCCACCCCTATTTTTTCAAGTCTTTGAGCCAGTGCAACAGAAGCTATTACAGGGATTACCTTTATACCAGCCTGTTTTAAGCTAGGTATGTATTTCCCCGGATTTCCGGCACCCGTGGTTACCACAGCAACTCTTTCTTCAATTACGGTTTTCATTACATCGTCCACAAAAGGCGACATAAAATAAATATTTACTCCAAAAGGTTTATCTGTCAAAGATTTTGCCTTTCTTATCCGGTCTCTTACCATATCAGCAGGAGCATTTCCAGCGCCTATGATGCCGAGCCCTCCGCCATTGGATACTGCAGCGGCAAGTTCTGCTGTCGCAACCCATGCCATGCCTCCCTGTATTATGGGATATTTTATTCCGAGAAGGTCACAGATTTCAGTATGAAACATATAAATCCTCCTTGTAAGATATAGTTAGACATAAAAGGTTATACAAACACGAATATTAATTTTCGAGGTACCCCAGGGGGACCTAAAGCGACTTTAATGTATAAT
>JARRBK010000021.1 GCA_029982615.1 Tepidanaerobacteraceae bacterium | reverse complement strand
TATACATTAAAGTCGCTTTAGGTCCCCCTGGGGTACCTCGAAAATTAATATTCGTGTTTGTATAACCTTTTATGTCTAACTATATCTTACAAGGAGGTATACAATGAATAATAAATTTGAACATGTATTAAAACCAATTAAAATCGGACCAATGGAACTCAAAAATAGGATTACATTTTCACCAACATATCCATTTTTTAGTAGTTATGACAATCATATAAACCGTGAGCTGATAGAATGGATTCGTCCTATAGCAGCAGGTGGAGTATCATGCGTTAGTATTGGTACAGGTGCTATAAATAAAAAAATGCCCGCTGGTGCATGTCATCTTGTATGGATGGGTGATGATTCTGTTATAAATCAGCTTTCTCAATTGTTCGATACTGTTCATGCATACAATTGTAAGGCAGGTATTGAACTTGTTCCTCTTGGAGAATTTCAACCCTTTGATGAGCGTGATAAGCAGGGAAAGCCCCAGATTGAGGTTGATCCTAACAAGATGACAAAAGAGGAAATAAAGGAAACCATAGAAGAATATGGACTGGCGGCAGAGAGGGTTTTAAAGGCTGGAGGAGACATGATTGTTTTGCACGGTGCTCACGGTCAGCCACCAGCAGCATTTTTCTCCAAAGCAATGAATGGCAGGCATGATGAATATGGTTGTGATAGCTTTGAAAACAGAGCAAGATTTACTGTAGAAGTATTGGAGTCAATAAGATCGAGGGTGGGTAATAAACTTGCTATTGAATATCGCATCAGTGGAGATGATTTAATTCCCAATTCACCAACACTGGATGAGCTAATCAGGTTTGTACAGCTGATTGAGGATAAAATTGATTTGCTCCATGTTTCAAAAGGATTGTTGGCGGTTCACAAGCTCACACCATATGTGTTTCCTCCTCTATACTTTGAACGCGGATATAATATAGAAAATGCATCTAAGTTTAAAAAGGCATTGCATATCCCTGTTAGTGCTGTCGGCTCTATTACGGTAGAAATGGCTGAAGAGGCGATTGCATCGGGTAAGATTGATATGGTTGCTATCAGCCGTGGACTTATTGCAGATCCAGAAATTATAAATAAAGTGAAAAAAGGGCAAGAGGATACTATTCGCCCATGCGTGCGCTGCAACAATTGTATCAACCGTACTCACAACTTCTTCCTTCCTATCCGCTGTGCAGTCAATCCTACACATGGAAGGGAAATGTTGTTTATGAATTACCCCATACCTAAGTCCAGCAAACGTGTTGCAGTTATAGGTGGAGGCCCCGCAGGAATGGAAGCTGCAAGAACAGCCGCAAGCAGAGGGCATCAGGTGACGCTGTTTGAGCAAAGTGCACATTTAGGTGGAACATTAAATATGGCGGCAAGCGCACCATTTAAGGCAGATATAAAAAAATATATTGAATGGTCAGTTCGTGAGACAGTAAAAAACGAAAATATTAAAATTAGATTGGCAACAAAAGCAACCCCGGAATTAATCAAATCAGAGGGTTATGATACAGTAATAGTCGCTATTGGCTCTGAGCCTATTATCCCAGACTTTGCAAAGTGCGGGTCAAATAAAGTGGTCTGGGTAGGTGACGTGGAAAGTGGGCATGCACAGGTAGGTGAAAAGGTAATTATTGCAGGCGCAGGTATGACAGGATTGGAAGCTGCATTAAATCTTGCACGTCAGGGTAAGAAGGTTACTGTTATAGATATGCTCAAGGATTCCCAAATTGGTGCAGGCGGCACAAAAATCAATATGATTGCACTTCGACATCTTCTTGATGAAGAGGCCGTAAAAATAATAACAGAAACAAGACTTGACGGCTTAACAGAAAATGGAATTATCGTAACAAATGCAGATGGTAAAAAATCAGAGATGGAATGTGATACCCTCGTATTATCTCTAGGGGTACGAACGAGGAAGGAGCTTGCTGCTCAATTTGAAGGCAGTGCGCAAGATGTATATATAATTGGGGACTGTGCAACAAATCAGGGGACGCTGTTTAATGCGGTGAAAACAGCGTATGACACAGCGATGGCCATTTTATAGTATAAAATTACCGATGTCAAGGCATGAGGCTTTGATATCGGTACTTAAGAATTGGAATCCATAGTCCAAATATAATAAGGAGTGTGGATTATGAATAAAAAGATGATAAAATGGGCAATTCTTTCAATTTCTATGCTGCAAATGGGAGCAATGGGTATTGCACCTGCACTTGCAGATATTGCAAAAGCTTTCCCTGAAAGTGGAATTTCATCCATTCAGATGCTCATGACATTCCCTGGACTAGTTGTTATTGTGGTATCATTAATTGCAGGCCAACTGTCTGCAATGATATACAAAAAGAGGCTAGCAGGTTTAGGCGTTTCACTGTTTGTTGCAAGTGGTCTGGGCGCCTATTTGGTAAACAGCAGCATTACAATACTATATCTATGGGCGATGGTGCTTGGCTGTGGTATGGGATTATTCATTCCTACTGCGACAGGACTTATTGCAGATTACTTTGAAGGGGATGAAAGAGCAGTCGTTATGGGACAGCAAACCACCTTTGTTAACTTTGGGGGTATTTTGCTAACATTTGTTGGAGGCATGCTGGCTACAATCAGCTGGCAGAGCAATTACCTTGTATATCTAACCGGTATTCCCGCACTTATTTTATGCATTGTGGGTCTCCCATACGAGGAGAAAAAAGCGGCAGAGGTGCATAAAAAAGTAAAGGTGGATAAAGTGGTTTATTATTATGCACTGGTAAGTTTTTTATTTGTTCTTATATACAATGTAGTTCCAACCAATATGGCATTATTTGTGGATGAGGCCGGGTTTGGCAATGCAGCCACATCTGGCAGCGCAAGTTCTATTTTCCTGCTGGGTGGCGTAATTGCAGGTTTATTCTTTGGCAAGCTTTCCCATAAGCTTAATGAGTATATGTTCAGCCTTGCATTTTTTGTATTGTTTGTGGGATTTATGATAAATTACAATGCCACAAATGCTGCAATACTATTCATTGGAACTTTTATTGCTGGTATGGGCATGAGCCTTTTGATGCCTGAATGTATTTTAAGTGTATCTATGAAGGTAAAGCCTATGGCAGTAACTATGGGTATCGCTATTGTTATGGCTGCTGCAAACCTTGCAACATTCCTGTCACCTGTTATTTTCACACCGCTTTCAGGCATGACGGGGGACTTGTCTGTCCGGTTTAGATTTTTGTTCACAGGAGTTATAGCGCTGGTTTTTGCAATTATCTTTGCAGTAATTACCAGACAGAAGCAAAAAAAATCTGCTCTAGAAAATATTAGTTGTTAAATATTTAAAAAAAGAAAGCGAGGGTATGAAACATGGATAAAATGTTTACACCAATAACGATAGGAAGACATATACTGAAAAATCGTATTGTTTTTGCACCTGCAGCGAATCTATTAGCAAGTGACACAGGCTTTGCTACATCTGAGTTGATTGAATGGACAAAGGCAAGGGCAAAGGGTGGCGCGGGGCTCATATGTATTGGACAAAGTATGGTAAACCCCACTCCTCCCGAAATGAGCGGATTTGTTCTTGATTTGACTTCTGATAAGGTGGTAAATGGTATGTACCGTCTGGTGGAAGCTATTCACCAGTTTGGGGCAAAAGCATCCATTGAGCTTGTATATATGGAGTTTGGAACTCCTCCAAAGGAGGGAGGAAATATTACGGCAGAGGATCTGACCACCATCCGTACCGATACCAGCATCAATGATAAAATGGCAAATAAAAAGCCGGCGGACTTGAGCAAGGAAGATATTAAACAAATTATCAATTATTATTTGGAAGCAGCTGTACGCTGCAAAAGAGCAGGTTTTGACATGGTGCTGGTACACGGTGCTCACGGTATGTTTATCAGTGATTTTCTCTCTCCTATCAGAAATACCCGTACAGATGAATATGGTGGAAGTTTTGAAAATCGTTGCCGTTTTGTATGTGAACTGTTAGATGGAATTCGTAGCGCAGTAGGTTCAGATATGGCAATTGAATATCGCCTAAGCGCTGAAGAAAAGACGAAGAATGGATTAACCATTGAGGAAACCCTTGCTTTTGCAAAGATAATTGAAAAGAAAATTGATGCTCTGTACATTTCCGCAGGAGTGCTGGAGAATGATGAAGCGGCCACCTTTACATTTCCACCGGCATATTATAAGCGGGGTATAAATGTCCATTACGCTAAACATTTTAAAGATGTTCTTTCTATTCCGGTAGGTACTGTTGGAGCAATAGATATGGAAATGGCAAAGAGAATTATAGATGAGGATAAGGCAGACATGGTTTCTATGGTAAGAAGCCTGATAGCTGATCCTGACTGCGTAAATAAGGCAAAACAGGGCAGATATGACGACATCAGACCATGTGTACGTTGTAATACTTGTATTAATCAGCCTCACTATTTCTTCCTTCCTGTCCGCTGTGCAGTAAACCCTGTAGCTGGCCATGAAGCGGATGTGAAGAGGATTTCACTGCCTGCAAAAAAGAAAAAAGTAGTTGTTATAGGCGGCGGTCCTGCAGGTATGGAAGCTGCAAGGACGGCGGCGAAAAGAGGACATGAGGTAGTACTTTATGAAAAGGAAAATTGCTTAGGTGGTATGCTGAGAACTGCTGCTGCAATGCCTATTAAAACAGACATGAAAAAGTATCTGGACTGGGCAATCAGACAGACTTTAAAATGTGAAAATGTTACAGTAAAGCTGGCAACAGAAGCAACAGTAGAAAGAGTAAAGGCAGAAAATCCCGATGCAGTAATTGTTGCAATAGGCGCAGAACCAAACATGCCTCCTATTGACGGAATTAACCATAAGAAGGCAGTATGGGCAGGGGATATCGACTGCGGAAAGGTGCAAGTAGGCAATACTGTTGTTATTGCCGGCGGAGGTCTGACAGGATGTGAAACGGCACTTAGCCTGGCACAGCAAGGCAAAAACGTAACTATAGTAGAAATGCTCCCAATTGAAGCCATTGTAAAATCTGCACCTATTATTAATATGACTGCATTGATGATGATGTTAAGAGAAAGCAATGTCCGCTTTTTATCTGAAACTACTGTAAAGCGCATTTCAGACGACGGCGTTGAAGTTGTGGACAAGGACGGAGAAGAAAGGGTACTGCCATGTGACAATGTTATACTTTCTTTGGGTGTAAAACCATTGCGAGAAGAGGCTCAAAAATTTGATAATCTGGCACCGGAAGTATACTTTATAGGTGACTGCCAGCTTGACAGGGGTAATCTGTGGAAGGCAACCACAGGGGGATTTAATATTGCAATGGAACTGTAAAATTAAATTATAAGGCATGTGAAATCAATTATATAAGCTTCATAACTATGTTCCTGCAAAACTACTTTAAAGTTTGTGAAAACCTCCGGATTGATGTGGAGTAAAGCATTAATCCGGAGGTTTTTGCTTATGCTAAGAGAGTAGATTCGAAAAAAAATTATATAATATCTTGCAGCTTTTTCGGTTATACTAAGAAAAAATATGAAGGGAGCGTGATAATATGCCAAATAAGGATATGCATCATAAAGCTAATAGATTGGAAAATGAAAAAAGTCCATACCTATTGCAACATGCATATAACCCTGTGGATTGGTTTCCTTGGTCTGACGAAGCTTTTGCAAAAGCAAAGGCAGAAGATAAGCCTGTATTCCTTTCCATAGGGTATTCTTAGTGGGACAAGTTATCAACTTGCCACTGGTGTCATGTGATGGCTCATGAATCTTTTGAGGATGAGGAAGTAGCCGCTATTTTGAATAAACATTATATATCCATTAAAGTCGACAGGGAAGAAAGGCCGGACGTTGATAATATTTACATGGGCGTATGTCAGGCCATAACCGGGCAAGGGGGCTGGCCCCTAACTATCATCATGACCCCAGATAAAGAGCCTTTCTTTGCTGGGACTTATTTTCCAAAAAGAGATAGCTGGGGCAGGGCAGGACTTTTGGACATCCTTGAACAAATAGCGGACTTGTGGCAAAAGCAACGGCAACACATTTATGACATAAGCCGAAGAGTGACGGAAGCAGTTAAAAAAACCGATGAAACACGGCCCGGAGAGCTCGGGGAACACGTGCTGGATGAAGCCTTCAAACAATTTTTTGCCAGATTTGATGGCGAATTCGGCGGCTTTGGCTCTGCTCCCAAATTCCCTGCACCTTGCAATCTGATTTTTCTGCTGCATTATTGGAAGAATTCAGGCGAGGAGCGTGCCCTTGAAATGGTGGAAAAGACCCTCGAATGTATGGCGCGCGGGGGCATATATGACCATATAGGCTTTGGATTTCACCGCTATTCCACAGACAGGCGGTGGCTGGTCCCCCATTTTGAAAAAATGCTCTATGACAACGCCCTTATAGCCATGGCTTTCCTGGAGTGCTACCAGGCCACGGGAAAAAAAGAATATATGGATGTGGTTGAAGAAGTATTCAATTACATCGAGCGGGATATGACTTCTCCCGAAGGAGGTTTTTATTCTGCCGAGGATGCCGATTCTGAAGGTGTGGAAGGAAAGTTTTACGTGTGGACTCCCGAAGAAGTTAAAAATATTCTGGGCGATGAAAAAGGCCGGCTTTTCTGTGAAATATACGATATCACGCCTCAGGGAAATTTTGAGGGCAAAAACATACCGAATCTTATTAAATATAAGGCGGGCAGGACGCCATATGAATCATATATGACGAATGCTTTTGAGGACGCTCCTCGCATGGGAGATTTGATTGAAACGTTGAAAGACTGCAGGGAAAAATTGTTTAACGAAAGAGAGAAGAGAATTCGCCCACATAAGGATGACAAAATCTTAACTTCATGGAACGGGCTGATGATTGCCGCTCTGGCCAAAGGGGCAAGAGTGGCGGGAAACGAAAAATACGCCTTAATGGCAAAAAAAGCTGTTGAATTTATATTTTCAAAACTCGTGAGAGAAGACGGCAGGCTCCTTGCCCGGTACAGGGAGGGCGAGGCGGCGATACCGGCGTATCTTGATGATTACGCATTTCTCGTATGGGCATTGCTGGAACTTTACGAGACCACCTTTGACGCCAGCTACTTAAAAAAAGCCCTAGAAACAAATCGGCAAATGCTGGACCTTTTCTGGGATGAAAAAAGCAGCGGCTTATTCTTTTACGGCAAAGATGTGGAAGAATTGCTCATAAGACCAAAGGAAATATATGACGGTGCCATACCCGCAGGAAATTCGGCGGCGGCGTACAATATGCTTAAGCTTGCCAGGATTACGGGAGATAATAGTCTTGAAGAACATGCCCGCAGGATTTTCAATGCTTTTGCTGGAACGGTGATTCCGTATCCTTCGGCTCATGCCCACCTAATGGTGGCTCTGCAATTTGCCCTGGGGGCCTCCAGGGAAATTGTGATAGCGGGTGTACCCGATGCCGATGATACCCTGAAAATGATTCAAAAAATACGATCTCATTATCTTCCTGATACAGTAGTTCTGCTTCATCCTGCGGGTGATGCCGGAGAGAATATCCGGAAGCTGCTCCCTTTCATAAAGGATATGAAGCCTCTGGAAGGCAGGGCTACGGCGTATGTCTGCGAGAACTTTGCCTGCCGGCCGCCGGTGTTGGATATAGATGAAATACTGTGATTCAAGACTTATTGCCAAGCGTGAGATTTAAATATCCCCCCGGTTTCTCACCTCTGCCGCCAGTTTGTGGGCGAATAGCCCTTCCATTTCTGCCAGGCGGCAGGCGGTGGGAGCCAGCATGGCTGCTCCTTCTTGCGTTATTTTTTGGTAGCTTGCTATTTTTAGAAACGTTCCCACCCATACTCCGCCCGTATAGCGGGAGGCCCTCATGGTGGGGAGGATGTGATTGGTGCCGGACACATAGTCGCCGAAGACTTCCGCCGACCACTTTCCTATGAAGAGAGAGCCGTAGTTTATGAGTTTATCCGCTATTTCTTCGGGGGCCGATACCGCAAGCTCGAGATGTTCCGGAGCAAAATCATTAGCAAGGGATACAGCCTCCTCAAGCGAATCCACCAGCAAAATCTCACCGTTTTTATCCCATGCCTTTGAAGCCACATCGCAAGTTTTCAGTTTTTCGAGGAATTTTTTCACCAAATCGCAAACTTCTTGCGCAATGTTTTCATCAGTTGTTATGAGTATTCCCCGGGCCTGAGGGTCATGCTCCGACTGGGCAAGCAGGTCTGCAGCTATGAATTCTGGGTTTGCGGTGCCGTCAGCTATTATGAGCACTTCGCTGGGACCAGCCAGAAAATCTATTCCTACTGTACCGCTCACCTGACGCTTGGCTTCGGTGACCCATTGATTTCCTGGGCCCACTATTATATCCACAGGCTTTATGCTTTCAGTGCCGAAGGCCATGGCTGCAACAGCTTGAGCTCCTCCCATGCAGTATATTTCGGTGGCGCCAGCTATGTCCATGGCAATAAGAGTTGCAGGATGTATAAAACCTGTTGCCCTGGACGGAGGCGAGCATGCTGCTATCCTCTTTACTCCCGCCACACGGGCCGGGATAATGGACATCAGGGCCGATGAAGGCAGCGGATAGCGGCCGCCGGGCACATATGCCCCGCAGGAAGAAACCGGGATTATGCGATGGCCCAAAATTATGCCGGGAGAGATTTGTTTTTCGACAGGAACAATGGATTCTTTCTGCAGCAAAGCGAATTTTTCTATTCTTTCTGCAGCAAGTTTTAAATCTTCAATGATTTCAGGAGAAATAGCCCGGTATGCGGCGGCAATTTCAGCCTTTGAGACCTTCAAAGACCCGCCCTTCAATCCGTCCAGCTGTTTGGAATATTCCATCAGGGCTTTGTCGCCTTCCAGGCTTACACGTGATATAATGGATGACACCTTTTCCCTAACTTCTGCTGATTCATTTGACAGCAGTGTTGTGGATTTCTTAATATATTTTACTGGCACTTATAACACCTCGCAGCGATTTCTTAATTAAATATGAATGGCAGCTGAATTATCCTTATAAAACAGATAAAACCGTATTGAAACCATTTTACAATTTTTTTTTTCAAATTTAAAGATATTATCGAAAAAAACTGTTGTTAAATTAAAAGGGCGATGTTATAATTATACATAAAAATGCATAATTATGTATAGGCATAAGTTCAACGCACGAGGTGTAACGAATGGAAGAGAAGCATATTAAACAGGCAAGGAAGGCTTTTAATGCTTCGGCATATAAGAGTGTAGTGTGCAAAGTGGGAACAACGACATTATTACATGAAAATGGCAAGCCAAATATATCCAGGCTGGAAAAACTCGTGAGGGTACTGGTGGGTATTAAAAACCAGGGGAAAAATGTGGTTCTGGTAACTTCTGGAGCTGTAGGCCTCGGAGCTGGAAGGCTGGGGATTAAAAATAAGAAGGACATAAAAATAAAACAGGCTCTGGCGGCTGTGGGGCAGGGTATACTCATGCAGTTTTACGAAAAACTTTTTTCGGAATACCACACGTCGGTGGCGCAGATATTGCTCACCAGAGAAGATGTTGAAAACCCACCCCGCCGTCAAAATGCCCTCAATACCATAAGGACTCTTTTTGATTTTGACATAATTCCGATAATAAATGAAAACGATACTGTGGCGGTGGAAGAAATCGTGTTTGGCGATAACGACACACTGTCGGCAGTGGTAGCGAGGCTCATTGGAGCCGATATCCTTATTCTGCTGTCCGATATAGATGGTCTATATACTGACATTCCTTCAAAAAAAGGCAGTGTCAAAATCCCGATAGTTGACCGCATAACTCCCGAGATAGAGGCATTGGCAGGCGAAAGCGGGTCTGAATTTGGCACCGGCGGAATGAAAAGCAAGATTCTCGCCGCCAGAATCGCCACTCAGGCAGGCGTTGCCATGGCTATAATCGATGGAGCAAATCCAGAATTGATTTATGATGTGTTGGAAGGGAAAAATCCTGGTACATTTTTTGTGCCGCAAAAAAGTGTAAACGTTATCGGGTTGACATAAATTTAATTTCTTGAGGAAATGTTTAACTTTACTCATACGGAGGGGTAGAAACAGATGGATTTATTGAGCATTGGGAAAAAGGCAAAGGAGGCTTCACGAATCCTTGCCAATCTTTCTGGCGATGTAAAAAACAGGGCTCTTATAGAAATGGCAAAATCACTTTACGAGGTAAAAGGGGAGATACTTTGCGCCAATGAAAAGGATGTGAAGTGTGCCAAGGAGAAGGGCATGAGCGAAGCGCTGATAGACCGATTGAGACTGAATGATGCCCGAATCTCCAGTATGGCAAAAAGCCTGGAGGCTCTGGCAGCCCTTCCCGATCCGGTGGGACAGGGCGAAGTGATAAGGCGGCCCAACGGGCTTACCATAGTGAAGAGCCGCGTTCCTTTGGGTGTGATAGGTATTATATATGAAGCAAGGCCCAACGTTACCTCCGATGCAGTTGGCATTTGCTTGAAGTCCGGGAACAGTGTAATACTCAGAGGAGGCTCCGAAACTATAAACTCAAACAAGGCCATCGTTTCATCGCTGGTGTCGGGGGCGAAAAAGTCGGGTATCCCGGAAGGAGCAATTTCCCTCATCGAGGATACCAGCCATGAAAGCGTTATTGCCTTGATGAAAATGAGAGATTATGTCGATGTTCTTATTCCCAGAGGTGGAGCAAGCCTTATAAGGGCTGTGGCAGCCAATGCTTCAGTGCCTGTTATAGAGACCGGGGTGGGAAATTGCCATGTCTATGTGGATGAAAGCGCGGACCTGGAAATGGCAAAAAGTATTATCATTAATGCAAAGACAAGCAGGCCTTCGGTTTGCAATGCTGCGGAGACATTGCTTGTGCATAAAGCAATAGCCGACAGGTTTTTGCCCGATGTGCTAAACGCTCTTCAGGAAAGAGAGGTCGAGCTTCGGGGATGCCCTAAAACATGCCAAATTTATCCTGGCATAAAGCAGGCTTCAGAGGAAGACTGGGCTACGGAATATCTGGACCTGATACTCGCCGTCAAAGTGGTGGAAAACATCGATGAGGCCATAGAACATATCAACCGTTACGGCAGTTCTCATTCAGAGGCTATCGTCACCAAAAACTATGACAGCGCCAACAAGTTTCTCTCCCGGGTGGACTCTGCCTGCGTGTACGTGAACGCCTCCACTAGATTCACCGATGGCGGAGAATTCGGATTTGGCGCTGAAATAGGGATAAGCACTCAAAAGCTGCACGCTCGGGGGCCCATGGGCTTAAAGGAACTCACTACGGTAAAATACCTCATTTTTGGAGACGGGCAGGTTCGCGAGTGACCGCTTCTTTCAAAACTAGCAGCCAGCGGAAAAATTCTTCTATAGCTTTGGTCCCCAGCACGGGCACATGCTTCGGGACAGCTCCCGGTTCGGGGACCAGTTTATAATCTTCGGGAGGGAAGGCAAAATAATGGCAGTAGCCTTCCTCATACAGCCAGTACGGATAATAACCCTCCGCATCGTACCATTTCCCCCACCCCTGCGAGTCAGTTTCCTCAGGGTCGTTGGCTACGAAATAATTTTTTTCTATTAAGGCATCTGTAAATTTTTTCAAGTCAACATAAAACGGCAGTTTAATATGGACTTTGTCATTTTTTATCTCATATGGGTAAACATCCTTTCCTTTTATAATTTCTCCCTTTGTGGCTTCAACTACCCGCAACACAGTTCACCTCATTTTTAGTAAGTGTGTCTTTTCTATTTTCTGTAATATTTTTCAGTTTAAAACTGGTATTTTTAAGCAGGGAAAAATCAGAGATAATAAAAAGGCATTCGTCAGAGAGATGGAGTCATTCAAGCGCAGTTGCAAGTCAAAAGCAGGAACTAAATAGCCATAAAAGTACCCCGGTAAGCATCGAGGGCTTTTGTTGACTATGGCGTAATAAGGTGATAATATCTTTCACAAGAAACGTTTATAGGAATGATAAATAATGAAAAAGCTTGATGAAATGAAACATTTGCTGGAAGAATGCCGGCTATGCCCTCGTAATTGTGGAGCAAACCGCCTTGCGGGCGAAAAAGGTGCCTGTGGGGCTGCAGCAGAAGTGCTGGTAGCCAAAGCCTTTCCCCACAGGTGGGAGGAACCGTGCATCAGCGGAGAGAAAGGCTCAGGCACAGTGTTTTTTACCTGCTGCAATATGAAATGTATTTTCTGCCAAAACTATAGGATAAGCCAGGAAGGCTATGGAAAAGCCGTATCGATAGATGAACTGTCGGATATATTCCTGAAATTGCAGCAAAAGGGCGTCCACAATATTAACTTGGTGACCCCCACCATTTATACGCCGCAGATAATAGAAGCCATAAAAACGGCAAAATCCGCAGGTCTTTGCATCCCCGTTGTGTGGAATTCCAATGCTTACGAGAACGTTGAGACGATAAAGGCCTTGGGCGGCTTGGTGGATGTATACCTGCCGGATTTAAAGTATTTTGACGACACTTTGGCTTTTAAGTATTCTTTTGCTCCAAATTATTTCCAACACGCAACCAAGGCAATCTTAGAGATGTTATCTCAGGTGGGCGAACCGGTTTTCGATGAAAATGGGATTATAAAAAGAGGGCTTATCATCAGGCACTTAGTATTGCCTGGCCATAAAGAAGATTCCAAAAAAATCCTCCATTGGATAAGCTGCCACCTTCCCAAAGGAGTTTATATAAGCCTCATGTCTCAGTATATGCCGTATTATAAGGCAAAAAGCCACCCCGAAATAAACAGGAGGCTTTCTGCAGAAGAATACCATGATGTCATAGAATATTTTTTCGAGCAGGGCCTTGAAAACGGCTTCGTGCAGGAAGAAGGTGCCGCTTCGGAGGAATACGTTCCGGACTTTGATCTGGAAGGCGTCTAGGGCTTTATTATTACTTTAAGGGCTTTTCCGCTGGAAGCCAGTTCGAAGGCCTCTTTGTATTGAGTAATAGGGAAGGATTTTGTTATAAGAAGCTCTGCACTTATCTTTTTGTTTTCAATCAGGCTTAAAACTTTTTTCATATGGACAACGGTGGAATCGGAAGTGCCGTGGACGAACAGCTCCTTATAATGGATGACGTTGCTGTCGATGGTGATAGTGGAGCGGTCTTTGGGAAGGCCTCCGAAGAAATTCACCCTGCCGCGCTTTCTTGCAGCGGATAATGCCTGTACCTGAGCTTCGCCCGAAGGGGCCGCCACGATGACCACATCGGCGCCATGGCCGTCGGTTTCCTCCATAACAGCTTTTACAAAATCTTCCTTGCTGGAATCCACCAATCTGTCGGCAATATTTATTTTACCGGCTATCTCAAGCCGCTCCTGAGAGATTTCCGCTATTATGATTTTTGAGGCTCCGAGAACTCTGGCGATCATCGCATGGGCAATGCCTACGGGGCCAGCTCCCACCACTGCTACCACATCATCCAAACCAGTGCCAGAAAGCTCCTGGCCGTTTAAAACGCAGGACAGAGGTTCCACTATGGAAGCCTGCTCGTAGCTTACGCTGTCAGGAATGGGTATGACGCCGCCGGTCCTGACCAATTGCTCGGGCACAGCCACATATTCGGCGAAACTTCCGTTATATTGGTACGAAAGTGCGGCTTTATAATCACAGAGATTTGTTAAACCTCGGAGGCAGTAATGGCACCTGCCGCAGGGAACCGTAACGGAGAGCAGTACCCGGTCTCCTATGCTGAAACCCTCAACCCCATCGCTGATTTCCACAATTTCGCCGGCTGCTTCATGGCCTAGGACCCGGGGTAGAGTCATGCCGTGAGAAGACCCTCCTGCCTTTATGTTTCTTAAATCGCTGCCGCAGATGGCGCAGGCGTGAACTTTTACCAGCAGTCCGCCCTTTGGCGCTGAAGGTTTGGGTATGTCTTCCAATCGCAAATCACTTTTACCGTAAAGCCTTAATGCGAGCATCCTAAATCACCTCTTTAAAAATGCTGCTGCCAATGGCGCTAAATATGCTCTTAAAGCAGCGGGGAATATATTCAACTAAGCTCTATTCTGGCTGCTGCAGAGCTGAATCTTTTCTCTGACCACCTGTTTCATCATATCCATGGGCTTTTCATATATTTCATGAAGCGATGCGTGTTCGGGCAGCTCGGATATCGAAAATTTCAACCCTCTGTACAGGGCGATGCGAAGTTCGGTAGCGATATTCAGCTTGGAAATTCCTGCCTGTATTGCCGCTTTTATTTGCTCATCTGGCGTCAATGAACCGCCGTGTAGCACTAGGGGCGTATCGGTTGCCCTTGCTATTTCTTTCAGGCGGTCAATATCGAGCTTGGGCTGCCCTCTGTACGGACCATGAGCTGTGCCTATGGCCACCGCCAGGGCATCCACACCAGTCTTTGATACAAATTCCTCCACTTCGGAAGGTACCGTAAAAAAATTTTCTATGCTTTCATCCGAATCCGAAAGCCCGACTCCCACATGGCCCAGCTCGGCCTCTACACTGATTCCAGCAGCATGGGCAAATTTAACTGCCTGGGATGTGGCCCGAATGTTTTCGGAAAGCGGCAGGATGGAAGCGTCCAGCATGACCGACGTAAATCCCAGAGAAATATATCTTGCCACGGTATCAATGTCTGCGCCGTGATCCAAATGAATGCAAACAGGTATTCTGGAGCTGGAGGCCACTTCTTTCATCATGGGGACCAGATATCGCAAATTTCCGTGCTTCATATCCGCATCGAGAATCATTACAATAACTGGAGAATTTTTTTCCTCGGAAGCCTCTACCACGGCCTTGAAAGTTTCCAGATTATTTACATCAAAGGCAGGGACTGCATATTTATTTTTTCGGGTATCTGCAAGGATTTCTTTTAATGTTACAAGCATGACAAAACCTCCTGTAATTGAACAAATGTTAAATAAATTAATAAAAGTAATTATATAATATTAACATAATTCGCCGTATTACTTTAAAATCCTTCTGAGAATAATAAATAAAGATTGCTCGAAATGAAACTTTCTGGCATGGAAATTTCATTCTAGCTTGGGTCGATGAAATTTTATAACCTAAGTGGTATAATAAATACATCAAGAAAGAATATATGGTAATACGCACAAGAAAATATTGACCGGCATAGCTGCCGACGATACAGATGTTTTTACTAAGAACAGCTTTCCGCCGGCCGATAACAAAATAATATTCGAAAGGAGATAAAGAAATTGCAGGATCCCAGGATTAAAAAATTGTCCCATGAACTTATTCACTATTCGGTAGAGTTAAAAAAAGGAGAAAAACTTCTCATAGAATCTGGCCCCGGGGAAATTTCTCTCGTTTTGGCCCTTGTCCGAGAAGCTTATAACATCGGTGCAAAGCCTTTTGTATCTTTGAACATGCAGCAGATAGAACGGGAAATACTCATGCGTGTGGATGAAGAAACCTTGAGAATAATGGCAGAGCATGACGCTGGGCGCATGAGGAAAATGGACGCCTACATCGGAATAAGGGGAGGAGACAACATTGCTGAGCTCTCCGATGTGCCTCAGGAGAAAAAAGCCATGTACATGCAGTTTTATGTAAAACCGGTGCACGGGGAGATAAGGGTTCCGAAGACCAAGTGGTGCGTTCTCAGGTACCCCAACCCTTCCATGGCGCAACTGGCGGATACCAGCACCGAAGCCTTCGAAGATTTTTACTTCAATGTATGCTGCCTTGATTACGCAAAAATGTCAAAAGCTATGGATCCTCTCGTTGAATTGATGAATAAAACAAAGAGAGTGCATATCAAGGGGCAGGGCACCGACCTGACTTTCTCCATAGAAGGCCTGCCTGCCGTAAAATGCGACGGCAAGAGAAATATACCGGACGGGGAGGTATTTACCGCACCTGTGAGGGACTCGGTAAACGGCGTTATTTCTTACAATACACCATCAGTATACCAGGGTTTCACTTTTACAGATATTAGATTTGAATTCAAAAACGGAAAAATAGTTAAAGCCACTGCTAACGATACCGAGCGTCTCAACAAAATTCTTGATACCGACGAGGGCGCCCGTTACATTGGAGAATTCTCCCTGGGTTTGAACCCATATATTTTAAAACCAATGAAAGATACGCTTTTTGATGAGAAGATCGCCGGCAGCATACATTTTACGCCTGGCAAGTGTTACGAGGAATGCGACAACAAAAACAAATCCGCCATACACTGGGACCTGGTTTATATCCAGCGGCCCGAATACGGGGGCGGAGAAATTTGGTTTGATGATAAATTAATCAGAAAAGATGGTATATTTATCCCCAAAGAACTTCAGAAGTTAAACCCTGAACATTTAAAATAAAAAAGCGGTTTTTATTGTAAAAAATCAGGCGTTTAAATTCGGGAAGGAGGGAATGCATACCTTCCTTCCATAAAATAATCATAAGGGAGATGATGATTAATGATCGGCTACGAGGATTTTGAAAAAGTGGATATGCGGGTGGGGAAAATTCTTAATGTGGAAGAGTTTCCCAAGGCCAGAAAACCTGCATATAAGCTGACCGTTGATTTCGGGCAGGAGATAGGGATAAAAAAATCCAGCGCTCAGGTGACGGCGCTTTATAAAAAGGAAGACTTGATCGGCCGCCAGGTGATAGGCGTGGTTAACTTTCCCCCAAAGAGAATTGCCGGTTTTATGTCGGAAGTCCTTATACTGGGGGTGAGGGATGAAGAGGGCCGGGTGATTTTGCTGCAGCCGGAAAGAGAAGCGGTGTTGGGAGAAAAGGTGTTCTGATACAAACTCATTCATCTTGAAAAATTTTATCGGAAAGCTTTCGTATATATTCTTTGCGGCGCAAAGTCTCTTCTTCATCCACAGCCATGGTTTTAAGGTCTACCACATCGCCTTCCCTGGCTTTTTCTGGCAAATGATTTCTCTTGATGTTTAATATCTTTTTATCGTCGGTTTCAATTACGGCAAACTCGCCTTCGAACCTGTCGATAACACCGTACATATAACCCCTCCCGGGAAAATGATGGAACTGTTTCAGCGACCAAAAAAATCAAACAGAACGTATGGACTGTGACAAACATTTTATGACGGTTATTTTAGGGGGCTCTGCTGATTTTTATATTTTCGCCGTCACTGGTGACCAGTATGTTGCCGTTGTCGGCTGTGGTATAAACTTTTACTCCGTGGGCCACCAGGCGCTCCAGCGTTTCTTTGTGCGGATGGCCGTACTCATTGTTTTTTCCTACGCTAATTATCGCGTACTTGGGAGAGACGGCAGACAAAAATTCTTCGGAAGTTGCGGAATTGCTTCCGTGATGGCCCACCTTCAGGACATCGGCTTTTAAATCATAATTGTGTTTTATCATTTCATCCTCTGATAACTTTTCGGCATCCCCGGTGAAAAGAAAAGAAGTTTTTTTGTAGGTCATCTTTAAAACAACGCTGTAATTGTTAAGGTCCTCATATTTTTTACTGTTTGGCGCCAGGATTTCAATCTTTACGTCGCCTTCCAGCGGTATGCTCATCCCGCCTTTTGCGCTGGTGATTTTTAAACCCTTGGCTGCGGCAGATGTGAGGACATCTTTAAAGGTCCGGGTGGTGGTAGTGACGTTGGGCATGTATATTTTCCCGATCTCAAAGGTGTTTATAATATCGTCCATGGCTCCGATGTGGTCTTCATGGGGATGGGTTTCAACTACCGCATCCAGTTTTTTTGCGCCCTGTTTTTTTATGTAATTTATAATGGTTTTGCCGTCATCGTTGTTGCCAGCGTCTATCAGCATGGTCTTGCCTTCGGGGAGTTTGATAAAGATGCTGTCTGCCTGCCCCACATCTAAGAAAGTTACTTTCAAAAGCGGGGAAGCCGATGGCGATATATCGGTTTGAGATGTTTTTTCCGTATCTGGAGAGGTTTGAACCGAACAGCCCGATAAAAGGATTGTTATAACAAAAGTTGCCAGAAGCAACATATTAAAGATTTTTTTTCGGTGTAAAAATCTTTTCATTCGTTGAGTCTCCTTTCGAGTGGTACAGATAAAATTATATCAGATGAAGATGATTTTGAGAATAAAATTTCGCTTTACTGGAAGCGGAAGGGTTCTGGAGTACGACATATTGAAGGATTCAGAACTTATCAAAAAGAGCATCGGTTATATGTAATTTTTTAAGGGCGAAACAGCCCCAGCGGAAATTTTAATCGATGGTTCAGATCCTACGGTAGCGAGGACAGTCTTTTCCAGCAGCATCATGATTGCCGAGAATTTTTCCAGGGAAATTAACATGACCGCCTTATTGAAAAAGGGGACATCGCTTGTCCCTGTTCCTGTGGATATGAGGCCCCAGAATGATTTACAATCCCGCCATAAGGGCAGAAATATTTACTATACCAGGCTTAATAGGCCTCATCATGCAGAATATAACAATAATGCTTACGGCTTTTGCCCTGGTGAGGGAAAGGGGGACCATAGAGCAGCTGATAGTCATCCCTATAAAATCGGCAGAATTGATGGTGGGAAAAATCATTCCGTATATCTTTATCGCGTTTTTTGATTTTACCATTTTGCTTTCATTGGGTGTATTCCTGTTTAAAGTCCCTGTAAAAGGAAATTTACTGCTGCTGTTTTTGCTTGCCATGGTTTTTATTATGGTTTTTATTATTGTAGCCCTTTCCATCGGCATACTTATTTCAACCATAGCAAGGACGCAGCTTCAGGCAATGCAGATGACAGTGATGACAATTATGCCGAGCATAATATTATCGGGCTTCATATTCCCGCTGGAAGCGATGCCTTATACAATGTGATGGGCAAGCTATATTATCCCGGTGACGTATTTTATACGCATAATGCGGGGCATAGTTGTTATTGGAATAACTAATCCCAGCAGGAATTTCCGTCGGTGGCATTTGATTTATCGTAATAATCATTTTTCTCGTAGGCGTCACAATAGGTGCCTTCTTTTGATGTGCACCCCTGCCTTATGGAATTGACCATTACGTTTTTCGCACAGCATTCATTGTCTTTGTTGTATTTACAGGTGGAGACATTGCATTTTATGTTTGCCATGGAATATCCTCCTATCTCAATATTTTAGATTAGATATTTTAGGATTGGTTCGCATAATTAAAATTAAGGTGTGGGGCCGTGTTTCCATTTACGGTATATTTCAATATGGCTTATTTCATTTATAGTATTTCTGAATTTGATTTAATTATTTATCCTATATAGGAGGAATCTATTTTCTTTTGTAGAATAACATTAACATAAAGGCGTTTTATGGAACCGGGTTTCAACTTGAATTCCTGTTTGTTAAAAGGTACATCATGGAATAATATTTAATAAAAAAGATGGAGGTGGCGGTTTTGCAGAAAGTAAACCTGAAAGAAATAATAGAAGAAATGAATCTGGGTATACTCTGCGAAAGCGGCAAAACCCCGCCGGATATATATGTCCCGGATCTCAACCGGCCGGGATTGGAACTGGCAGGTTATTTTGATTACTTCGCTTTTGAAAGAATACAGATAATGGGCATGACAGAAATATCATTTCTTAACAGCCTTCCAGATGAAACTAGAAGGCAGCGGCTGGAAAAATTATTTTCCTATGAGGTTCCGTGTGTTATTATCACGAGAAAACTTGAACCTCCGGCGGAAATGATTGAAGTTGCAAAAAAATACAGCAGGTATGTCCTTACCTCTCCCGTGGCCACCACCCGGTTCATAAGCATACTCACCGATTATCTTGAAAGTGCGCTGGCACCCAGGACCACAATGCATGGAGTGCTGGTGGATATTTACGGGGTGGGCGTGTTGATACTGGGGGAGAGCGGTATAGGCAAGAGCGAGACCGCCATTGAACTCATAAAGAGGGGCCATCGGCTGGTAGCGGATGATGTGGTGGAAATAAAACAGACCGCAAAGAATGTATTGATAGGCAGCGCACCGGAACTTATCAGATATTATCTGGAAGTGCGCGGCCTGGGCATCATCGATGTAAAGACTATTTTCGGCGCCGGAGCAGTAAGGGATAATATAAAAATTGAAATGGTAGTTGAGATGGTAGAATGGGAAAAATATAAGGAAACTGACAGGCTGGGCCTTGAGCAAGAAAAAATAAATATCCTGGATTCTTTTATTCCCAAGAAAACCATCCCCATTCGACCGGGCAGGAACGTTGCAGCCATCCTTGAGGTGGCAGCCATGGATCATAGATTGAAGGATATGGGTTATAATGCAGCACTGCAGTTTTCCAGAATACTTTTTAAGGAAATCAATGAAAAAAAATAAAAATAAATGGAGGTTTTTATATGTTGGATGATTTAACAGCTATAAAAAATCTTGACAAAAGCGGTATGCTGGATTTAATCCATAATTTGCCTGAAACGGGCGAAAGAGCGGTCAATATTGCGCGCGATTCCATCAAAGGGCTGAGGTTTCATAACATAATGAATGTAGTGGTTACAGGCCTTGGAGGTTCCGCCATAGGCGGTGATCTTCTCCGAATGCTGTGCCAGAATCATTCAATAATACCAATTATGGTAAATAGAGATTATACGCTTCCGGCGTTTGTGGATGAAAAGACTTTGGTTATCGCATCGAGCTATTCCGGAAATACTGAGGAGACTCTTGCAGCCTATCAGGAAGCTTTAAAACGGAAGGCAAAAATCCTTGTTATCACCACCGGAGGCGAGCTGAAGAAAAAAGCTCTTGCAGACGAAGTGCCGGTCATAACCATTCCTGCTGGCATGCCGCCAAGGGCAGCGCTTGGATATTCTTTTTTCCCGCTGCTGGTGGTGTTGGAAGAACAGGGGATAATCCCGAAGAAGCATTTTAAAATTGAAGAAAGCATAAACCTATTAAAGGAAGCAAGGAAGCAGTTTCATTATGAAACTCCAGAAAGTGAAAACCCTGCAAAACTCTTAGCAAGAAAGCTTCACAAAAAACTGCCAGTGATTTACGGTGTGGCAGGTATTACTGAAGTGGTTGCAGTAAGGTGGAAAGGGCAGTTCAACGAAAACTCAAAGCATCCAGCATTTTTCAACGTTTTTCCCGAATTAAACCATAATGAAATAATGGGTTATGAAGGGGATCGGGATTTGCTTTCAAAAATGGAAATAGTGATTCTGAGGTCACCCGATGAAATGGACCGCATTAAAAAGCGAATTGAAATAACAAAAAGCTTAATTGAAGGCGTGGTCAGCGGGATTACAGAGGTATGGCCCCAGGGTGAATCGCCGCTGGAAAGGATGCTTTACCTGATAATTTTCGGTGATTATGTGAGCGCGTATCTTGCTGTTTTAAACCAGAAAGACCCTACAGAGATAGATTATATAAATTCCCTGAAGGAACGTATGAAAAGCTGAAGTGGAGGAGGAAATATGATACTGGAAGTTGATACCCACTGCCATACTGTAGCCAGCGGCCATGCTTACAGTACGGTGGTGGAAAACGCGCGGGAAGCGGCAAGAAAGGGCTTAAAAATGATTGCCATAACAGATCACGGCCCATGCTTGCCGGGGGGGGCCCACTTTTATCATTTTGGCAATATAAAAGTATTGCCGAGATGGATAGAAGGGGTTTACATACTGCGCGGGATAGAGGCAAATATTATGGATGGCGACGGGAATTTGGACCTGCAGGAAACTTATTTAAAGGAGCTTGATATAGTCCTTGCAGGTTTTCATACCATGTGTTATAAATGCGGCAGTGTAGAAGAAAATACCATGGCGGCCATCAATGCCATGAAGAACCCTTATGTAGATGTGCTGGTGCACCCTGGAAATCCGGAATTCCCTATAAACATTGACAAAGTGGTTAAGGCAGCTATGGAATACAATGTGTTGATAGAAATTAATAACAGTTCTTTTACAGTAAGCCGCAGGGGCAGCGAGGAAAATTGCCTGCTCATTGCAAAAAAGGCGGCAGCTCTAGGAGCGAAAATATCTGTGGGCAGTGATGCTCACATTTGCTTCGATGTTGGTAATTCAGACAAGGCTTTGAAGATTATTGAACAGGCAAAAATACCTTATGAAAATGTGTTGAACGTTTCTGCAGAGAAGGTAATAGATTTTTTAAAGTCAAAGGGCAGGGAATTTGTTCCAGATTATAAATCCAGTGCAAAAATTTAAGCTGAAGGAGGTTTATCATGTCTGCTGTGGTGTATTTAAACGGTGAAAGGGTGGACTATGAAAACGCAAAGGTGTCGGTGGAAGACAGAGGATTTCAGTTCGGAGACGGAATTTATGAAGTTGTAAGAGTGTACGACGGCAGGTTTTTTTACCTGGATAGGCACCTTGCCCGAATGAAAAAGGGGGCGGAAGAAATCTACATGAATCTGGATTTCGGTATAGACAACCTGGAAAGAGTCTGCTATAAGGCTGTAGATGAGAGCGGTTTTAAAGATGCTTCGGTGTATATTCAGGTTACCAGAGGAGCTTACCCGCGCCAGCATGTTTTTCCACCGGAAAGTTCCTGCACATGGGTTGTAATAGTTAGAAAAGCCCAGCCCCAACCGATAGAATATTACGAAAACGGTGTCACCGGCATAACCGTTCCCGATGAACGCTGGAGCCGATGCAATATAAAAACCGTTCAACTTTTGGCCAACAGCATAGCCAAAGAAAAGGCCAAAAAGGCCGGGGCATATGAGGCCATATTCCACCGGGGAGGATGTGTAACTGAAGCTTCCAGCAGCAATGTGTTTATAGTCAAGGATAAAAAACTATTGACCCACCCGGCCAACAATCTTATTCTTCACGGCATTACCCGGGGGGTGGTGCTTGAAATAGCTGAGAAGAACCATATAGAATATTCCGAAGAAGTATTTTCACTACAGGACCTGTTCGAAGCAGAAGAGGTATTTGTTTCCGGAACAATGACGGAAATCATGCCCCTGGTGAAAATAGACGGAAAGATAATAGGGGACGGAGTCCCTGGCGATATAACCCGGAGCATAATGAAATCTTATGAGATGCTCACCAAAACAGTGGACCAATAATTTTTATCGAATAAACTTTCAGAGAAAATAATATAAATAGGGTAAAAAGGCTGGAGGGAGGAATAAGGTGTGCTGAGACGGCCGTTTGCCCTATTTTTTATTTTGTTTTTTTCCTTTACACTTATTTTTTTTACCGGGTGCAGGTTTAACAAAAAAAGCGTTGAATCAGAGCAAAGCCAGGATTGGCGCGGTGTAATCACCCTGTGGGATTTTCCCCGGTGGCGGGACAAAAATGGGGACAGGTTTGGATGGATTAAAGCTAAAATTTCCGAGTTTGAGAAAAATCATCCTGGCGTATTCATCGATTTAAGGCGTCTGAAATGGGAATACGGTTTTATAGAGCTCAGAGCTGCCGCGGCGGCTGGTACACCGCCCGATATAGCCCCTGTTGGAGCGGATTTTGACTTCATATCTGCAGGATATCTGGAGCCGCTGGACGATTTCATCAAACCCGAAGATATGGCAAAATATGACAAAAGGGCGGCGGAAGCGGTATCATACCAGGGGCAAATTTATGGATTTCCGTGGTTTATCACCACTCATGCACTTTTTTTAAACAAGGAAACCTTCAGTGCAAAAAAAGTGGCGCTTCCTGAAAACGGAACATGGTCTTACGATGAATTTATAGATGCCCTTCAGAAATTGACTTTTAACAACCGCCAAAACAGCAAAACTGATCATTACGGCTTTAACCTGTTCTTATCTCCAGGAAATTTCACGGCATGGCCTTTTTTAACTGTGGACGGCGCGAATATTTTTGATGAAAACGGCAATTTTGTATTAAACTGTCCGGAGGGCATATCAGCTCTTTCCAGGCTGGCAGACCTTGCTGCAAAATATAAGGTGGTGCCCATTGAAGATTACGGCACTATGGAAGAGAATAAGGTATGGGGAGACTTTGCCGAGAAAAGAAGGATTGCGGTTTACCCTGCAGGCCCGTGGGCTATAAAGGTCCTAGAAGAAATAAAAAACTCGGGCAAAGGTTTTGATTTTGATGTTGTGCGGTACCCTTCAGGTCAAAAACAGCCCAGAACTTTTGCTATCGTTTCAGCATACGGCATTTTTAGGCAGCAAGATGTTGCCAAGAAAAAAGTTTGTGCGGAATTTCTGAGCCAAATTACCTCGGAGAAGGAACAGAGATGCCTTTATCAATACGGGGTGTTTCCCGCTATAATTGCTGCCCGTCAAAAGAATGATGAGGGCCAGCTGATTAAAAAGATGGAAGAAATGGTGGAAGATGCCCATATTTTGCCAAAAGTGAAAAACTTGAGCAGAAAGGATGAAATTTTGACTAGCCAGATCCGCATGGCTTTGCTTGCAAAAAAAACTCCTGCCCAGGCTCTGGAGGATGCTGCCGTAGAAATAGAAAAATTATCGGCTTCAGAATAGTTTCTCTAATCATGGGTAAAATAAACTAGATATGCGGGCAGCAAGAGCTGGGCTAAAAATTCAGATTATACTGATATATATTATTTGCTGGAGGATATGTATGGAACTTAAGGAAAACGGGTTTGATGATAAAGTTGTCATGGGTCAGCCGAAAGCGATAGGCGGCATTACTTTTATACCCGTTTTGAGCATTAATTTTGGATGTTTTGATACTCTTGGTACATGCTTTTGGGGAAGCATTTCCCCGATAGCTTTTATCGTTATTGATGAAGAAAATAAAGGCGTAAGTTTTTACAAAATAGCCGACGATGTAGAACCTCACGAAATAATGAATAAAATTTGGGGAAATTATAAAGACAATTGAGTTTTTATATAGAAAAGCATATTATATAATATGAACTGGCAAGGATTTTAAAAAAATGCAGGATTTATCCATAAAATATAGAAATAAATTATGATGGCTCTTTAATATATTAAGTTTTAATTTAAAGAAGGGAAGGCAAAATGGAGGTTGAGATGATATACAATTGTTTAAAAAAAATTATACCCCCAGAAAGAATCAAAGCAAATGAACCTATGAAAAATCATACCTCCTTTCGCATAGGCGGGCCTGCTGATATTCTTGCGTTACCGAGGGATGTCCAAGAGATTAAGGGAATTGTTGATTTCTGCAAAAGGGAAGGGGTCCCTTTTTTTGTGATGGGGAATGGTACTAACCTTCTGGTCGGAGATAAAGGCATAAGGGGTGTCGTGATAAAACTTGCCCAGAATTTTAATGATATACAAGTAAATAATAATTTAATAAAATGCAAGGCAGGAGTTGCACTGTCATCTATCGGCTGCTTGGCTTTGCAAAATAGTCTTAGTGGGTTGGAATTTGCATGCGGTATCCCGGGGACTGTGGGAGGCGCCGTGGTAATGAACGCAGGGGCCTATGGCGGCCAGATGGCAGATGTGGTGAAAAAAATCAGAGTGTTGGATTTCAATGGCAATATA
The DNA here is from genome assembly GCA_029982615.1 of Tepidanaerobacteraceae bacterium. Classification (GTDB taxonomy): domain Bacteria; phylum Bacillota; class Thermosediminibacteria; order Thermosediminibacterales; family Tepidanaerobacteraceae; genus JANLFP01. The sequence continues at coordinate 6,699 of JARRBK010000021.1, read as the reverse complement.
TACGAAATGTCTAAAGATGAACTGGGATATTCATACCGGTATTCCATACTTCAAAATGGCGGCAGGATTTTGCTTGACGTGGAGCTCGAACTTTCTCCAGGCGACTATAATGAAATAAAAGCCAGGATGGAAGATTTCCTGACCCGAAGAAAGCAAAAGCAGCCTTTGAATTTGCCCAGCGCCGGTAGCGCCTTCAAAAGGCCTCCCGGGAATTTTGCTGGATACCTTATAGAAAAGGCGGGCCTCAAGGGCTTTAGAATCGGCGGGGCAATGGTTTCTGATCTGCACGCAGGCTTTATAGTAAATATAGATAATGCCACATGCGAAGATGTATTGAATTTAATAAACCATATACAAAAGGAAGTGAAGAGAAAATTTAATGTAGAATTGGAACCTGAAATAAAAATTCAAGGAGAATGAATTTTAAGGAGGTATGCAAATTGATTGTGGGGCTGGATATGGGGGGCACCCATGTAGATGCTTGCCTTATCGACCGTGGCAATATTGTGGAGCAAGCTAAAACACCCACCGACCGCTCCGACCTTTTTGGTTCAATTTGGAAGACATTGGACGACTTGCTTTTGGGGAAGGATTTTTCAAACCTGGAGCGCATAAATTTAAGCACAACAGTGTCGACCAATGCCATAATAGAGGGAAAAACCACACCTGTTGGAATGATTATAGAGAGCGGCCCGGGGCTCGATCCATCCTTTTTGGCCTGTGGCCAAGAGAATGTTTTCATATCGGGTTATATTGACCATCGGGGAAGAGAGATAAAATCTGTGGCCCCTGAAGAAATCGAAGAAGCTGCAGCTCGCTTCAGGAAAAAGGGCATAAAGGCCTGTGCAGTGGCAGCCAAGTTTTCAGTAAGAAATCCGATGCATGAAACCAAGATAAAAGAGATATTGAAGGATGAATTCTTCCCCGTTACAATGGGACATGCCCTTTCTGGGAAGCTCAATTTTCCGCGAAGAGTTTTCACATCTTACCTAAACTCTGCCGTTTACCAAGTGTTTAAAGCCTTTTGCGAAAGCCTTAGACAGGCCTTGGCTAAAAAGGAAATCAACGCGCCTGTAAATGTCTTAAAAGCGGATGGAGGCACCGTAAGCCTGGATGCCGCTGAGAAGTATCCGGTATATACTATTCTCTCGGGCCCGGCTGCCAGCTTGATGGGATCTTGTGCTTTCAATCCCGCTGACAAAGATGCGGTTTTTCTAGACATCGGCGGTACCACTACGGATATTTCCTTTGTGGCTGACGGGGTTCCGCTTTTTGAACCCCTGGGGATTAGCATAGGAAACTTGAAAACATTGATAAGATCCGTTTACAATGTTTCCATAGGCTTGGGCGGAGATAGTGCCGTTTCAGTAGAAAACGGAGAAATAAAAATCGGCCCGAGGAGAGAAGGGTTTCCAATGGCCATGGGAGGCCCTGTGCCTACCCCGAGTGATGCTATGATAGTGCTCGGCCTTCTTGATTTCGGGCAAAAAGATCAGGCTATATCAGCCATGAAAAAAATAGGGGAACAGCTAGGAGTGGATGCGAGAGCCGCGGCCCAAGCAATATATGAAAAGATGGGAGAAATAATAAAGCAGAAGGTGGACAGCCTTCTTGCGGATATAAACAGCAGGCCTGTATATACCGTGAAGGAACTTTTGTACAGAAAGAGATTGAAGCCCGAATATGTTTCTATTATAGGGGGGCCTGCCAGAGCTATGGCTCCCGTTCTGGAGAAAAAATTCCAACTACCCTGCCGTGTTCCGAAGCATTTCGAGGTAGCCAATGCGGTTGGGGCAGCCCTAGCAAAAACAACTGCAGAGATTACGCTTCTCGCTGATACAGCAAAAGGGACGCTTTCAGCTCCGGAAATTGGTTTGTATGAGAAAATTGACAGGAATTTCACTTTGGAAATGGCCAGGCGAAAAGCACTGGAGCTTTTACAGCAAAGAGCCTCTATGCTGGGAGCCGAAGGCAGCGAAATGGAGGCAGAGATAACAGAAGAATCGAGTTTCAACATGGTGCGCGGGTTTTATACCAGTGGCAAAAACATAAGAATTAGAGCCCAGATAAAACCCGGGCTACTTTATGAGTTGCGAGGTGTAGATTATGCTTAGGGCTAAAAATAGACTTGGTCTTATATTTTTTCCAGCTTTCGATTGGGCCATAAGCCCAACCCACCCCGAGAGGGAAGAAAGGCTGCTGTACACCCAGGACCAGGTATTCGAAGAGGGAATAGCCGATGTCGAAGGGATAAAATTCTATAATCCTGGCATGGCTACTGAGAAAGATGTACAGAGGGTCCATTTTTGCGTGCCTGATGTGATGTCGCGAGTAACCGAGTCACATCTAATCTCCGCTGGAGGTGCCATTAAAGCTGCAGAGGTCGTAATGGAAAAAGATGTGGATAAAGCCTTTGCCATAGTGAGGCCGCCGGGACATCACGCCCAGAGGGTAGTTTTTGGCGATAGAGGTTTTTGCATCATAAATATAGAGGCGGTAATGCTGGAAAACGTAAGGCAAAGGTTTGGCAATAGGCGAATCGCCATAGTCGACACCGATTGCCACCATGGGGACGGGACTCAGGACATATACTGGAACGATAAGGATACCCTTTATATATCATTCCATCAGGACGGCAGGACTCTTTATCCCGGCACAGGTTTTTTGGATGAGTTTGGCGGCCCGGCAGCGATGGGGTATAACATAAATATCCCCCTGCCGCCGGAAACAGGGGAAGAGGGTTTTTTATATGTGCTGGATAATCTTGTAATCCCAATACTGGAGGAATACAAGCCAGAGTTGGTGGTGAATTCTGCCGGCCAGGACAACCACTATACAGATCCCATTACCAACATGAATTTTACAGCTCACGGGTATGCTGAATTAAACCACAGGTTAAACCCTGACATCGCAATTCTGGAAGGCGGATATTCTATAGAAGGAGCCCTTCCATACGTGAATCTCGGTATAATCCTGGCCATGGCTGGCCTTGATTACTCTCATGTAATGGAACCTGATTATGATCCCAAAAAGCTCAAGCAATCTTTCCGCATCACCGAGTATATTAAAGGGCTCTGCGAAAAGATTTATGAAAGATGGCGAAGAAAAGAAGATATATCTAGAGAAACTTTAAAAGGGCGAGAATATGTAACAAGGGCCAGGAATGTGTACTACGACACCGACGGCATAATGGAAGAGCAGGTTCAGAAATTTAAAGTATGTTCTCATTGTTCCGGCCTGAACACCATACATTCCCGCTCCGACCGGGGCTATGAGATATTCGCTGTCTCCATACCGCGTGACGCCTGCCAGGCGTGCATAGATGAAGGCTATAAAATATATAAAGAAATACCGACGGGCAAATACTATAAGATATATTTGCAGGATAGGGTAAATGATGTATATATGAGTCAAGGTTAGGATATGTAACAGCAAGCATAAAAGGAAAAAATCTGAAAATTGATGGGTCACAAATAATTTTACTCAAAATTCTTGACTGACTAAAGTGGTAATAATATAATGAAATTGAATATTTCCGATTTTTGATGATAATAGTTCTTTATCAAAGGGTTTTAAATATGAGGGTAGTGATGGATGCTGCCCTTAATTTTTTCATGTTTTTAGAAGGGAAAATTCCAATTCAAACTGTAATATATTTTTTAATATATTTTTATGAAGGGAAGAACATTTTATGGCAAACTATGGATTTATAAAGGTTGCGTCGGCATCACCAAAACTAAAGGTTGCAAACACCGATTACAACATAAGCGAAATAGAAAAATTGATGCGACAGGCAAATAGAGATGGTGCCGCCATAATTGTATTTCCGGAATTGTGTATTACGGCGTATACGTGTAACGACCTCTTTTTGCAAAGAAAACTTCTGGAAAAATCTATAAATTCACTTTTTGAGCTTTTGGATAAAACCATGGACTTAGATATATTGGCAGTAATCGGCCTGCCCCTTGCTATACACAACAGGCTATATAATTGTGCCGCTGTCATTCAGCATGGCCACGTTTTAGGCATCGTTCCAAAGATGTTTATGCCAAATTATAAAGAATTTTATGAAAAAAGATGGTTTACATCCGGTTGGAAAATAAGCAAAGAAGTATCAGAGATAAATATTTGTGGCCATTCCGTGCCCTTTGGCTATCTTATATTTCGAAACGAGAATTATGATATAGCGTTAGGTATAGAAATATGTGAAGACCTTTGGGCAGTCATTCCTCCCAGTTCTTATCTTGCTTTAAGCGGCGCCAATATAATTGCAAACCTTTCAGCCAGCAATGAATTGGTGGCCAAGGCGGAATACAGGAGAAAACTGGTAGAACAGCAGAGTGCCCGGTGTATCAGCGGATATATATATTCCGGTGCGGGCGTATATGAATCCACCACCGATTTGGTTTTCGGCGGCCACTGCCTTATAGCTGAAAACGGAACTATCCTGGAAGAATCGGAAAGGTTCAACAGGGGAAACGTCATAATCTATTCCGAGATAGATGTGGATCGGCTGGCGTATGAACGGCGCTCAAACAAAACCTTTGCCGACGACTGTGACAGGGAGCTTGACCGAGGGATGTGCAAAATAGTGAAATTTGAATTTTCAAAACAACTGGTGGCTGATGCAAATAGATTCAGCAGAAAAATTCACCCCCATCCATTTGTGCCTGAAGATCCGGATTCAGTGGACAAAAGGTGCGAAGAGATATTTAACATTCAGACGGCCGGCCTTGCCAAAAGGCTGGAACATACCGGTTCAAAAAAGGCTGTCATCGGTATTTCAGGGGGCCTTGACTCCACTCTGGCGCTGCTTGTGACGGTGAAAACCTTCGACTTGTTGGGGATATCCAGGCAGAACATCCAGGCTGTAACCATGCCGGGCTTTGGCACAACAGATATGACATATGATAATGCGATGGCTTTGATGAGATCTCTGGGCGTGGACATACGGGAAATTGACATAAAACCTGCCTGCTTACAGCACATGAAAGATATAGGGCAGGATCCAGAGCACCATGACATTACATATGAAAACCTCCAGGCCCGGGAGAGGACGCAGATTTTAATGGATATTGCCAATAAGGTGGGAGGATTGGTGGTGGGAACTGGAGATTTGTCGGAACTTGCATTGGGATGGGCCACATACAATGGGGACCATATGTCCATGTATTCGGTAAACTGCGGCGTGCCCAAAACTCTAGTGAAATTTCTGGTAAAATGGGTTGCCGATAATGTAGCCGAAGAAAATACTCGAAAAGTACTTTATAGAATTATCGATACTCCGATAAGCCCGGAACTCATTCCTCCGGATGAGAAGGGATACATCCGACAAAAGACAGAGGAAGAAGTTGGCCCCTATGAACTGCACGATTTTTTTCTGTTCTATGCAGTGAGATACGGCATGACTCCGCAAAAGCTGCTGTTCCTTGCTACCATTGCTTTTAGAGATAAATATGACCCTGAAGTGATAAAAAAATGGCTGAAAAATTTTTATACGAGGTTTTTTTCTCAACAATTTAAAAGGTCAGCCCTTCCCGATGGGCCAAAGGTAGGAAGCATAAGCCTTTCGCCCCGGGGCGATTGGCGCATGCCCAGCGATGCTGACAGCAGCATTTGGATAAAAGATTTGGAAAGCTGTTGAACGAGTGTTGTTAAATATTAATTTTTCAAAGGAGGTCTTTTATGTACCACATGCTTGTGACTGATATCGACGGCACTTTGCTTGACAGTGAAGGCAGAGTGCCGGAAGAAACAAAAAAAATCCTGGCTGTTTTAAGAGAGAAAAGGGGGTTTATAACTACCATTGCCACCGGCAGGATGCTGGCGAGGGCTGAACCTATTGCCCGGGAAATTATGATAAATGCACCACTCATCTGTTACAACGGCGCCCTCATAATAGATATTTATACTCACAACCGCATACTTGAAAGGCCCATTCCAGCAGAACAAATTGTGGAACTCATAGAGATATTAAGGGCGTGGGATTATGAAGCGATCATATATGAAAATGAGATGTTGAAAATTGATAAACTTAACGATAGGACACAATGGTACATTAATGAATGTGAAAACATAGAATATAGTGTAGTAGATGATCTTATCGATTACGTTAAACAAAAAAACCTGAGTTCATATAAAGTGTTTGCTGTGGGCGATGTATCGAAAAGGTCAGAGGTTCCCAATGAACTTCTTTTAAAACTGGAACAGAACTTTGAAGTAAGCCTTTCGGATTCAAGCCATATGGAAATAAACCTTAAGGGTGTCAACAAGGGAAGCGCCGTAAAGTTTCTCGCAGAAGCATTTAAAATTGAAAGTTCAGAAGTAATAACTATTGGAGATGCTTACAATGATATATCCATGTTAAAATACGCAGGCCTCGGTATAGCTATGGGCAATGCTGCAGAACATATTAAAAGCTGTGCGAAATACACCACCCTTAGCAATTTTGAAAACGGTCTTCTCGATATATTGAACAGATTTATCCTGCCTCAAGAAAAGATAAATGTGGAAGAATGTAAATAAGTCAATGAGTCAGGGTGAGTTAAAGAAATAGAGGCTTTACCCTGACTCATTCGTAATTAAACATGATTCATGATCATTAGACCAGCTAAAAAAAGTCAAGTATAAAAGCAAAATAATTTCAATCAAAAAAAGACAATATTAAACCGAAGCCAACAAAAAGACGAACATTGGCCT
>JARRBK010000061.1 GCA_029982615.1 Tepidanaerobacteraceae bacterium | reverse complement strand
AGAAGCCCAAAAAGTGGTCAATGCGTGCCAACAGGGCATGGGAATCGTGGGGGATTTGTTCGAAAAGGGCGAATACTTCGTGGGAGATTTAATCTTCGCGGGAGAGCTTCTGACTGAAGCCATCAACACTCTAAAACCGGTGATAGGTGGCAAAAGCGAATCAAAAGTGGGAACGATTGTATTGGGCACCGTCCACGGCGATCTGCACGACATCGGAAAAAACATTTTCAGAAGCATGGCAGAGGCTGCGGGCTTTGTGGTGCATGATCTGGGCATTGACCAGCCGGTGGAAAACTTTGTGGAAAAGGTGAAGGAAGTAAAGCCCGAGATAGTGGGAATGAGCGGAGTTCTGACGCTGGCCATAGAATCCATGAAAGACACCATAGAGGGGTTGAAAAAGGCCGGGCTTCGCGACAGCGTGAAGATAATAATCGGTGGAAACCCTGTTACAAAAGAGGCGTGCGAGTATGTTGGGGCTGACGCCTATACCACCAACGCCGCTGAAGGCGTGAAAATCTGCCAAGGGTGGGTGAAATAAAATGACTGATGTGAAAGCCCTGCAGCAGGAAAGGATTAGCATATTCCATGACGTATACGACAACAAGATTCCGAAGAGAGTGCCGGTAAGCATAAGCCTTCCCTTTGAAATCATCGCTCAGTTCGGTGGCCTGGATTTGGCTGAAACCCAATGGAATCCTGCTTTAATCGAAGGTGCAGCTGACAAAATATGTGAAACCGTATATTCCGACACCTGCGTTTTTTCGGGTTCAATGAGGTTCCCCTCTTTCTATCAGCTTCTAAAATCCCAATCCTTCCAGATGGCATCCAACGGCTTCATTCAGCATCCGGAAGTCATCGGGATGCTTCCCGAAGACTACGACTACCTGATAGAGCACCCATACGACTGTCTGCTGGAGAGGGTAATCCCCAGGCAGTACAAGGCTTTCAATCTCGATGATCCAATAAATACTGCCATTACCCTTGCAAAAAGCATACTCGCTTTCAATAATGAAATGCAGCAATGCGGCATGATTATGTCAAAGCTCATCGAAAAATACGGGTACTACCCCTATCCCTTCTTCACCGGTTTCACCGAAGCGCCCTTCGACTTTCTGGCGGATCAGCTCAGAAGCTTCAAGGGTATCAGCATGGATATAAGGAGAATGCCCGAAAAGGTAAAAGAAGCGTGCGATGCCCTCTATCCGATAGTATTAAAGATGGGCATGCCTCCGGTTGTTTCAAACTATGCTCATGTGATGCTTCCGCTCCACATGCCCACATTCATGAGGGAAAAGGATTTTGCCGAATTGTGGTGGCCCAGCTTCAAGAGACTGCTCGACGAGTACGCTTCTATGGGCATTCACTGCACAATTTTCTGCGAACACGACTGGATGAGATATCTCGATTATCTCTATGATTTGCCAACCGATACTGTATTGATGTTTGAATACGGTGATCCGAAGATAATCAAGGAAAAACTCGGCAAGAAACATATAATCACCGGACTTTATCCTATCATGAACCTCAAAACCAAAACAAAGCAAGAATGTGTGGATGAAGCAAAGAGATATATCGACATTCTTGCTCCTGGCGGAAAATATATTTTCGGATTTGACAAGCAACCTCTACTGCTCGGCGATATCAACATTGAGAATCTGTGTGCTGTAGCAGAAACCGTAAGGGATTACGGCGTATACACCAATCCCGGCGAAACTGCAGGCATGGTGTTCAATAAAGATGATTATAAAGTTCCGCCTTCGAGAAAAATCGAGAGCAAATACTACAAGACCTGGGAAGAGTACAAGGCGGAAAATCCCGAAGTATCGAATTTCGGCGAGCCAAAGCTTCAAGGCCTTGAAGAAACTCTGTTCAGTTATTTGATGTACTTATTGATATAAAAAAACTAGACTCTAAAAATGGATGGTGAAAGAAGTGGACAGGAGCCCAAGCTGTATCATATCAGACTCCAAAACCGGATGCACATGCAAATACTAATCTTCCGGTTTTCCACTTCTTTCATTTTAAGTCTTTATTTTACTGAAAAATTTAAACAAACATAATTAATTTGAAAGGATGGGGATCATGAATAAAAACAAAACTCTGGTCTCTATTGCCGTGATGTCAATTTACTTCATAGCAATGGGAGTGGGCACTATTACACCGGCAATTCAAAATATTGCGGAAGCTTTCCCGCAAATCGGCTTTACTACGATTTTGCTCGTATCCACACTGCCTTCCCTTTTTATAATCCCATCTACGATACTGGCAGGAATATTAGCCGGAAATAAAATGAAGTACAGAACCCTTTTAATCATCGGCATCTTGCTCTTCTTAATCGCAGGAGCTTGCCCCGCATTTATGAACGACTTTACTGCTATACTGATCTCAAGGGCCGTTTTTGGAATAGGGCTCGGTATAATATCCCCGCTGGGAAACGCCCTCGTCCTGAAGCTCTTTGATGGCCAGGAGAGGGCCAACATGCTCGGCCTGGGCACCGTTGTAATGAATATTGGCGGTATCGCGCTGCAAATGCTTGGAGCCGTTCTATGTTCCATCAACTGGCACTATGCTTTCCTGGCTCACCTTCTGGGCGTGATTTCTTTTGTATTAGTGCTTTTCATGCTGCCCGAACCCAAAAAAGAGGAACAGCCTCTGGAGCAGAAAGCGCAGGAAAAAATAAATATGCCTTTTGCGGTATATATAATATCTCTTCTGTTTGGGATTGCTACAATGCTTAACTATCCAATGCTGGTAAATATGTCCACAATAATAATAACGGGCAATATGGGAAATGCTGCCTCGGCCGGTGTTGTGCTCTCCATGTTTACAGTCGGGGGCATGGTAGCAGGTGCTATTTTTGGGAAATTGTATCAATATACCAACAGATTTGCCATGTCGGTAGGAATGTTGATGGAAGCCATAGGAATGGGCTTTGTATATTATGCGAATAATCTGATGCTATTAACCATGGGCGCCACGCTGGTAGGCTTGGGCTTCAGCATCATCTTCCCTTCAGTAATGATGTTAGTCGGCATGGTGGTGCCTCCTGCAGGATTTGCTGCGGCTTCAGGCATCCTGGTGGCCTTTATGAATTTGGGTGGCTTTGTATCCACTTATTATATAGCTCTGGTGGCAGGCATCAGCGGACAGGACGCGGTGAGATTCCCAATCTTTCTCTCAATGGTTATCTATGGAATTGCCACGTTGGTTTATTCACTGGCGAAATTAAAGGCGCCTGATGCGCCCCAGGCTCCAGGAGCTTGAGATTCAAAAAAATTTTGACATATTTTTCGATATAAAACTACACTGCTTAATTTTATAATTTTGATTTAAATGATAATAATTTATATGAAGGGAGCATCATGAGTGATAAACAATAACGCTCAGCAGCCATCTTCCTACCGCTGGGTTATCCTGATAATTGCCTGCCTGACAACATTTATTGGAAGTTATGCACAGTTTCAGATCCCTGCCCTTGCATACAAACTCATCCCTGCCCTCAATCTTTCTTCGTCGCAATACGCCAGCATCCTTTCGGCTCCAATGCTTCCCGCCATATTTTTCAGCATTGCGGCCGGAGCAATGGCTGACCGCTTCGGTGTTAAGAAAGTTGTGTCAGTAGGATTTATATTCGCCATAATAGGCATAACTTTCCGCTTTGCAGCCACAAACTTCTGGCAGATGCTAATACTGATGGCAATGGCCGGATGCAGTTCAGCTTTTTTGAACGCCAACATCTCCAAGCTGCTGGGAGCATGGTTTCCTCCGGAGCAAATCGGCACCGCCATGGGAGTTGTTCTGGCTTCCGCAACCATCGCCATGACTGTAGGCACAGCCACATCAGCCATGTTTCCGTCCATGGCGAGCGCTTTCATCACTGCAGGTGTAATCTGCGTGATAATAGCCGCACTTTGGCTATTATTCATGAAGGATAAACCCGAAGGCGCACCGGATATGCCGAGCATGCCCGTTACTAAATACATCGGCGTGGCAGCCAGAAGCAGAAGCATCTGGCTGGTAGGACTTACCATGATGTTCATTATGGGTGGTATGATGGCTCTTTCCGGTTTTTTGCCCAATGCACTGTATACGGTAAGGGGATTAGACCCCGTAAAAGCAGGCTTTGTAGCATCATTGGGAACTCTTGGAGGGCTGGGTGGCAGCGTTCTGGGTCCTGTCATTTGCGACCGTATCGGCTATATGAAGCCCTTCCTTGTAACATCGGCTGCCCTGGCGACACTGGGTTCTTACTACGCCTGGCAGGCGCCTCTGGGGGCTATCATGGCTATTTTGTTCATAATAAATGGATTTGTTGGTGCTGCCATCTCTCCGCTTTTGATGTCTTTTCCCATGCTGCTGCCGGAAATCGGCCCGGTTTATGCCGGAAGCGCCGGAGGTTTGATTGCCACCATGCAGCTTATCGGTGCATTCTGCATCCCCGCATTTATCATAACCCCTATTGCTGGCACAAACTTTTATACCATGTTCGGCCTTGCAGCGCTGAGCTTTTTAATGGCCGCCGTAGTAATCATGTTCCTGCCCGAGCTGGGCTTAAAAGCCCGGGCAAAATCCGCCCCGAATTCCTCTCAACAAGCTTGACCGTCTTACCAGGCTCGACCGTCTGATTAAGAAGAAGCCGGAATACTTATTCTGGCTTCTTTATTTCAAGATGACGGAGTGAGTCAGGAGGATGAATGAGTCAGGGGACGGTCCCTTGACTCACAAAGATATTTCTTGAATTATTCATCTGCTATTGTATAATAGAATTACAAAACATTACAAGGATGTGAAGCCATGAAAAATGTCATCATCGCCTGCCAGACGCTTCATGACGAATTGAATCTGGCCATGAATAAAACCAAATGTGCATACCCGGTCGTATGGGTGGATTCGGAGTATCACAGCGATCCCAATCGTCTCAGGTCAAAACTGCAGCAGGAAATAGATGCGCAGAAAGGATTCGAAAACATATTGCTTGCATACGGATTCTGCGGCAATGCCATATTAGACCTGAAGGCCTCTACGGCAAACCTGATTTTCCCGAAAACCGACGACTGCATTTCAATGCTCCTTTCCAAACCAAAAGAAAAGTTCGAGCGCATGAAGGCCACATATTTCCTTACAAAGGGCTGGATAGAAGGTTCTAAGAGCCTTATGAAGGAATACATGAATGCGATAGCTCGATATGGAGAAAAAAGGACGAAAAGGATATTTCAACTCATGTTGAAAAATTACGATAAACTAATGCTAATCGATACAGGCGCATACAGTGTGGCCGATTACTGGGATGAAGCTTGCAAAATAGCGAAAATCGCAGACCTTAAATTGTTTACGGAAAAGGGCCACCTCTGGATGCTGGAGAAATTATTGACCGGCCCTTATGATGAGGATTTTATAGTTGTCGATAAAGGGCAGACAGTCAATATATCAGATCTGGGATATGTTTATGATGAAAAAATATATCAGAATCTAAAACTTTATTGAGGCTTCTCTCGGTTGCGCCAATCCTATTTGTCTTTGCAATTATAAACAAGCGGATATATGGTGCGGATTGCTCAGTATTTATTCGCCAGGTCGGCCAGAGCTTTATCGCAAATTCGATACACCGTCCAGTCCTCCATCGGAACTGCTCCCATCTTTTTATAGAACCGGATGGATGGCTCATTCATTTCAGGCTTCACGTACAGATCCTCCAGATATATCCCCGACCGACCCAGGAATGTAGAAAAATTGTGGAAGAACAGGGCATCAGTTTAAAACCATCAAGCTTTGTATCCATTCATAATCGCCTCCTCTATGTCAAGGGGATGGAGTTGTTGACAACCCTTGACAATGTCAGTTATCTGAACCAATCTTTCGGCACTGTTTTTTTATAGTTTTCAAAATCGTCCGCATATATTGCCTTGAGTCTTTCAAATATTTCATACTTCCTTACCTCTGTAAATAATTTTTGAAGTAATGCGTACAGCCTCCCTTGTGCTTATATCATTTGATAGCTTAAGCTCGCCTCCCACAGCATTATATGACATATTATGTTTTATGATTCGCAACCGCATCAATAACGCCTTTACAGCTTTAATCTGGGAAACCTTAAAAGTGCTTGACCTGTATTTGTTTTAAGCCAATTTAAGGTGATATTGTTACGATGGGTCCAGGTAAAAGCGGTTTTTTCCTTGTCTTTTTGCTTGATACAGGGCCTGATCTGCCTTTTCAAGCAAGGTATCAATAGAGTCACTTTTTTTTGCTAAGGCTATACCCTGGCTTGCAGTAACTTTGCGATGTGGGAAAGGATAGGTCTCTATAGATTTTCGTATTCTTTCAGCAACCGCGACAGCGCCTTCTTCTTTTGTCCCAGGAAGAATAATTACAAACTCCTCGCCTCCGAAGCGTCCCACAATATCCACTGTCCTTATAGAGTTTTTTATTATATCTGCCGTCTTCTGCAGCACCACATCGCCGGCAACATGGCCAAAGGTGTCATTATAAGTCTTGAAGTTATCAATATCCAGGAAAATAACCGTTAAAGGAATGCCGTACCTGATTGTCCTTTCGAGTTCATTAACCAGTATTTTGCGGATTGTACGCTTATTAAAAAACCCTGTCAAAAAGTCGGTTTCAGCTTCTTTTTCCAGTCGGCTTACAAGTTTTGCATTAGCCAAAGCTATCGCGGCAAAGTTCGCATAAATCTGCAGATTTCTGGTATCGTTGTCATCCATTGAATCAGGTGAAAACATTATACCTAACAGACCGACAGCACCCAAAGATGTCCATAGCGGATAGACCATGATTTTATCCCTGGAATCAAGCTCCAAATCGGAAAGGTCCGGTAAGGTCTTCAATTCATCAATACTCAAAAATGACGGCTCGACTTTGGAAAAAACATTTTCAATCAACGGCTGTACCATCGGCCATTCCTTACCTATCAAAAGGTCGCCGTGATCACCTTTGGCCTGAGCTATCCTTATTTTATCACCCTCTCGAAGGCCAACAAAACCCAGTTCAGCCTTATATATTATGATCAGGG